>JAOHJV010000009.1 GCA_028100865.1 Candidatus Pelagibacter sp. | reverse complement strand
TAATCTTTCAAATAAAACTTCCTTGCTTGGTGGTAATATAAAAAATGTTATCAGCTTGTAATCTAACTTCTTATTTTTAATCTGGTCTGCGCCTTGCCAATCAATATCAAATAAAACATTTTTACCTTTATTTAATTTATCGATAACAGGTGTTCTAGTTGTTCCATAAAAATTATTAAATACTTTTGCATACTCAAGGAATTCTTGATTATTGATTAATCTTTTGAATTCTTCTTCATTTACAAAATAATAATCTTTATTATTTTCTTCATTATTCCTTGGTTGACGGGTTGTATGTGAAATAGAGATTTCGTAGTTATCTATTTTTGATAACATTTTTACTAATGTGGTTTTACCCGCCCCAGATGGAGAGGATAAAACAATCATTACGCCATCATTTTCTGAGGGCATTTAAAATATTAGTTCGCTTTTCCTTCGATAAACTTAACTGCATCTCCAACAGTTAAAATTTTCTCAGCTTCGCTATCTGAAATTTCAGATCCAAATTCTTCTTCAAAAGCCATCACTAATTCTACTGTATCTAAGCTGTCAGCACCCAAATCATCTATAAAACTAGATTCTTCTGTTACTTTTGCTTCATCGATACCTAAGTGATCAGCTACAATTTTTTTTACTTTGCTTGAAACGTCTTCTGACATATTGATCCTTTTTAGTTATAAATTCTTAATAGTTTAAAAAGCTATTTTGTCAAGCCATATACATGCCCCCGTTAACATGCAATGTTTCTCCATTAATATAATTAGATTGCTCCGAACTTAAAAATAATACAGCATTTGCAATATCATCTGGCTCACCAAGACGAGCTGAAGGTATTTTTGATATGATAATCTCTTTAAATTTATCATCAATCTTATCTGTCATCGCTGTTTTGATAAATCCTGGTGAAATACAATTTATATTGATGTTTTTCTTAGCATATTCTAATGCAAGACTTTTTGACATAGCGACTATTCCTGCTTTTGACGCTGTGTAGTTAGCTTGTCCAAAATTTCCTGTGTGACCAACAACTGAAGTAATATTAACAATTTTTCCAGATTTATTTTTAAGCATTTTTTTAATAGCAAATTTACTCATTAAGAAAGTTGAGGTTAGATTTATATTTATAACTTTTTGCCATTCATCCAAACTCATTCTAATTGCAAGATTATCTTTTGCAATCCCTGCATTATTGACTATACCGTCTAAACTACCACCTAATTCAGTTGTAGCATTTTCAATAAATTCCTCGATTTTATCACTTTGAGAAATATCAAATTTTAATATCTTTAAACCTTCAAAATTTTTTTTGAGTTCTTCTAATTTTTCAATTCTAGTTCCTGAAGCTAAAATATTTGCTTTTGCTTCACTTAGTCTTTTTATTATTGCATGCCCTATTCCACCTGATGCTCCCGTAACAATGATATTCTTTTTTTCTAAATTGCTCATATCTTTAAACCTTCAATATCTTCTTGATTATTAATAGTATCTATTTTTACCTCTTTGCTAATTCTTTTGACCAATCCTGATAAAACTTTACCAGGGCCTATTTCAATAAAATGATTTACGTCACTATTAATCATATTAATCACACACTCTCTCCATCTAACTCTATTTTCAATTTGTTTTACCAACAATTCCTTAAGCTCAGCAGTATTTGATATTTCATTAGCCGTAACATTTGAGATTAATTTGTTTTCACCTTCATTAAAGTTTAGCTTATTTAATTCATCATTCATTATATTTGTTGCTTTATTCATTAAATTACAGTGAAAAGGTGCGCTTACTGGTAGCTTTATATTTTTAATTGAATTTTCTTTTAAAATCAAAATTAATTTATCTAAATCATCTGTTTTACCACTTAATACTATCTGACCTTCGGAATTATCATTTGCAATTTGAACGCTTAAATTCTGCTCATTATCTTTCAAAATTTTTTCAATTATTTCAACTTTCGAACCTAATACTGCAACCATTCCACCCTCACCTTTCGGAACTGAGTTTTGCATAGCATCACCTCTTATTCTTAAAATGTTTAAAGTATTTGAAAAATTTAGATAACCCGCACAAGATAAAGCAGAATATTCACCTAATGAATGGCCTGCAAAATATTTTGCTTTACTCAAATTGATATTAAATTCCTTTCTAATCACGCTATAAATTGAATAGCTGATTAAAAATATTGCTGGTTGAGTATTTACTGTTAAGTCTAAATCATCTTTCGGACCTTCTAATATAAGCTTAGACATTGAAAAATTCAGTGTATCGTCAGCTTCTTTAAATAGATTTTTAACAAGATCAAACTTGTCATAGAATTCTTTTCCCATACCAACCATTTGTGAACCTTGACCTGGAAAAATTACTGAAAACATATAAAAAAAACTATTAATTTTGCTCTTTTAACTATTGTAATTGAACATTTATAATAGTATATCCTCACTTTTTATTAAAGAACTTAAATGAATTTATACGAACATACTATCATAGCTAGACAAGACACTTCACCAAGTGAAATTAAGCAATTAACAGAGAAATATTCTAAAATTGTTGAAAAAAATGAAGGTGAAATTGTTAAAACTGAAAATTGGGGTTTATTAAACTTATCTTACCTAATTAAGAAAAATAAAAAAGGTAGCTACATTCACTTTAAGATTAAAGGTAAAGGCAATGTAATTGACGAGTTAGAAAAAAATGAAGCTATAGATAAAAAATTATTAAGATACTTAACAGTTAGAGTTAAGAAATTTGATCTTGAGGCTAATTATTTTGCTAAAAGAGATGATGATGAAAAAAAAGAAAGTTATAAAAACTAATTATGCCTAAAAGACAAAGTGGAAACAAAAAAGGTAAACAAAGCAATTTTGCTAAATTAAGTATTTTTCAACCAAATAAATATAAATTTAAAAAAACCTGTCCACTATCTGGAAAAGGTGCTCCTGCAGTAGATTATAAAAATGTAAGACTTTTAAAAAAATATATGTCTGAAAATGGAAAAATTTTACCTTCAAGAATTACCAATGTTTCTCAAAAAAAACAAAGAGAATTATCTCTATCTATTAAAAGAGCTAGAAATTTAGCTTTAATATAATATGAAAGTAATCTTACTAGAAAACGTAAAACGAGTTGGTTCTATCGGTGAAGTGATAGAGGTTAAAAGAGGTTATGCGAGAAACTTTTTAATTGCTAACAAAAAAGCACTATATGCTTCAAAGGAAAATATTTTAGAAGTTGAAAAAATAAAATCAGATTTATCAAAAAAAGATAGTGAAAAGAAAAAAGAGGCTGCACAAATTTCAGAACAAATTAACGGTAAAGAGTATGGTGTTAAAAAACTAAGTACTGAAAACAATGAATTATACGGTTCTGTTAAACCAACTGAGATTGCAAAATTAATTCAGGAAGAAAATAAAATTGATATCAAGCCTTCAATGATACAACCAATTGAAGAAATCAAGTCTCTTGGAAAATTTAAAGTAAAAATTTCTTTACACTCTGAAGTTGACGCCGAAATTACAGTTAACGTTACTTCAGCTGATACGATACAATAATTATACATTCTTTTCCCCAGCCTTTATTAGTAATTTTATTAAAAAGATAATTCTGTAAATTATTATTTATGGAAAACAATCTAAGCATCGTTAAAGATCAATTTAAAGAATTGCCTAACAATATTGAAGCAGAACAAGCTGTAATTGGGTCGCTATTGGTGAACAACGAAATTTTTGATGAAATTAGCACAATTATTTCTGGTGTAAATTTTTATGATCCGATGCACCAAAAAATTTTTGATGCAGTGGATACTTTAATTTACAAAGGAATGCTTGCAAACCCTATTACTTTAAAAAATTATTTTGAAGATGAAAAAGATGATTTAAATGTCCCAGAATATTTAGTTAAAATTACTAAATTTTCTACATCAGTGCGTCAGGCATTAGAATATTCAAAAATCATTTATGATATGTTTGTAAGACGTGAATTAGTTAAAATATCTGAACAAACAATGGATAGTGCAAAATTAAGTGAGCTCGATACTACTGGACAAAATATTATTGAAAACACAGAAAAATCTTTATTTGATTTAGCAGAAAAAGGTTCCTTTAATTCTAATCTTGTTAAGTTTGATGCTGCTATGAAACAAACTATCGAAATGGCATCTGCTGCATATAAAAATGAAGAAGGTATTGTCGGTGTTCCAACAGGTCTAAGAGATTTAGATGATAAGCTTGGAGGCCTTCATCAGTCAGATTTAGTAATTATAGCTGGTCGTCCTTCAATGGGTAAGACATCACTTGCAACAAACATTGCGTTCAATGCAGCTCACAAATTACAAGAAAGTGGTAAAAAATCTTCTATAGCTTTCTTTTCACTTGAGATGTCATCTGAGCAATTGTCTACAAGAATTATTTCTGAACAAGCAAGAATTAGTTCAAATGATATAAGACGTGGAAGAATTTCTGATGAACAATTTGATAAATTTTTAGAAACTTCAAAAAATATAGCAGATCTCCCTCTATTTATAGACGAGACACCTGCAATTAGTATTGCAGCCATGAGTAACAGAGCAAGAAGAATTAAGAGACAGCATGGCCTAGATATGGTTGTTGTTGATTATATACAGCTGATGAGAGGAACTACATTTAATAAAGATGGAAGAGTACAAGAGATCTCTCAAATTACTCAGGGGCTAAAAGCAATTGCTAAAGAACTTGGTGTTCCAGTTTTAGCATTATCACAACTTTCTAGACAAGTTGAGCAAAGAGATGACCACAAACCACAACTATCAGATTTAAGAGAGTCTGGTTCTATTGAGCAAGATGCGGATGTTGTAATGTTTGTTTATAGAGAAGGATATTACTTATCAAGAAAAGAGCCAAGAGAAGCAACAGTTGAACATGCAGAATGGCAAGCAAAAATGAATGAAGTTGCTCACTT
Organism: Candidatus Pelagibacter sp.; assembly: GCA_028100865.1. The sequence continues at coordinate 14,139 of JAOHJV010000009.1, read as the reverse complement.
AGCACAAATTATAATTGGGAAACAACGACACGGCCCAATAGGTAATGTAACTCTTGAGTTTGAAGAGAGATTTACTAAATTTAAAGATACTCAAATTAATTAAATTCCAATATAAAAGAGCTAATGTTAGCTCAATTTTATCAAAATGGAGTTCTTAAAAACCCCAAAACAGTATTTATTTTACTCATTATTGCGATATTAAGTTTTGGTTATTATTCAAAGGATTTTAGATTAGATGCATCTTCTGAAACGCTATTAATAGAGGGTGATCCTGATTTAGCATACTTAAAAGAAGTTACAGATAGATATGGTTCAAAAGACTTTTTAATTCTCACCTATACTCCCAATGAAGGTATGGTAACTGATAACTCTATTAACAATCTTTTAAGTTTAAAATATAAAATTCAAAGTCTAAATTGGGTTCATAGTGTAATTACACTTTTAGATGTTCCTCTTTTAAGTAATTCAGACGCTCCCTTACAAGAAAGACTGGAGAGCTTTAAAACTTTAAAAGATGAAGGAGTTGATAAGAATCGTGGATTTAAAGAAATTCTAAACAGTCCTGTTTTTAGAAATTTTGTAATTAGTGAAAATGGAAATACGAGTGGAATTATCGTTAATATCAAAGAAAATAAAAAATTAGATAACATTGAAAATTTATCAAAAGCCGAAATAGAAGCTTACAAGGATATATTAAAAAAACAAAATCATGAAAACATAATAGAGATTAGAAAAGTTATCCAAAGCTATGGAGATGTGGGTAAAATCTATCTTGGGGGAATTCCAATGATAGCTGATGACATGATGACTTTCATAAAAAGTGATATTGTAGTTTTTGGTTTAGGGGTTCTTCTATTTATAATTGCAACCTTGTGGTTTGTTTTTAGAAAATTAATTTGGATTATTGTTCCAATTAGTAGCTGCTTGTTCTCAGTTGTAATTATGATGGGGTTACTTGGAATTCTTGGCTGGAAAGTAACAGTAATTTCATCAAACTTTATCGCCTTAATGTTAATCCTAACAATGGCAATGAATATTCATATGAGTACTCGTTTCCTTCAGCTCAGAAAAGATTTTCCAGATAAAAATAATTTTGCGATCATTTCGTTAACTACTAATAAAATGTTTTGGCCTATTATTTACACAGTGCTTACAACTGTATTTGCTTTTTTATCTTTAATTTTTAGTGGAATTAAACCTATAATAGATTTTGGATGGATGATGACATTTGGCTTAATTACATCATTCATAATAACTTTTACTTTGCTCCCCACCCTTTTAAATTTTGCACCTACAAAAAACATTTCTATCACAAAAGAACAAGAATCTAAAATTACAACTTTTTTAGGATCAGTTTCCCTTAATAATAAAAATACAATTTTTGGAATAACAGGAATAGTCATCATTTTAAGTATTTTTGGTATCAGTAAACTTGAAGTTGAGAATAGTTTTATCAACTATTTCAATAAAGATACGGAAATATATAAGGGTATGAAACTTATAGATGAAGAGTTAGGAGGCACAACTCCCCTTGAAATAATTTTAAAATTTCCAGCAAAAGAAGAAGGGAAGAAAAAAACATCAACTGAGGATGATGAATTTGAAGATTGGGGTGATGAAGAAGATGGAAATGATGAAAAATATTGGTTTACTAAAGATAAAATTGACAGAATTGCTTCAGTCCATAATTATTTAGACGGTCTTCCTCAAGTTGGTAAGGTTTTATCATTCTCATCAATTATTGATATTGCAACACAACTAAATAACAACAAACCTCTTGGAACTTTAGAAATGGGAGTTTTATATTCTAAAATTCCAGAAAGTATCAAAACAGAAATTATTGATCCCTATTTATCTATTAAAGATAATGAGGCTAGAATAAGTTTGAGAATTATTGACTCACAAGAAAATTTAAGAAGAAACGATCTAATTAACAAAATAAATTTTGATCTCAAAAATGAGATTGGCTTAGATGAAAGTGAATTTAAATTAGCAGGAGTTTTAATATTATTTAATAATTTACTTCAAAGTTTATTTAAATCACAAATCTTAACCTTAGGTTTGGTAATGGTTGGAATTTTTTCAATGTTTATAATTTTATTTAGAAATATAAGATTATCCTTAATTGGAATTGTTCCAAACTTTATTGCTGCATTTTTTATCTTAGGAATTATAGGTCTGCTTGGAATTCCTTTGGATATGATGACAATTACTATTGCAGCGATTACTATTGGAATAGCAGTAGATAATAGTATTCACTATATTTATAGATTTAAGGAAGAGTTTAGTAAAATTAAAGACTACAATAAAACTTTAAAAAAATGTCACTCAACAGTTGGGGTTGCAATATTAAATACATCCATCACTATTGTCTTTGGTTTTTCAATTCTAGTTTTATCTAAATTTATTCCAACAATTTATTTTGGAATGTTCACTGGCCTTGCAATGTTACTTGCAATGATATCCGTTTTAACTCTATTACCTGCTTTAATTTTAACAATAAAACCTTTCGGAAAATAATTTTGTGATTGATACTTTAAAAGATTTTTATGATGCTGTATCAATCATTGACCTTATATACCTAGTAATAACCATTTTATCTCTTATCAGCTGTTATAAAAAAGGATTTGTTTTAAGTATTTTATCAATGGCTAAGTGGTTACTCGCTTATGTGATCACTTTAATTTTATTTCCAAGGGTAAAACCTTATTTTAAAGATATTATTGAGAATGAGTATGTTTTAGATGTTGGTCTTGGAATTATTATATTTGTGGTGGTAATTTTCTTAGTATTGCTAGTTAATAAAGGAATAAGTAAAGCTGTAAATTATACTGGTATTGGTGGACTAGATACAACATTTGGATTCTTTTTTGGTTTTATCAGAGCCTATATAATTTCAGTTTGTATTTTTTCAGGTTTTCACATTGTCTACAATCACGATAAATGGCCGATAAATAAAGATCAATCATACGTCTTTCCTTACCTTAAAAAAGGTAGTAATTATCTGATAAAAGAATTTCCTAATGAAAAAACATATCAAGATTCTAAAGAAAAAATTGAAGAACTTTGATCCTAAATTAAAAGAAGAGTGTGGTGTATTTGGAGTAAGCAATGCAAAGGATGCTTCAGCATTAGCGGCTCTTGGTCTTCATGCACTTCAACACCGTGGTCAAGAAGGTTGTGGAATAGTAACTTTTGATGGGGAAAAATATTATTCAGAAAAAAGATTTGGATTGGTTGGTGATAATTTCAATAAAGAAAAAGTACTTAAAAACCTTATAGGAAATCACGCTATTGGTCATAACAGATACAGCACAACAGGTGAAAATACTTTAAGAAATATTCAGCCTTTTTTTGCTGATACAAATGCAGGTGGGATTGGAGTAGCCCATAATGGAAATTTGACAAACTCTATTGCTCTTAGAAAAAAATTGGTTGAAGATGGAGCTATTTTTTATTCAACATCTGACACAGAGACCATTGTTCATTTAATTGCAAAATCAAAAAGAACAAAAACAATTGATAAAGTGGTTGATGCTATATTTCAAATTCAAGGTGGTTACGCTTTAGTTATGTTAGCACAAAATTCATTGATTGGAGTTAGAGACCCTTACGGTATTAGACCACTTGTAATTGGTAAATTAGGTAACAGTTATGTTCTTGCATCTGAGACTTGTGCGCTAGATATTATTGGTGCTAAATTTGTAAGAGATGTTGAAAATGGAGAAATTGTTTTAATTGAAAATGATAAGCTAGAAAGTATCAAGCCCTTTCCTCCTAAAAAAGTAAGACCATGTGTTTTTGAATATATTTATTTTGCAAGACCAGACAGTATTCTTGATGGAAAAACAGCTTACGAGCATAGAAAAAATATTGGAGCTGAACTTGCAAAAGAAAATGATGTAGAGGCAGATATAGTTGTTCCTGTGCCAGATAGCGGTAATGCAGCGGCTCTTGGCTTTGCTCAATATTTAAAAATGAATTATGAACACGGTTTAATAAGAAATCATTATGTAGGAAGAACATTTATTGAACCTAGTCAAAAAATTAGGAGCTTAGGTGTTAAATTAAAATTAAATGCTAATCAAACCACTATTAAAGATAAAAAAATTATTTTAATAGATGACTCACTGGTTAGAGGCACAACTTCGCATAAAATTGTTAAGATGCTATATGATGCTGGAGCTAAAGAAGTGCATGTCAAAATAGCTTGTCCTGAAATTAGATATCCTGATTTTTATGGAGTTGATACTCCAACAAAAAAAGAATTGTTGGCAGCTAATAAAACTAATGATGAAATTTGTGAATATATTGGAGCAAAATCTTTAAAATTTTTATCACTTAATGGATTATACAAAGCTATTGGTTTTGACAATAGAAACGAGACTTATCCTCAACTAACTGATCATTATTTCACTGGGGACTACCCTGTTAAACCTATTGATGAACTTGGCGATAACAAAATCACTCAATTATCTTTACTAAGTACAGCCTCTAATAATTAGAAATGAAAAAAGTAAATTTCACAGAGATGAAAAATGGTACTAAAGAGGATTACCAACTATTAGAAAAATATGAAAAAGATTTTGAAAGACAGACTGCTGATAGAATTTTAAAATATTTAGCATCACAAACATCGACTCTTGAAGGGTATCAAATAACTAGATTAGAGCATTCGTTACAAGCCGCAACTCGAGCTTATAAAAATGGTGAGAGTGAGGAAATGGTTGTTGCTACATTGATACACGATATTGGTGATGATTTAGCTCCAATGAACCACTCTCAGTATGCTGCTTCAATATTAAGACCATACGTATCAGAAAAAACATACTGGATAATTCAACACCATGGATTATTTCAAACTTATTACAGCGCTCATCATTTTGGTGGAGATAGAAATGCTAGGGATAAATTTAAGGATCATGAGCATTATCAGGCAACTATTAATTTCTGTGAAAATTATGACCAATCCTCTTTTGATCCAAATTATAAAAGTATGAGTTTAGATGAATTTTCACCTATGGTTAAAAGAATATTTTCTAAAACACCTTATTATTATCTTTAAATTATATAATAAGATACTATCTAACTATCCATGATTAAGTCTAAAGAACAAATTATTGAATATTTTAAATCTGGCATCAAACAGACAAACGATTTTAGAATAGGAATTGAGCATGAAAAATTTCTTTTTGATAATCATAATAATAAAAGAATTAATTATTCAAAAATAAAAGAGATGTTTGCAGCTTTATTAGAGTTTGGCTGGAATCCTATTTTAGAAAAAGATAATATTATTGGATTAAATAAAGGGGGTAAAAATATTACTCTTGAACCTGGAAACCAAATAGAATTATCAGGAGAAAAACTTAACCATATACATGAAGCATGTGCTGAGTCTCAAGATTATTTATTTGAGTTAAGACAAGTAACTAAAAAATTAGATATTAGTATTATTAGTGCTGGTTTTGATCCAATCTCAAAATTGGATGAAATTCCAAACAACCCTAAACAACGATACGAATTAATGACTAAAGATATGCCATTAGGTGGCGAGCTTAGTTTGGATATGATGTACAGAACCTGTGGAACTCAATTAAATATTGATTACAATTCAGAAGTAGATTTTATTAAAAAATTTAAAGTAGTGAACTCAATTGTTCCAATTTCTATTGCTTTATTTGCAAACTCATCGATAGTAGAAAAAAAAGATAGCGGTTATTTATCTTATCGATCAAAAGTTTGGCAAAGCACTTCTAGAGGAGGATTACCAAAACTATTTTTAGAAAATTTAAATTTTGAAAAATATGCTGAATTCGTAATGAACTTTCCAATTTTATTCATTCAACACAAAGACACTTATATTTCAGGAAGAAAATATACCTTTAAAGATTTTATGGACGGTAAAATTGAAGAAATAGAAAACCGGTTACCATCAGAAAATGATTTAACCACTCACTTAAGTACAATTTTTACCGAAAATAGACTTAAAAAATATATTGAACTTAGATCTATGGATACTTGTGGTTGGGATTGCCTATGTGCGGGCCCAGCATTTAATGTTGGAATGCTCTATGGGAACTTAGATGAAGTTCATGAAGTAATTTCAAGTTGGGATAAAGATAAAATTATTAACGCCTATCTTGAAGCTCCTCAAAAAGGTTTTAATACGCAACTAATGGGCAAAGATCTTCTTTACTGGGCAAAGGCTCTATTGGATTTATCGAGAAAAGGTTTAGAGAAAAGAGATATTTTAAATAAAAGTGGGAAAAATGAAACTTTATTTTTAAATCACTTACAAAAAGTAATTGATAACAAAGTAACGAACGCAGATCATATGATTAGTAAATTTTCTAAAAATGAAGATTTAAGTGAATTATATGACAAATAAAATCGTTGCTGTTCAAGGAAATCACCCTTCCAAACTAAACCCTATTACAGATACGAGTGTTTTTCTTGCAAACGAGATTCAAAATAAAAACTACAAAATCTTTTATTACGATCCTAAAGATTTATCGGTAATTAATTCAAAAGTTATAGCTTCAGGATTTTTTATTAAATTTGACTATTCAAAAAAGAAATTTTTTAAAATATTAAAAAAACAAAAATTAGATCTTACAAAATGTAAGTTTATTCTAATTCGTCAAGATCCTCCATTTAACCTAGAATATATTTCAGCAACTTACATTCTAGATACTATTAAAGATAAAGTTAAAATTTTAAACAACCCTACTGCAATAAGAAATGTGTCTGAAAAACTTTATTCAGTTAAATATCTAAAATATATGCCGAGCACTATTTTTACTCAAAATATCAATGAGATTAAAAACTTTTTTAAAATATATAAAAAAGTAATTTTAAAACCTATCCATAGTTATAGCGGAAATGACATACATCTTTTAAGTAAATTTAATTCAAAATTAATTAATCAATTCATTAAAAAACATGATCATATTATGTGTCAAAAATTTTTACCTAAGATTACTAAAGGAGATAAAAGAGTATTTTTAATAAATGGTAAAATTTGTGGAGCTATATCTCGAGTTCCAAAACAAGGTTCTTTTTTAAGTAATATGAGTAAAGGAGCAAAACCAATTAATATCAAACTAACTCATACAGAAAATAAAATTTCAAAATTAATTGCTAAAGATCTTAAAAAAGAAAATATCTTTTTTGCAGGAATTGATTTTATTGATCAGAAATTAAATGGGGACATTAATGTAACCTCTCCTACTGGATTAAAAACATTGTATGATTTATCAAGAATTAATCTTGCAAAAATATTTTGGAAAGAATTAAAAGCATGAAAAATTTATCAAACCAACATAAAGGATCTTTATTAGCGTTTGTTGCTGTAATGCTAATAACTCCAGACTCTATATTTATTAGACTTTCTAATATTGAAACCTGGGGAATGCTTTTTTATAGAGGTGCAATCCCTTTTGTAGTTGTGCTTATTGGACTTATTTTTTTTTATAAAAATAATCTCTTAAAAGCTTTAGTATGTATTGGATATCCTGGTATTTTTTACGTTATAAGTTTTTCTATCTGTAATATTACTTTCATAATATCTATTCAAAATACTAACGTAGCTAATACTTTGGTAATGATTGCAATGGCACCAATGTTGTCAGCTATATTAGGCAGCATTTTTTTAAAAGAAGTGCCTGACCAAAAAACTTGGATTGCTATAATAATAACTTTAATTTCTGTGACTTATATTTTTCACGATTCAATGGAGATGGGTAATCTTTATGGAGATTTATTTGGTTTAATTACTGCTTTTGGTCTTGCTTGTAACGCTGTTATTGCAAGATATGCCAAGAATAGAGATTTAGTTCCATCTGCTGTAATTGGTAAACTTTGTGTTGCAGTTTTTGCTTTTTTTTTCGTAGATAGTTTTTCTCTAGTAGGTACAGATTTAATAATTGTACCTTTAATGTGTGTAATGTGTGTTGCTATTCCTTTTGTGTTAGTAACTATTGCTCCAAGATTTATCCCTGCTGAAGAGGTAAATTTATTCTTCTTATTAGAGACAATCATAGGACCTTTTTGGGTGTGGATGGTGATTAAAGAACAGCCTAGCCTAGAGACAATACAAGGAGGTTCAATTATCATTTTAACTATTGCAATTCACTCGTATCTTAAGCTTAAAAAATCATAGTTCTTGAATTGCAATTAACTTGATTTAGCCACAAATCATAAATAGATACCGATTCAGATGGAAAAAGTATTAAAAAATTCGTGGGCGTTATTTTTAGGAATGGGAGCACTTATGCTTGCCTATGGATTTCAAGGATCACTACTTGGGGTTAGAGCTGTTAAAGAAGAATTTAGTTTAACTGCAACTGGATTTATGATGTCAGGTTATTTTGTTGGATACTTTATTGGTGCTAAAACTATTCCTCAAATTATTTCTCGTGTAGGACACATCAGAGTTTTTGCGGCATTTGCATCAATAGCTTCATTGGTAGTTTTAATTCATGCAGTATATGTAAGTCCGTTTGTATGGTTTTTACTAAGGGTACTTACAGGAATTAGTATGGTTTCTATTTATACTGTTGCCGAAAGTTGGTTGAATGATCGAGCAAGTAACAAGAATAGAGGAAGTGTTTTATCAGTTTACATGGTTATCTTATATGGCGCCATGGGACTTGGAATGTTTTTACTTAACTTTAGTGATCCACTTAACTTTGAACCCTTTATATTGATTTCAGTTATAACTTCAGCTGCTCTCATACCAATTTTACTTACAAAAAGAAAAGCTCCAACATTTAAAAAAATAGCAAAGATGTCTTTACAAGAGGTATTTATCTCATCTCCATTTGGAATGGTTAGTTCATTTTTTTATGGAACAATACAATCTGCATTATTCACTTTACTTGCTGTGTATGCAACAACAATGAACTTTTCTATTTTTCAAATTTCATTAGTTACATTTATGCTCGCAATTTCTGGTGCAATATCACAATGGCCAATTGGAAAATTGTCAGACATGTTTGATAGAAGAAAAGTTATTATTATCGTAACGTTTGCTGCAGCTTTTTTTGCATTATGCGCAATTTTATCTTCACGACAAATGTATTTACCTGGTGATTTAGCGACAAGTAAGTTTTGGTTTTATGTTTTTTTAATTTTATTTTCTTTTTGTAGCCTTCCAATGTTTTCTTTAATTTTAGCTCACACTAATGACTTTATTCCAAAAGAAAAATTTGTTGCTGCTGGAGCTAGTTTGCAGTTTACATTTGGAATGGGGGCTATGGGTGGACCTTTTCTATGTTCAATATTTATGGGTATGGTTGGTCCTAATGGATTTTTTATTTTTTTATTATTTTTTCATTCACTAATTGGTATCTATGGAGTTTACAGATCTAGAGTTAGACCTGTTGTTGAAAATCCAGACTCTCAATTTGTTGCAATGCCTCAATCAATTACACCAGCTGGTATTGAGTTAAACCCATCGACTGAACCGATTGAAGAACCAATTAAACCAGTTGTAGAAGTAGTTAATGAAGATAATAAACCTTCTAACTTTTAATTTTTAAATTTAAGTTATAAAACAAATTATCTATATATTGCTTTCTAATAACCTAGGTTTCTATCAATTTGATTAATTAGCTGCTTATTTTCTATAAACAGTTTAAGGTTTTTAAAAAATATTTTTAATACCATCTCAATATAGTTGCCTTGAGTATCTGAGGAGATATGTGGCGTAATAATTAAATTTGGTGTGTCCCAAAAAGTAGAGTTTTTTGGAATAGGTTCATGCGAAAACACATCTAAAATAGCACCAGCTATTTCATTTTTCTCTAGTTTAACTCTTAAAGCTTCATAATCTAAAACAGATTGTCTTCCAATATTAACAATTCCACATGTAGGTTTAAGACTATCCAGTCTCTCTTTATTTATTAATCCTTTGGTTTCCTCTGTTTCAGGAACAGCAAGATATAAAAAATCAGCAGTAGGTAACACTTCATCAATTTTATCAAAAGTAATTACTTTGGAACAACCATCTACACTTTTTCCTCTTCGGTTAACTCCAATTACTTCAGTTCCAAGTTTGTTAATATGTTTTATCATTGAGCCACCAAGAGAGCCTGTTCCAACTACCACAACTTTAAAACCTTCAATGGGTTTACTAAGCAAAGTAACAAATTCTTTATTTTTTTGGTTAGTAACAATTTTCGTCATTTGGTTTTGAAGCATTAAAATACTCATTAAACCAAACTCTCCTGCTTTTTTTGAATGTACTCCACTACTATTAGTTAAAATTAAATCATCTTTCATCCAATCAAATGGAGATAAATGATTAACACCTGCTGAACTAACATGGATCCATTTAAGATTTGGTGCAATTACTCTAATATTATTCGTAGGAAATTGCCAACCTAACAAAACATGTGCTTCTTTCATTGAAGAGATATAATTATCTTCATCCCAATCCACTAGATATTCTATCTTATCTTTAATTTCCGGATATTGACTAAGTCCATTTTCAAATTCATTTTTAGTAATTGTACTATGTTTTTCACCTTCTAGATCACAGGGTAAAAAACCCTCTTTCCAATGGTTATTTCTAATATGAATTCTAATTTTTTTCATTTTCAATGATTATCTTATCTTTAATTTATTTTAATAAAAAATATATTATAATATTGATTAAAAAAAAATTATGCCTTCATTTGATGTAATCAGTAAAGTTAACTATCAAGAATTTGATAATGCTCTAGCTAATTGCTTAAGAGAAATTAGTAATCGATATGATTTTAAGGGGCTCAATATATCAATCGAAAGAAAAGATAAAACCATCACAACAATAGCTACTGATGAATTAAAACTTAAACAAGTAAATGAACTTTTAGAAACCCATCTTATAAGAAGAAAAGTTGATCCACGTGTTTTGAGTACCAAAAACTCAGAAAGTGCATCAGGTGGAAGTATTCGACAAGTTAGTGAGTTAAAAGAAGGAATAAGCCAAGAAAATGCAAAAAAAATTATTGGAGATATAAAAAAACTCAAACTTAAAATTCAAATCAAAATCCAAGGAGAAGAATTACGTGTAGATGGAAAAAAACGAGATGATCTACAAGATGCGATAGCTGCAATCAAGACGATTGATATTGGTCTTCCAATTGAATTTATAAATTTTAGAGATTAATCCAGAATAAATGAATTCAGAAAAACTGTGGATACTTTTCAAATTGTTTATAATCAATACAGCCAGAGTTTGGCCTTAGGATTTTTTAATCAAATAATTAGCAGCATATTCTGCAGATTTTCCTACATTTGAAATATATTTATCTTTAAACATATCTATATTACTTGGTGATATATTCTTATCAACTAGCTCTTCACAAAGAGAGCATAATTTATCAATATTATTTACATGAAGTATATTTCCAAATTTTTCTTTAAATGTCTCTTCAATTGTCTTTAAAGGTATTCTATCTCTTTCAACATTATGAATTTTATCCTCATAATTAATATATATTAATGGTTTTTTAAAAATTAATAAAAACTCAAATACTATAGCTGAATTGTCAGTAATTAAAATTTTAGCTTTTTCTAAAGAATCTAGATTAGATACATTGTAGTCAAAACTAAAATTTAAATTATTTATAAATAAATCTTTTATTTTTTTTATAGTCTTACCTGATCTTTTATAATGTTCTGGATGAGGTCTAAATGTTACTGAAAATTTATTTGATAACAGTTCTTTTATTAAATTAATTGCATAATCATCAAATAAATTTTTTTTATTATAATTCCATGAAGGAGCAAATAATATATTTCTACTTTTACTTTTTTCTAAATTGGCTGTTCTACTTAAATAATCTAAATAAAAATAACCAGTATTTATTATATTTTTTTTTGGAAATTTAAATTTTTCCTCTGCATATCTTAGCTCATTGAATTGATAGCTACCATTACTAAATATTATGTCATAATTTTTAAATGCAGTTTTTGTATATATTTGATGAGTGCTTGCAAGACCGTGAAAAAAATAAACATAATATTGACAATTTTTTGATTTTTGAAAATGATAGCCTAAATCAATTAGCGTCATTATCATAAATTTGCATTCAAGGGTATTGAATAGCAAGCTTAATAATAAATAATTTTTTATGTAATAACATTTAATTAATTTATTAAAAAAAATTTCATCCCTTTTATCAGACACAATTATTATAATATTTTCAATTCCTTTTTTTTTTAAGTTTAAAATTAAATCAAGGAAATGATATCTATAGGAAATTGATTCAGAAAAAATAACATAGTCTTTTTTATTTTTGTCCAATTTTATGAATTCAATCAAGTCTTTTAAAGATTTAATAAAGTCAAAAATCATTTTAAGTATAAAATATATTATTTAGTTTATCTGAAATTAAAAAGTATTTTTTTAACAAAAATCTTAATTATTAACAATAAATTCACTACATTTTTAGAAAGATAGCCATAGGGAATATAAAAGATGGTGACATAATAAATATATTTAATGCAATTAAAGTCTGAGTGTTTTATTTTAAGAAGAACAAACTGCCAAAATTAATTGCTAATGCTGTAATATTTGCTCTAAATTATAGACTTGGGTATAATTTAAAATATTTGGAACACAAACCTAATTTTATCATTTCTAAATAACTCTTAAATTAAACTCATTAAATTCATTCGTATATTTTTTTTTTAGTTTAATTATTCCAGTCTTAGCCATCTTCATAGAATCTAAAACTTCTTTTTCAAAAGTGTAGTGTTGCCATTGCCATACATTTAAGTTTGGATTTTTATTCATTAATCTTTTAACTTTATTTTTAAATTGATTGTTAACAATCAATTCATTTTGATAAACTGTTTCTCTACCAAATTGTGTCTCAAAATTTTTAGTTGTCAAAAATGAAGAATCATCAAAATCACTTTTAAAATAAACATAATGCCCACCTTTCTTAATATGTTCTTGAGTTATAGAGGGCCAATTATTGACTGCCAAATTTTTAATATCTTTTATTTTTAAAAGTTTTCCAAATATCTTAAAATCACTATTTTTTTCTTTTTTTGCGATTAAGTCATCATAAATATGACTAATATCATGAATATTTTGAAGTTTATAATTCTTATACTCAATATATTCAATTCCAGCTTTACGATTATACAGTGTTTGGTTGATTGCTTCTTTAATATTATTTTTGCTCGTTTTTTTTGGAACACTCATTATGTGAATATGAGCTCTATCAAGACCTCCAATACAAGCACACATGCCATGTTCAAATACAACAGAGTTTCTATTAATTTCTAGAGCAATTGTATCTTTTATAAGTTTTATTATAAAATTAAGTTCATTTAACTGATTGTCTTCAACAAGGCCAAAAGATGGAAGAAAATCTTTTGATATTATTAACAAATAACCAGGCGTGAATGCTCCATATCCTGATATTATGAAAAAATTTTTAGTGTGCGCAACTAATCTATTAAAATCATTTAATTTTTTAGGTATCGATTTTCTGCCTTGGCTATTTTTAAAAAACTTTTGCCACGATAATTGATCTATATTCATTATGAATTGTTCTAAATTGAAATAACAACCTTTGAAAAATATTCAAGAAAAGAATTTTTAAATTCCTTATTATATATTCAATATTTAAGCTTATTATTATATTTTTTCTATAATATTTTTAGCAACTTTATATGAATTTTTAGTAATTGCTTTAATAATTGTTTCTCTCCCAGGGTTAAAATTATTTGACAATGTTCCTGGCAGGTACAGCCCATTCTCTAACATAAAATTCATATTTGTTGAAAACCCTCTTTCATTATATTTTTTTGTCATACTTCTTAAAGATGGAATAAATTTAATTTCATTTTTAGCTTCTACAACATTTACAGGACCAGAAACATTAATTACGATATCACCTTTTATAGATTTTTTATTATTTGTTTTTAAAATTAATATATTTTTATTTTTAATAATTTTGACTACTTTATCTTTTATAAATTTAATTTTATTAGCTCTTTCAAGTCTGTTTTTAGCACTTACAGTATCCGGATAAGTATATCTTGTAATATTTCTGATTAACGGAAATATAGAAAAATTATAATTTTTTTTCTCAATTATACTTAAACGATTGTAACATGTGGACATAATTT
>JAOHJV010000008.1 GCA_028100865.1 Candidatus Pelagibacter sp. | reverse complement strand
GATAAAATAGCTAATACAATTTTTGAATATAAAGAGACTCAAAAAGAAGAAGCTAGAAGACTTAAATTAGAAAAATCAGAAAAAGAAAGACTGGAGAAAATTAATCTTGAAAATGAAAAACAAAAACACGAAGAATTAAAGATTAAGCTGCAAGAACAAGCTTTAAAAGAGGAAATTAAGCTAGATAGACAAAGAGCAAAAGATATAAAAATTTTTCTTAGAAAGGAACAAGCATTATTAAGAATAGAACAAGCTGAAAAACAAAAGCAATTTTTAAAACAATTAAGATTAGAAAAACAAATTGAAAAATTTAGAATTAGAGAAGTTAAAGAGTTAGAAAAACTTGAAAAAATATCACTTAGAGAAAAAAGAGATGATTATGCTGGCCTTCAACAAAGAATAGAAAAGTTAAAAGAAAAATACCGAATAATTAGAGATCAGAAAATAAGAGAAAGAGTAGAAGCGCTTGGTGTAAAAATACAAGGCAATGAAGACAGAGAAACGTTACTACAAAAAGAAAAAGAATATACTATAGCAAGACAAAAAATAGAATTTGCACTTGAAAGCTTTTATCGAAGCGCAAGTAGTTTAGTATTTCAGTTAAATAAAAGACATATCACAAGACATATGTCTATCTTTAGATGTATTGATAAAAGATTTGAGACAGGAGAAATTTTTGTTAAATGGGATGAGTCTTCTGATGAAGAATGGTTATTATTAATCTATATCAAAAATAATTCTCCAGATGAGGGAATAGTTATTGAGGATAAGACTAACCCTGAAAAAAATATTTCTCATGAATTTAAAAATAATGAAATATTTAAAGCGTCAGATACGATGGTAGATTCCCTAACACAGCTTATTGCAAGAAAAAGAGCAAAAAATAACAATTAAATAATCTAATTAAATTAAGTAATATCTAAAATGTTTTTTGGAACAATTACAATGTTAGTCCTATACCTAATCCTAAGGTATATTCTTGCTTGGATAACTTATTTTAACAATTTAGACTCAAGACTTGGAAACTCTACATGGCGCTGGAGTTATGATTATCATGTAGTTGGTGAAAGAGATATTTCAGATTTGGATGACAAAGAGTTTGTAAGACTAAGAAGAAAAAAAAATAAGATTATTACTTTAATGTACTCTGTTGTAATGATTATGTTTATTGCTTCAATGTCTTTGTTAAGTAAATTTTTATTATTTTTTATGAGTTAGTTTCTAAGTTGTTTTTTATTTTTTAAATATAAAAAATAAGCAATAATTTCATAAGCAAATTTAAAAATTTGAAAAATTAATGGAAGTTTAAAAAAATTATACAAAAATTTATATTTTGGAATTTTTTTCCAAACATAAAGAAAAGCTTCTGCCCCTCCAATAATTTTATTTCCATCTTTAACATGTAATCTTCTTAAAAGTTCACTATCTTTTTTAGATGTCTCTTTTTCAGCATTTGAATTATTAGTAATATCAACCCAATCGATCTCTTGAATATTCTCTTTTTTGTAAAGATTAATTTCAGACCGACAAATTTTACATGAATTATTAAAATATACTTTCATTATCTAAGATTTTTTATCTGTAAGATCAAAAATTGTACATGTGTAAAATGATCCATTGAAAATTATATACAAACTATTATGTACTCTTTATGAGTAATTTTTTTGATAAATCAGACTTAACGAGAAAAGATGTAGACGAAATTGTATCTGAAACTCTTAAAAATTGTGACGATGGTGAATTATATTTTGAAGATTCAAAATCAGAGTCAATTTTGTTAGATGATAATAAAATTAAAAGTTCAAACTATAGTTCAGATCTGGGTTTTGGATTTAGAGCAATTTCTAATGAAGTAGTTGCTTATTCTCACTCTAATGAAATATCAAAAGATGCATTAAATAATTCTGCAAAAAATCTACAATCTACTCTAAAATCAATCAAAGGAACTTATAATCATGAAATTCCAAAAACTAATAATAAATTTTATGATGATATTAATCCTATTGAGCAAAAATCATTAGATGCAAAATTAGATGTTCTAAATAAAGTAAATGATTATTTGCGAAAAAAAGACTCAACAGTGAAACAGGTGACGGCTAGTTTTAGTGGTGAGCAAAAATCTATTGAAATAATTCGTTCAGGTGGCGAAGCTTTAACAGACGTTCGTCCTTTAATTAGGTTTAATGTTTCTGTAATGCTTGAAAAAAATGGCAGAAAAGAAACAGGTGTCTATGGAATAGGTGGCAGGCAGTCTTATGATGAATATCTGAAAAATGAAAATTGGAAAAATGTTTGTGAAGAGGCATTAAGGATTGCATCAGTCAATTTAGATAGTAAGCCAGCGCCTGCAGGTGAAATGAAAGTTGTTTTGGGTCCTGGTTGGCCTGCGATATTAATTCATGAAGCGATCGGTCATGGTTTAGAAGGTGATTTTAATAGAAAAAAAACATCAGCATTCCACGATTTAATGGGAGAAAAAGTTGCTAGTGATGGAGTTACAATTATTGATGACGGAACTATAGATAAAAGAAGAGGTAGTTTAACTATTGATGATGAGGGAACACCCACCGAAAGAACAGTTTTAATTGAAAATGGAATTTTAAAAAATTTCATGCAAGATAGATTGAATGCAAGGTTAATGAATACTAGATCTACAGGAAGTGGTAGAAGAGAAAATTACAAACATATTGTGCTACCAAGAATGAGAAACACAATGATGTTAAGTGGAAAACAAACTCAAGATGAAATGATTAAGTCAGTTGACAAGGGAATATTTGCAGTAAGTTTTGGAGGAGGACAAGTAGATATTACATCAGGAAAATTTGTTTTTAATTGCACAGAAGCTTATGAGATAATCAATGGAAAAATTGGTTCACCAATTAAGGGAGCGACATTAATAGGTGATGGTCCCTCAATTTTAAAGGAAGTATCGATGGTCGGAAATGACATGATGATGGATCCAGGCATTGGAACTTGCGGTAAAGCAGGTCAAGGTGTGCCAGTTGGTGTAGCACAACCTTCAATTCTAATTGATAAAATGACTGTAGGTGGAACAAAACTGTAAATCATGATTAAAGATGAAGAGTATTTAAAGTCAAAGGCATCCTATTGCTTAGATCTTGCCAAAAAACTTGGGTCGACAGATGCAAGTGTAACTGTTGGAAATTCAATTTCTGAGACAGTAAGTTTTAGAAATAAAGTTTTAGATGAGTCTAATAGATCTGATAGTTTAGCAATAAGTATTGAGACTTATTTAGGTAAAAAAAAATCATCAATAACATCCTCAAATTTATTAGATGAAAATTTAAAAACATTAATTGAAAAATGTTTTGAAACTACAAAAACTACTCCTGATGATGAATTTAATTCCCTTCCAGATAAAGATTTGTTAGCAAACAATATTAAAGATCTAAACTTGTATGATCAGTCTCATATAGAAAATGATAAAAAAATAGATTATTTGAAAGAGCTAGAAGAAACAGCTTCAATTGATAAAAAAATTATAAATACAGAGTCAGGTTTTACAGAAAATAAATCAAACTTTATCCTAGCTAATAGTGATGGTTTTTGTAATGGGTACAAATCGTCTTCATTTACTGCTTCTTGTGTCACTGTTGCAAAAAACGAAAATAGTATGGAAAGAGACTATGAATTTACAAGTAAATGTCATTTAAATGATATTTCTAATCCTTCTGAACTTGGAAAAATTGCAGCTGACCAAACTATAAAAAAACTTAATCCTAAAAAAATTGGTAGTGATAAATTAAGTATTATTTTTGATAAAAGAATTTCAAAAGGATTTCTAGGCTCTTTCGCGGGTGCAATTTCAGCATCATCTATTGCAAGAGGAACATCGTTCCTTAAAGATAAATTAAACCAACAAATTTTTTCAAATTCAATTAATATTATTGATAAACCTGATCTAATTAAAGGTATGGGTTCAAAGTGTTTTGACTCTGAAGGAGTTAAAACAGATACATTACAATTAGTAGGCAATGGAATTTTGAATAATTATTTAGTGGACACCTATAATGGAAAAAAATTAAACTTAAAATCAAATGGAAGAAGTGGTGGAAGTACCAATCTTTATTTTGAAAATGGAAATATAAATTATGATGATTTGCTAAAAAGTCATTCTAGGATTTTATATGTTACTGAAACAATAGGTCATGGAACAAATCTTGTAACAGGTGATTATTCAGTAGGTGCTACAGGCTTTTTAGTCGAAGATGGTGAATTTAAATATCCAGTAAATGAAATAACAATAGCTGGAAATTTTAATGAAATGTTTAGAAATATTACACTGGCAAATGACTTGGAATTTAAATACTCAGTTAATTCACCTACCTTGATGATTGATAATATGACCGTTGCTGGTAAATGAGCAGATACTGTGTAATCGGCTCAGGAATTTCGGGCGCAACCATTGCAAATCTTTTAAGCAAAAAAAATTCGGTTGATTTATTTGATAAAGCAAGAGGACCAGGTGGAAGGTCTTCTTTTAAAAGATTAGATAAAGCCAAAGGATTTGATCATGGAACACAATATATTTCACCTAAAAGTCTAGCTTTTAAAAAGTTTGTTAATACTTTAATAAAAAAAAAAATACTAAAAAAATGGGATGGCAACCATTTATTTCTAAATAAAGCTAAAAAGCAAAATAAAAATCATTTAAAGCTTATAGGTAGAAAAGGGAACAATGATATTAGTAAATATCTTTTAAAAAATATCAAATGTTATTTTCAAACAGAATTAAAAAAAATTGACTATAAAGAAAAAAAATGGGTCCTTACTTTTTCTGACGGAAATAAAAAGATTTATGAAAAATTAATTCTAACTTGTCCATTTGCTCAATTGTCAAAGTTATCAAAAAGATTTATAAAAGCTCCATTCATAAAGAAAAAAGTAAAGATGGATGCCAATATTACAGTTATGTTTTCAATAAAAAAAACAAACAATAATGTGAGTAGCTATTTATTTGATGATAAAATTTTAGGTTGGGCTGCAAAAGAAAATAGTAAAAAAAGATTTAAAAGCAATCAAGATTTGTGGACCCTGCAAAGTACCTATAATTGGGCAAATAAGATGATTAATAAAAATAGAGAAAATAAAGATATAAATTCTAAAACTCTTATTGATCATTTCTTTAATCTTACGGGCATTAAAAAGACCAAAATAGTATTTTATCTTAATCATGGCTGGAAATATTCATCAAATTCAAATCCATTAAAGATAAAAAGTTATTGGAACTCCTCATTAAATTTAGGAGCGTGCGCAGATTGGTTTGTTGGACCAAGACTCGAGGCTGGTTGGATAAGTGCCAATGATCTTTACAAAAAAATTATAAAATAAATTTATTCAAATTTTTTAACTTTATATTCCCAGTTTCCCATTCGAGAATAGGCTACTTTAAGAATTAAGGCATTTTTTTTATCAAACCAAATATCAAAATTTAATCTTTTGTCTTTAGGAATAGACATGTCTTTTGATGTTAGTTTAAAGTGCTCTACTTCATGAGTTTTACCGTATAATTCGATTTTTTCTTTTCCAATAAAAGTAACTACTTGTTCTTTAATACTTCCAGAAATTGGACTTATTTGAGAGTTTGTTTGAAGAATTTTATGACTCCACCAATTTCCAATCACGTTTTCGATTGATGCACTTCCAGTGTAAGATGATCCTTTAATATCATATTCATTTTTTTCTTCATTTAATTTTAGCTCAACGTATTTATCTTTTTTATTTTGTTGAGTTTTTGAATTGAAGGAAATTAATTTATCTTTAATATATTTTTCCTCACCATAACTCTCAACTTCAAAAATAGTTGCACCAAATAATTTAACAGTAAATTTTAATTGATTTGTGATAGTTGTATTGTCTGTGTCTTTTTTAAAAAAATAATAATTATAACCAATAACTTCACCATCCCTTAAAATTTCCATCTCTATTTTATTAAACTTATTATAGTGAGCCATATGAGCACTAGCGTTGAATGAATAAGTTAATAGAAATATAAAGAGTAAAAATTTTTTCATAAAATATCTACTTTAATAGACTTTGAGTTTAAAAGAAGTAATTTATTAAATAATGTTTTTAAAAATCAAAAATATTCCAAACGTATCTTGGAGTTCAGATAAACCACTTAATTTAAAACCAAAGATATCTACGTTTTTTTTTCTTTGTTTTGGATTAACCTTGTTTGGTTTAGGTGAGGGTTTATTAATTGTCTCTGCTTCAGGTGCTTCTCCGTGGAGCGTATTGGCTCAAGGTTTGTATTTGAATATAGGTTTTTCTATTGGCGTCATAACAATCTTTATAAGTTTTATCGTTTTATTATTTTGGTTTCCACTAAAACAAAAGCCTGGAATTGGAACTATCTTAAATGCATTAATAATTGGACTGATAATTGATATTTGTATTAGATATGTGCCAACTCCGGAAACCTATATACATCAAATTTTGTTAGGAGCTTTTGCCGTATTGACCGTAGGTATAGGAGGAGGAATTTATTTAGTTGCAAATTTAGGAGCTGGACCAAGAGATGGTTTGATGATCGGTCTTCAAAAAAAAACTAATCTACCTATTGCATTAGTGAGGGGGGTTCTTGAAATTACTGTAATGTCAATTGGTTGGTATCTAGGTGGTACAGTTGGTATTGGAACTTTGTTGTTTGCTTTTGGAATTGGACCTTGCGTAGCCCTTGGATTATTTTTAGTTAATAGATTGTTTAATTAGGCTGCAGCGCCAGATTTTTCACTTTTTTTTCTATCATGAGGATTAAGAATAGCTTTTCTTAATCTAAGTGACTTAGGGGTAATTTCCAAAGCTTCATCAGTATTTAACATACTTAATTGTTCAGCAATTGACATTTGTCTTACTGGGGTAAGCACAACATTTTCGTCTGTTCCTTGAGTTCTCATATTTGTTAATTGTTTACCTTTCATAACATTTATTATCATATCACCAGGTTTTGGAGTTAAACCAACAATCATTCCTTCGTATACAGGATCATTATGAGTTACAAACATTTCTCCTCTTGCTTGAAGATTAAATATTGCAAATGCTACTGCTTTTCCTGTCGACATTGAAATTAGTGCTCCATTTTTTCTTCCATCCATTTCACCTTCAAACTTTCCATATCCATGAAAAATTCTATTAATTACACCAGTACCCTTTGTTAAAGTCAAAAATCTACTTGTGTATCCCATTAAGCCTCTCGTTGGTGCGTGGAAAACTAATCTTTTCTTATCTTTGCCGGTATCTTTTAAATCTAAAAGTTTACCTTTTCTTCTATTCATTGAGTCAATTATTTTTGAAGAAAATTCTTCGTCTAAATCAACAGTTATTTCTTCAATAGGTTCTAGTTTATTTCCTGCCTCATCTTTTTGAAATAATACTTTTGGAGGACTGACGGTCATTTCAAAACCTTCACGCCTCATTTGTGTAAGTAAAATTTCAAGCATTAATTCTCCTCGACCACTAATCACAAAAGAATCTACGTTTGCGTTTTGAGAAAAAGTAATACCAACATTATTTTGAGCTTCGGATAGCAATCTATCTCTAATTTGGGTGCTTGTTAATTTTTTCCCCTCAGTACCTGCTAGAGGTGAACTGTTAACACTTATTGTAATAGACATAGTAGGAGGATCTATTGGTGTTGCTGGAATTGGCTCATTTAATTCAGGATCACAAATAGTGTCAGCAACATTAGCTTTTTCTAACCCTGCAATTACAACGATATCTCCTGCTTCACCTATTTCGATTGGAACTTTTTTTGTTCCCTCATATCTGAAAATTTTCGTTAATTTACCTTCGTCTACTTTTTCACCATTAAGATTTATTGCTTTAATAGGTTGATTGGCTTTTGCAGTTCCTTGAGAAATTCTACCAACCAAACTTCTTCCTAAGAAACTATCTGCATATAAAAGTGTAGATAGCATAGCAAAAGGTTTTGTTTTATCTAATTCAGCTGGTTTAACATGTTCAATTATTAAATCTAAAAGTGGGTGAAGATTTTCTCTAGGACCATCAACTTCTTTGCTTGCCCAGCCTGATCTTCCACTTGCATATAAAACTGGGAAATCTAATTGTTCTTCATTTGCATCTAAGCTTACGAACAAATCAAAAGTTTCATCTAATACTTCATTAGCTCTTTGATCTGCTTTATCTAGTTTATTAATTACTACGATTGGTTTTAAACCTTGTTTAAGTGCTTTGGCTAATACAAATTTTGTCTGAGGCATTACACCTTCTGCAGAGTCAATTAGAAGTAATGCGCCATCTGCCATACTTAATACACGCTCCACTTCTGCAGCAAAATCTCTGTGACCAGGTGTATCTATAATATTTACTCTTGAGTCTTGCCAATTTATTGATGCGGGTTTAGCTAAAATAGTAATTCCTCTTTCTTTTTCTAGCTCACCAGAATCCATTAATCTTTCATCTACAACTTCATTATCTCTAAATGAACCACTTTGTTTCATAAGATTGTCGATCATAGTTGTTTTGCCATGGTCAACGTGTGCAATGATAGTGATGTTTCTGATGTTATTGCTCATAAATTGTGGCTCTTATACATTAATTCTTTGATTTGAAAACTTAAAAAAAGTCAGTAATTACTTGGCAAATAGACTTTAATGAAGAATTCATTTCTTGTGATTGTTTTAAAAACATATAGATATCCCAATAAAATTAGAAGGAACATAAAATCAAGATCAAAACTTCTAAATCATTAAATGGAAAATTTTAAATTACTTAAAATAGAAGATTCGTTAAAAAATTCATTACAGAAAATGAATTTTACAAAGCCCACACCTATTCAAGGAATGGCAATACCTGCTGCCTTAGAAGGAAAAGATATTTTAGGAACAGCGCAAACAGGAACGGGAAAAACTTTAGCCTTCAGCATTCCATTAATTAATAAGTTGATTTTAGATAAAAATGCTTTTGCACTAGTTATGTGTCCTACTAGAGAACTGGCTACTCAAGTAATGGAGGCAATTAAAAGTATTATAAGTGATAAAATAAATATTAAATCAGCTTTGCTTATAGGTGGAGAGTCGATGCAAAAACAGCTTAGACAATTAGGTAATAGATCTAGAATAATAGTTGGAACTCCAGGAAGAATTAATGACCATCTAAAAAGAAAAAGCTTAAATTTATCAGCCACAAAGTATTTGGTTTTAGATGAAACTGACAGAATGTTAGATATGGGTTTTACCCCTCAAATTGAAATGATTTTAAAATTTGTTCCAAAAGATCATCAAACGTTATTATTTTCAGCAACTTTACCTCAAAATATTTTAAAAATTTCAGATAGATATTTAAATAAACCAGAAAGAATTTCCACAGGAGCTACATCTGTACCAATTGCAAAGATTAAACAAGAAACTCTTCAAGTTTTTAAAGAAAATAAATACGATGAATTAATTGATCAATTTTTAGCCAGAAAAGGTTCTATTTTAGTTTTTGTTAAGACTAAAAGAGGTGCTGATAAAATGGTTAAAAAACTTAAAGAAGAGGGACATTCAGCAGATGCTATTCATGGAGATCTTCGTCAAAGCAAAAGAGATCGTGTTATTAATTCTTTTAGAAAAGGATTAAAGAGAATTTTAATTGCAACAGATGTTGCAGCCAGAGGTTTGGATATCCCTCTAATTCAACATGTAATTAATTATGATTTACCTCAAGTTCCAGAAGATTATGTTCATAGAATTGGAAGGACGGCTAGAGCTGGATCTGAAGGCTCTGCATTAACTTTTTTAACTCCTGATGATAGATCGATGTGGAATTCTATAAATAAGTTGATTGATCCAAATTTCAAACCAGCACCTAGTGGTTTAAGAAGAGATTCAAAAAATAAAAGAAGAGGTAAGGGACCTAATAATAAAAAAAGAAAAGCTAGAGATGAAAAAAGATCTTTTGGAAAAGGTAGACAAGATCGATCTTCAAGTTTTAGAGATAAACCATCAAGAGATGGAGAAAAAAAAAGTTTTGGTTTTAAAGGAAAATCAAGTTTTAGAGATAAACCATCAAGAGATGGAGAGAAAAAAAGTTTTGGTTTTAAAGGAAAATCAAGTTTTAGAGACAAACCATCAAGAGATGGAGAAAAAAAAAGTTTTGGTTTTAAAGGGAAATCAAGTTTTAGAGATAAACCATCAAGAGATGGAGAGAAAAAAAGTTTTGGTTTTAAAGGAAAATCAAGTTTTAGAGACAAACCATCAAGAGATGGAGAAAAAAAAAGTTTTGGTTTTAAAGGGAAATCAAGTTTTAGAGATAAGCCAAAATCCTATGGCAAAAGTAGATCAGACAAGCCATCAAGAGATGGAGAGAAAAAAAGTTCTGGTTTTAAAGGGAAATCAAGTTTTGCTAAAAAAAATAAATCAAAACCAAATGGTTTTACAAACAATCCAAAGTATTTTGAAAGAAAACCTTCAGAAAATACACCTTCAGACTCAGAGAAAAAAAGTTTTGGTTTTAAAGGAAAGAAAAAATTTAAAAGTAGAAATAGCAGACCTAAAAACTTTAGCTTTAAAAAACATAGTAAAAAAAGAGCTAGATCCTAAGATTTTTTAGTTTTTTCTTTTTTCTGTTTTCTTTTTTCTTTTAGACTCAATTTTGGTTTTTTACTAACGCTAGAGTCTTTAAATGATTTTCCACTATACCTTTTTGACATATTTTTAGTTTAAAGAGTTAGGTATTGAATTGCAAAAAATATTGTTCCTATTGATGCAAATGCTGTGATATATAAAGATGACTTAACTAAATAGCGGGGTTAGGATTGGGTATGAAAAAACTAATTCTTATTTTCATCATTCTGTCATCATGTTCTACACCTAACTCAAGATCTGATTCATATTATGAAGCAGTAGTGGGTCATATTGCTCAAACTATTTTATTAGGAGACTGTAATTCTAAATGCATTTCTTCTATTGTTAGTTCAGATCTAAAATATGCAACCCACACACAAGCAATTAACGTTATTGATAAAGTAAGTAAGTTATTACCTAGTATTTATGATGCTATAAAAAAAGAATTAGTAGTTAAAGTAGATGAAAAATACAAAAATTCATTTTAAAAACCAACAAAATATAATTAATTTAAATCAATATCTAGAAATATATCTTTTTTAAGTAGTTTTGAATTTAAAGAGAAACTATTTAAGTTTTAAAAATCTTTCTTCATTTTTGATCCAATTACTTTTTTATAAATATTATCTAAACTCATCAAACTAAGTTTGGCAATTCCAGAATATTGTTTTGTATAGGCACCAGTTGATTTAGCCATATCGATAGACCACTTGTACTTTTTATTATATATTTCTTCTGCTTTATTCCATATTATGTCATTAGGTATATTACCTAACTCTTTCATTTTTTTGTCAATTTCTTTAATTTTTCTCCTAGCCTCTTTCATTTGTTTCGAGTTTACATATACTACTGCGTATCCTTCTCTAGCAATATGAAGTTCTTTAATTATCATATAATCTAAGTAACTGTTTTGAAGTTGTCCTGCAGGAGAGTTATCAAATTCTTGTTTAGCTTTATATTGTTTTTCTCTAGCCTCTTGATTTTTTCTTTTTCTTTCTTCCGCTTCTTTTCTTCTTCGATCTTCTTCTTCTTTTCTTTTTTGTTCCTCTTGTTGTTTCTTTAATAATTCAGCTTTCTTTTTTTCTTCTTGTTCTTTTCGAATTTTAGTAACTTTATTTATATAATTTTCTCTTAGTTCTTCAAAAGTTAAATTATTTTTAAGATCTCGAAATCCAATAATATTTTGTTCTGCAATTTTTTTATTACATTGAGGATTCATCTCATTATAACAATTCGCAATC
This sequence comes from Candidatus Pelagibacter sp., assembly GCA_028100865.1. The sequence goes on along the minus strand of JAOHJV010000008.1, from coordinate 12,004 downwards.
TGTCCTCTTCGATAATAAATCATTTTATGCTTATAATTATCTGCTCCAGATAAATAAAAACTCATCTCTAAGTTTTTATTTTTCTCATCTCCTAAATAGATTTTAAAAGCATCTTTATAATAAGGCTTAGCCCCATATGTTTTGCTCTTATACGCCCATTTATACTTTTTTGTTTCACAAGTATCCAATTTTGTTGCTGTTAAATTTCCATTTGGATTAAAAACATATTCTACAATATAATTTTTGTTATTATTTTTTGCTAAAAAACTAAATGAACTAAATAATTTATTACCATTTGATGAAAAAGCCTCTGGACCAACTTTTAAGTAATATTTATCAACATTTTTGTAATAAATATAATTATTATTTGCAGTACAATTACTTATTTTATCTTTACTAACTTCTTTTTTTTCAGTTTTTTTGTTTTTTTTTTTAACTTTATTTTTTTCTAATTCTTTTTTGACTACATCTCCAAGTTTTTTAAGATCTTTAGGTATTTTTAGTTCAAGCGAGATGGACGGAGTAGTCTGAAAAAAGCAAAAAAGTATTAGAGTGATTATAGCTTTATATTTAAGCATACAAATTTTTACCACCTAGATATTTAAAGTTCATCATTAAAATTTTATTGAAGATTTTTAAGACAGGCAAAAAAAAAGGGCAGTAAAAACTGCCCTTTTTGAAAATTTTATTGGGTCGGAATTTTTACATTCCCATTCCGCCCATTCCACCCATGCCGCCCATTCCACCAGGCATTCCACCAGGCATTCCACCACCAGCATCTTTTTCTTCTGGTTTATCTGCGATCATAGCTTCGGTAGTTACTAATAATCCAGAAATTGATGCAGCATCTTGTAGAGCAGTTCTCACAACCTTAACAGGGTCAATGATCCCTTTCGCAAACATATCGCAATACTCTTCACTTTGAGCATCATAACCATATGAATTTTTCTTTTGCTCTAACAATTTACCAACTACCACTGAACCGTCTACTCCAGCATTTTTAGTAATTTGTCTAATAGGAGCTTCAAGTGCTTTTCTTACAAGTTCTACACCTGCTTTTTGATCTTCACCTTTAACTTTAAGTTTTTCAAGATCTTGAGCAGCATACAACAGTGCACATCCACCACCTGTTACAATACCTTCTTCAACAGCGGCTCTAGTTGCATTTAAAGCATCTTCAACTCTATCTTTTCTTTCTTTAACTTCAACTTCAGTTGCACCACCAACTTTGATCACTGCAACACCACCTGCTAATTTAGCAAGTCTTTCTTGAAGTTTTTCTCTATCGTAATCAGATGTAGTTTCATCAACTTGTTTTTTAATTGAGTCACATCTTGCTGCGATATCTGATTTTTTACCACTACCACTAACTATTGTGCTGTTATCTTTATCAACTTTAATCTTTTTACAAGATCCAAGGTCTTCAAGTTTAACATTTTCAAGTTTAATCCCAAGGTCTTGAGAAATTACTTGGCCACCAGTTAGTATAGCAATATCTTCGAGCATAGCTTTTCTTCTATCACCAAAACCTGGAGCTTTTACAGCAACAACTTTTAAACCACCTCTTAGTTTGTTTACAACTAAAGTAGCTAACGCTTCTCCTTCAACATCTTCAGAAATAATCATTAAAGGTCTACCTGATTGTACAACAGCTTCTAATAATGGAACCATTGGTTGCAAGTTAGTTAATTTACTTTCATGTAATAAGATATAAGGATTATCTAACTCAGTTGTCATTTTATCACTGTTAGTAATAAAGTATGGAGATAAGTAACCTCTATCAAATTGCATACCTTCAACAACATCAAGTTCAGTATCAATTCCTTTTGCTTCTTCAACGGTAATTACACCTTCATTACCAACTTTTTGCATAGCTTTTGCAATCATTGATCCTATCTCTTTATCACCATTAGAAGATATCGTTCCTACTTGAGCAATCTCATCACTATCTTTAACTTTTTTTGCAGAAGAAATTAAATTTTCTTTAACATTTTCTACAGCTGCATCAATTCCTCTTTTCACATCCATTGGATTCATGCCAGCAGTAACATACTTAATACCTTCTTTAACAATAGCTTGAGCTAAAATAGTTGCAGTAGTTGTACCATCACCAGCTTCTTCATTAGTTTTGCTAGCAACTTCCTTAACCATTTGAGCACCCATGTTTTCAAATTTATCTTCAAGATCAATTTCTTTAGCAACAGATACACCATCTTTAGTAATTCTTGGTGCACCATAAGATTTATCCATTACAACATTTCTGCCTTTTGGACCTAAAGTAACTTTTACGGTATCAGCTAAAATATTGACACCTCTCATCATTGCCGCTCTTGCTTCAGCGTCAAATTTAATTATTTTTGCCATTTTACTTTCTCCTTTAAATTAAATTATTTACCTGAAATACCCATAATGTCTGACTCTTTCATTATGTTGTATTCTTTACCATCAATTTTGACTTCAGTTCCTGACCACTTGCCAAATAAAACTTTGTCTCCAACTTTAACATCCATTGGAATTAATTTTCCATCTTCTGTTTTAGCTCCTCCACCAACTGCAACTACTTTTCCTTCTTGAGGTTTTTCTTGTGCTGTATCTGGGATGATAATTCCACCAGCAGTTTTTTCACTGCTATCTAAAACTTCGATTAATACTCTGTCATGTAACGGTTTAAACTTCATAAATTCTCCTTATTAAATATGAGGCTCATATAGATACTGACCTAGCTTTTTCAAGTTAATATGGAAAATAAGTTATGAAAAATCATAGGAAATTAAGAATTTTATGGTTTATATCTTAAATTATGACTAAAAATTTAGATTCTGAAGGCTTGCGATCAATAGCTGACAATTATGATCTATTCTACATAGATTTATGGGGAGTAATGCATAATGGCATAGAACTTCATGAAGGTGCAATTTTAACTCTAAAAAAATTATTAGAAATAAATAAAAATTTTGTTTTATTAACAAATGCACCGAGACCCATTCGGCCGGTTAAGGAATTTTTAGAAAAAATGGGTATGGAGGAAAAGTATAGAAACAAAGTTTTTACTTCAGGAGAGGCAGCGCTCAACTATCTTAAAAAATTTTATCCTCAAAAAAAATTTTATCATATTGGCCCACCTAGAGATTTTGATTTATTCAATGACTTTAAAGGCAATAAATCTAGAGATATTAAAGAAAGCCATTATCTTTTATGCACTGGTTTATTCGATGATTACGATCAGGATTTAAATTATTATAAGGATTTATTGGAAAATCATACTGATAAAAAAATGATTTGTACAAATCCAGATTTAATAGTTGATAAAGGAAGTGAAAGAGAGTTGTGTGCAGGATCGGTTGCAATGGTATTTGAAAAAATGGGTGGAGAGGTAGTATACTTTGGTAAGCCCTATCCAGAAGTTTATAATCAATCAACAGACAATAATAACAAAAAAATTTTATCAATTGGAGACAACCTTAATACAGATATCAAAGGTGCAAATCTTTTAAATTATGACTCTTTATTAATTTCAAATGGAGTACATAAGAATGAAATACATAATGATGGAATAGAAAAAGTATCAAGACAATATGAGTCAATCGTAAACTTCATGCAGTCGGATTTAAAATGGTAAGATTATATAAAAATTTTAATATTAGTAAAAATCACAAAGGTTCAATAATTTTAATTGGAAATTTTGATGGAGTGCATTTGGGGCATCAGAAATTATTTAAGTTAGCTAAATCATATAAAAAAAAATATAGTTTAAAAATTGGTGTGATTAATTTTAACCCAATGCCAAAAATGTTTTTTAACAAATCCTTAAAAAATTTTAGACTGTCTAGTATTGATCAAAAAGTGAATTTAATAAATAATCTTGGAGTTGATTTTATTGTAACAAAAAAATTTGATAATACTTTTTCTAAGACAAAATCAATCAATTTTATAAAAAATATTTTATCAAATAAATTAAAAGCAAAATTTATATTTGTTAGTAATAATTTTAGATTTGGAAATAAAAGAGAAGGAGATGTAAAATTTTTAATTCAAAATGAGCATAAATATTATTATCAAGTTATTAAGCCAAAACCACTTTTGATTAATAAAAAAATTGTTTCATCCTCTTTAATTAGAAATTATTTAGAAGATGGCTATCTAGAAAGAGCTAATAAATTATTAGATAGAAAGTGGTCTATTGATGGGATAGTTCAAAAAGGGAGACAAATTGGAAAAAAAATTGGTTTTCCAACATGTAACATAGATATTAAAGATTATGTGTTAGCCAAACCAGGTGTATATGCAGTAAGAGTTTTGAGAAAAAATAATCTCAAGATTTTAAAAGGGATAGCAAATCTTGGTTATAGACCTACATTTAATCAAAAAAAAATCTTACTAGAGGTTCATTTGTTTAATTTTTCTGGAAATCTTTATAATAAGCACTTATCAGTTGAGTTTTTAAAATTTATAAGAAAAGAGAAAAAATTTAAAAATATTAATAAGTTAAAATCTCAAATTAAATTAGATTTAAAAATGGCAAAGATAGCATAATGAGCAATTCACAAATTAACCTTCCAAAAACAGCTTTTTCTATGAAGGCTAATTTACCAGTAAGAGAGCCAGAAATCCTAGAATACTGGAAAAAAATAAATTTATATCAAGAGCTTAGACAATCTAGCAAAGGCAAAGAAAAGTTTGTCTTACATGATGGCCCTCCTTATGCAAATGGCAATATTCACATGGGCACTGCTTTAAATAAAATTTTAAAAGACATCATAGTTAAATTCCATCAAATGAATGGAAAGGACTCAATCTACGTTCCGGGGTGGGATTGCCATGGCTTGCCAATTGAATGGAAAATAGAGGAGCAATATAAAAAAAATAAAAAAAATAAGAATGAAGTACCGATAGTTGAATTTAGAAAAGAATGTAGATCATTTGCTGAAAAATGGATTCAGGTTCATAAAGGACAATTTAAACGACTAGGTGTTATAGGTGATTGGGAAAACTATTACTCTACGATGAGTTATGATGCAGAGGCTCAAATTGTAAGAGAATTAGGAAAATTTTTAAAAGAGGGCAGTCTATACAGAGGGTTTAAGCCTGTTTTGTGGTCAACTGTTGAAAAAACAGCACTTGCTGATGCAGAAGTTGAATATCAGAATCATAAGTCTGATACTATTTATACATCCTTTCCTGTTAAGTCATCTAGTTTGAAAGAACTTGAGGGAAGTGAGATTATTATTTGGACCACAACTCCATGGACTATACCGGCTAACAAAGCTTTAGCTTATAATGAAGCTCTAGATTATGTATTGATACAATTAAATGATGATGGTGATTTTAAAAATAGGAAGATAGTCATTGCTGAAGCTTTGTTAGACTCAGTTACAAAAGAATGCTCTATAAAAGATTATAAGGAAATTAAAAAATTTAAAGGAAAAGATTTTAAAGATACAATCTGTAAGCACCCTTTTTTTAATTTAGGTTATGAATATGATATTCCAATGTTGGAAGCAAGATTTGTAACAACAGAACAAGGAACAGGTATTGTGCATTGCGCTCCAAGTCATGGACCTGACGATTTTAATTTATGCCTAAATCATGGAATTAAAGCAATTGAAACAGTTGATGGCGATGGAAAATATACTAACAATGTTCATTTGTTTGAAGGCAATCATATTTTTAAAGCTAATCCAATTGTTATTGAAAAACTTAAAGAACAAAAAAATTTATTGGCTAATGGAGAGCTAACACATTCTTATCCTCATTCATGGAGATCTAAGGCTCCATTAGTTCATAGAGCAACACCACAATGGTTTATATCAATGGAAAGTCATAAATTGAGAGAAACAGCTTTAAAGGCTCTTGATGAGACAACGTTTTATCCTAGTAAAGGAAAAGAAAGATTAAGATCAATGATTGAAACAAGACCCGACTGGTGCGTTTCAAGACAGAGAGTTTGGGGAGTTCCTCTTCCAATTTTTGTTCATAAAAAGACTAAAGAGATATTAGTTGATGATAAAGTTAATGAAAATATTGCAAATATTTATGAAAAAGAGGGTTCTGATTGTTGGTTTTCAGATAATCCACAAAGATTTTTAGGTGAAAAATATAAGTCAGAAGACTATGAAAAGTTAAGCGATATTGTTGAGGTATGGTTTGATAGCGGATCTACCCATTCATTTGTATTAGAGAAAAGAGAAGATTTAAAATGGCCTGCATCCATGTATCTTGAAGGTTCAGATCAACATAGGGGTTGGTTTCATTCATCCTTGCTTGAGTCTTGTGGAACAAGGGGAAAAGCTCCATTCGAGTCAATTTTATCACACGGTTTTGTTGTCGATGGAAAAGGATTAAAAATGTCTAAATCTCTTGGAAATGTAATTGCTCCTGAAGATATTTTAAAGAAATATGGTGCTGATATTTTAAGAATTTGGGTAGCTTCATCTAACTATGCAGAAGATTTAAGAATTGATCACTCAATCTTAGATCAACATGCCGACTCTTATAGAAAAATTAGAAACACTTTCAGATACTTACTTGGAAACCTTAATGATAATTTTGAAGAAATTGATTTAGAAAAAATAAATTTATCTGGACTACCTGAATTGGAACAATTTATGCTTCATAAAATTTATTCTTTGAATGAAAATTTTAAAAATTATTTTTACAATTATGATTTTCATAATTTATATAAAGAGTTATTAAATTTTTGCACTGTAGATTTATCAGCATTTTATTTTGATATTCGAAAAGACTCTTTATATTGCGACTCTAAAGACTCTAAAAAAAGACAATCTACAATAATTTTACTAAATATTATTCTTAAATCGTTATTAAGATGGTTTGCTCCAATTCTTTCATTTACAACAGAGGAAATTTATAGGCTGATAATGAATGACAATAAAAGTATTCATTTAACAAAATTTTTAGAATTTCCAAAAGATTTTAAAAATGAAAATTTAAATCAAAAATGGTTAGAACTTATTAAAATTAGAAATGTCTGCAATATTAGTATTGAGGAAAAAAGAGCAAGTAAAGAAATTGGATCAAGTTTAGAGGCAAGTTTAAAAATTAATTTAGATAAAAAGCTTAATGAAATTTCAAACGATGTAGATTTCTCAGAACTTTGTATCACCTCAAGTGCAGAGGTCTTTTGTATAGAAAACTCTGAGATAAAAGTTCAAACTACCAAGGCAGAAGGTTCAAAATGTCAAGTATGTTGGAAGATTACTAAAGACGCATGTGTAAGAAAAACTTGTCCGCAACAGACTGAATGATATCTAAATTTTTAAGCAAAAATTTTTACATTAGTTTTTTAATAGTAGCTTTAATCTATTTTTTAGACAGGATATCTAAAATATACGTTATTCAATTAGATAAAAATAATCTTGGATCAGATATCTTTAATTCAACTTATTTAAATATTGTATTGATTTGGAATAAAGGGATCGCATTTGGTTTACTCTCGTTTAATGAGTCTTATCTATACAATATTATAAGTTTAATAATTACGATAATTATTATCGTTTTAGTCATTATGTCTTTAAAAAGTCAAGGTTTTAAGAGATATTCGTTATTGATGATTGTTGGTGGAGCATTAGGCAATTTACATGACAGAATTTTTTTTAATGCTGTGCCTGACTTTATTGATTTTCATATTGGAAATTTTCATTGGTTTATTTTTAACGTATCAGATATATTTATTACTTTAGGTGTAATTAGTATGATCATTGTAGAATTAATAGATAAGGATAAACATAATCATGATAAAAATATTTAACAAAATACTAGTTATTATTACTTTATGTTTATTTATTACTAGCTGTAATAGTGTGAAAAAAGCTTTTGATCCTGAGAGAAAAAATAGTTCTGAAGAATTTTTGGTTGAAAAAAAATCACCACTTTCAATGCCACCAAAATTTAATGAATTGCCAATTCCATCAAATGAAAAAGTTGATAAAGAAAGTCAAATTAGCAATATCGAATCATTAATTATAGACAAAGATAGTAATGAAAAATCAGAAATCATCGAATCAGATAAAGACTTTGAAGAGCTAATACTTGATAAAATCAAAAATAATTAATGCTCACACAAAATATAAGTTTTCAAAATTTTCCAGTTAAAAAAAAATTTTTTATTGTTAAAAAAAAATTAAATTTAATTTTAAAAGAAAAAAATCAAGTAATTAATTCACTTTCAAAATCTTATAAAGATAACTTTAGTAAAAAAAATATAGAATATTTTAATAAAAAATTTGACTATCGAATTATTGGAATGGGAGGATCTACCCTTGGAGCCCAAGCAATTTATGATTTTTTAAAAAAAAAAATAAAAAAAAAATTTATATTTGTGGATAATTTGAATACTTCTAAAAATAATAAAGAAAAAAAAAATTTTAACAATTTAATTATATCTAAATCAGGAAATACAACTGAAACGATCGTAAATGCAAATATCTTAATAAAAAAAAAAGATAAAAATCTAATTATAACAGAAAAAAAAAAGAGCTACTTAAGTTTACTTGCGAAAAAATTAAAAGCAGAAGTTGTTGATCATAATGATTATATAGGTGGCAGGTATTCTGTTTTGTCAGAGGTTGGGATGTTACCAGCAGAATTAATGGGTCTAAATCATAAAAAATTTAGACAACTAAATTATTTAGTAAAAAATAAGGTTTTTATGAAGGCATTAGTTTCCAATGTAGAAGCAACAATATATTTTTTAAATGCTAAAAAACTTAACTCAATTATTATTAATTATGATGAGCAATCAACTAATCTATTTAATTGGTATCAACAATTAGTTGCCGAAAGCCTTGGAAAGAATAAAAAAGGTATACTGCCTATAATTTCTGTTATGCCAAAAGATAATCACAGTGTGATGCAATTATATCTTGATGGTTTTAAAAATAATTTTTTTACATTTTTTTACTCACATGAAAAATATTCATCTAAAATAAACAATGAAAGAGTTTTATTGGAGCAAAAGTTTTTAAAAAATAAGGATATTAACCAAATTATGTATGCTCAAAAAAAAGCTACAGAATTTGTTTTTAAAAAGAAAAATATTCCGTTTAGAAGTTTTGAAATAAAGAAAAGAGATGAAAAAACACTAGGAGAGCTTTTTTGTTTTTTTATTCTTGAAACCATACTAATTGGTAAGAGTTTAAAGCTTAATCCATTTGATCAACCAGCTGTTGAGCTTATAAAAAAAGAAACTAAAAAAATTCTAATCTAAGAGCAAGACCCAAAAATAATTTTTGAAATTCCATATTTTTTTTCGTCAATTAAATGAAAATTTTCTGGAAATGTATCTTTTTCTTTTTTATGTCGATGAATAATTATTATACCATTATCGTTAAGTATTTTATTTTCAATTATTTTGTTTAGAATATTTTCTAAAGCCTTCTCCTTGTAAGGAGGATCTAAAAAGATTAGATCATAAGTCAATTTCAAACTTTTGAATTCAAGTCTATTTAAAATATCAGACTCAATAATTTCATAATTAATTTCTGATTTTAAATTATCTAAATTTTTTTTTAAAATTGGTAAAATAGCTTCATATTTCTCTATAAATGTCACATGAGTTGCTCCTCGAGAAAGACATTCGATACCAAATGAACCAACTCCGGAAAATAAATCTAAAACTTGTGCTTTTTTTAAATCGATTGAAAACTTATTTGAGTGATTAATTATGTTAAATATAGACTCTTTAGTAAGATCTTTTAATGGTCTTGTTTCTTTATCTCTAGGTTCAATTAATTTCTTTCCTTTGAATTTTCCACCTATGACTCTCATTAATCAATAACTTTAAAGCCAATATCTCTTCTATAAAATCCACCACTCCAATCTAGTTTTTTTATATATTCATGCACTTTATCTCTCGCTTGCAACAAATCATCTGAGAGTGAGATAAAATTTAGTACACGTCCTCCCGTTGCATATATTTTATCATTTTCTTTTTTAGTTCCTGCATGAAAAATAAAATTGTTTTCATCTAGATTTAAATTTTCAATATTATTTATTAAGATATTCTTTTGATATGTATCTGGATATCCTTTTGAACACAAAACAACACATAAACTTTTTTTATTAGTCCATTCAATATTTATATCTGCAAGTTTTTTATCACAACAAGCCTCAAGTATTTCTACTAAATTAGTTTTTAGTTTTGGAAGAATTGTTTGACACTCAGGATCTCCCATTCGAACATTGTATTCAATTAGATAAGGCTCATTTTCAACAATCATTAAACCAGCATATAAAAAACCTTTATAGTAAGTTCCAAGTTCTTTTAGCCCCTTAAGTGTAGGTTTAATAATTTTACTTAAAATCTTATCCTCTAAATCATTGTTTATAAGCCTAGAAGGTGAGTAGGCACCCATTCCACCTGTATTTTTACCAGTGTCTCCTTCAAAAACTCTTTTATGATCTTGTGCAGTTTCGAAGCTTTTAAAGGTGGTTCCATCGCTAATTATAAAATAGCTCATTTCTTCCCCTTTAAGAAATTCTTCTATAAGAACATTTTTAGCTTCTCCAAATTTTCCATTAAAAATTTCTTCGACTGCTATGGAACTTTCTTGTTCATTATTGCAAATATAAACTCCTTTACCTGCAGCTAAGTTATCTGCTTTAATTACATTTGGATATTTAGCATTTTCTAAAAATTTTTTGGCATCAATTCTATTTTCAAAAATACCAAAGTTAGCAGTAGGAATATCATATTTTTTACAGAGTTTTTTAGTAAAAATTTTAGATCCCTCAAGCTGAGAAGCGATTTTGTTAGGTCCAAACACTTTTATGTTGAATTTTTCTAAATAGTCTACAATTCCATTTACCAAAGGTTGTTCAGGACCTACAACAACTAAATCTATAGAATTGTCATTAATAAACTTATGCACTTCATCAAATTCATCAATATCTAGTATTACATTAGTTGCAATTTTTGAAGTTCCAGCATTTCCTGGAATACAAAAAATTTCTTTTACAGAAGAAGATTTAAATATTGTTGAAGCTAATGCGTGCTCTCTACCACCGCTACCTATAATTGCAATTTTCATATTAATATTTATATATCTTATAAATGAAAAATAAATTAGCTAAATTAAAATATATGCCAAATAATTTTCAAATCATTGAAGAAGGTGACCATGTAATTTGTGCAATTTCCAAAAAAAAAATCACTTTGGAAAGTTTGAATTATTGGAATGTCGAAAAGCAAGAAGCCTATTTTTCTTATGTTGAGTCTTCAATTAAAAGAGAAAAAGAAGGCAATTAACTTTTCCATCGATCATGTGTCCAGATCCACTGATCAACATTTTTTAAAATCATTTTTTCAAGAACTTGGTTGAGAAATTCAGTAATTTCTAAGATCGACTTTGTTTTGCTTATTTTGATTGGTTCTGAGATATAAATTTTAAAATAATTTGAATTCTTTCTTTCAATATAAATAGGTACTAACTCACAATTGTATTTTTTTACTAATTGAGCAGGTATTGTTGTGGTAGTTGCTAAATTGTTAAAAAATTTTACTTTTTCTCCCTCTCTAACCCGCTGATCTATCATCAAAGCTATTGATTTACCTTTAATTACATTTTTAATTATTTCACGACTACCAGCTCTTCCTTTTTTAATTTGATTTTTACAAATATTTTCTTTTCTAATTTTCTCCATTGTTTTGTTCAAAAAAATATTATTTAAAGGTCTATAGATTGCGGCCAGCTCAATTCCTGCTTTTTCTATTTCCATTGCCATAAGTTCAAAATTATTAAAATGACCAGAAATAAATACAGCTTTTTTATTTTTTTTTTTTAAATTTTCTAAATGCTCTAGACCATCTATTGAGACATATTTTTTTAGTTTATTGTTTCTAAATTTTTTTAAATAGACGTATTCGGCAAAAATTCTTCCGTAATTACCAAGCACATTAGAAGCTATTTTTGATGGATTTTTATCGTGCTTAATATTTGCTTTATGTAAATTTTGAATGATTGTTTTTTTTGATCTAAATATTGGA
>JAOHJV010000007.1 GCA_028100865.1 Candidatus Pelagibacter sp. | reverse complement strand
TTTCAAAATCACAACTTTGAATACTTTTTTTTGCTTTTTCTCTTTTAAAATGTTGTTTTGATTTACTTAAATTATCTATAAAATTTATTACTTTTCTAAAAGTTACAAAAGTTTCACTTTGAAGATCCTCATACCTAATCACCAAGGTAGGAAACAGATTGTTGTTAGTCCAACTTGCTTGATGAAAAATCCATGAAAATAATGCAACAAATCCCACATAACTATTTCCTTTTTTTTGAATTATTCCTTTTTGTTCTGTAGTCATAAATTGAAATGCTTCATCAAGATTGATCTCATAATGGTTAGCAAGAGAAGTTATAACATGTCTTGGATCTCTAACTACATAGATGGCTCCAAGTGTATTCTTATTATTAGTAAAACTGTTGCCATTAATTTTGCATAATGCGTTATGAGTTTTAAATAGCTTAATTTTATTATCAGAATTTATCTTTTCTTGCTCTTCAAGCCAAAATTCTGTTGTGTCAGTTGGATTTGTAAAAATTTTATTATAATCTTTAAAATGATTATAACTTGGAAATTGATCTATATTTTTTAATAAGCTGAAATTAAAATCTCCATCCTTAGAAAAATAGTAAGATGCTAATAAAGATCTAAGCCAAGTATTTCCACTCTTTGGATATGATGCAAGCCAAATAATCATTTAATAATTTAAATTTAAAGCAGCTCCAACTGCAGCTACTTGATTTTTAGCACCAAGATCTGAAATTAATTTGTCATATCTTCCACCGTTAATTATGTTTCTGTTTTTTGATTTAGAATTGATATCAATTTTAAATACCATGCCCGTGTAATACTCTAGCTGTCTTCCAAATGAAGCAGAAAATATAACATTTAATTTTAAAATTTTATTCTCAGAGATTGGAAAATATTTTTGATCAACTAATAAATTAATCTTATTCTTTTTAAAAAACTTATTAAGTTCACTTGCAGCTTTATTAATTGGACATTTAATCTTTAAAAACTCTTTAATAATCTTTGATACATTTTCTCCTTTTTTGGTTCCTCTTGGATCCCTAATTTTGTTATCAAATCTTTTTAAAATTTCATCAATTGACCTTCCAGCAATAACCTTAGATAGATCTTCTTTTAACATCTTAAAATATCGTTTTTTGTCGATCTCAACAATGGTCGGATCTACATCTGAGTTAGTCTCTAATCTTTTCAAAAGATCATTAAAATATTTCTCCCTCCAAAAATGTCTTGATAATCTTAACTTCCAACGCTTTGGGATATCTAGTTTTGAAATTAACAAATTAAAGATTTCAACATTACCAATTGTTAAAGTGCCTGATGTATATTTAATATTTTGAAGTGATTTTAAAGAGGTATTAATTATTTCTTTATCATCATTTTTTTCATCTTTAGAGCCAATGATTTCAAATCCAACTTGGTCTCTAATTATAGAGTCTTTTTTATTTTGTGATTTTCGGTAAGCCTGACCACTATAAAAAATCTTCTCTTTTCCTTTTAAATTGTTCTCTAAATATCTAAGGCATGAGGCGATAGTTAAGTCAGGTCTAAGACAAAGCTCACTTCCATTTTGATCAATAAATGAAAATATAAATTTTCTAAAATTTTCACCTGATCTTTGAACAATATGATTGGCTTCAATTACTGAAGGTAAATCAATATACTTAAATCCTTTAGATTTGACCGATCTAAGGATATTTTCAGATAAGTTTTTTGATTTCATTAATTAAATCAGCTTTTGGAATTGTTTGATTGTTTTCACCCTTAATGCCTTTAAGGTTTTTAATAGTAACCGTGTTATCATTAAATTCATTTTCTCCACAAATAACAGCAACAGTTAATTGACGTTTATTTGCTAAATCAAGTTGTTTACCTAGGTTTTTTTTAGTGTTCAAAAAAACTTCAGCGTTAATATTATTATCCCTTAATAAATCGACTAATTCATAATAATTTTTCAAATACTTTTGATCCATGACGCAAACTAAAACGGGTTTTTGATCTTCTATTTTAACTTGATCTAATTGCATTAAAGCAAATAATAATCTGTCTACACCAAAGCTTATTCCTGTCCCTGGGATATCAACACCTCTAAATCTGGATATCAATTTTGCATAAGCTCCCCCTGAGCATATGCTTCCAATATCTACTTCTTTTCCTTTATTGTTTGTGACTTTGAAATTTAAATTAGTCTCTACAATAAAGTCAGAATAATAAGCCAAGCCTCTTACTATTGTAAAATTCGTCTTAACTTGATTTAAATTTGATCCATATCCAAGAATTTCAAATACATTTTCTAGTTCACTTATTCCTTCTAGGGATAATGGATTTTTTAGAGTTTCTTTTAATTGTTTTAAGTCTTTTATTTTTAAAAAATTTAATATTTGCACAGCTTGATCATCAGATAGATCTGCACCTTTAGTAATAGCACCACTTTGATCTTTTCTTTCTTTTTTTAATAAGTCTTCAACTCCTTTTAAACCAAACCCAGGTTTATCTAATTTATCAATTGCTCTAATGACTTTAATTTGTTTTTCTTCAGAAATTTTTAATTCATCAATTAATCCTTGAACAATTTTTCTATTACTTACATTGATTGTAAATTGATCTTTGTTTAATCCACAGTCTGATAATGTACTTGAGATTAAGTTACAAAGTTCAGCGTTGGCTTGAGCAGGATTAACATTTCCAACTATATCAAAGTCTGCTTGCATAAATTCTCTGTAACGTCCATTTCCAGCTTTTTCGTTACGAAATACATTTTGGATCGCATAACGTTTATAAATAGAGGGTAGCTCTTGATTGTTTTGCGCTACAAATCTTGCTAGTGGGCTTGATAAATCATATCTAAGCGTAATACTTTTTTCACCATCTTGAAACGAGAATACATCAGACATAGGATTGGCCTCATCTTCTGCAAGAAAAGATCCTATGTTTTCACTAATTTCAAACGAAGGGGTTTCAAGAGCCTCTGCTCCAAACTTAATAAAATTATTCTCAATCGCTTTTAATAGCTTTTTTTTGAGAAGAAGTTTTTTATCCCAACGATCTTCAAAACCTGAAGGTAATCCAGGTACTAATTTATTTTCTTTATTCATTTTTTGGTACCCGGGCTGAGAATCGAACTCAAACTTAAAGTTCCACAAACTTTCGTGCTAACCGTTACACCACCCAGGCATTCCTTGTTTTTATATTATTTTTGTGTGGATTAAAAATTATATTATAAATAAATAGCCTACAGGCTATGGAAACAGATTCTATGAGTGCTTCTTGAAGTCTCTCTGTATGTAATATTTATAATCATGGTCAGTCTTTTAGACAATAATTGTCATTATTCAAGTAAAAATAAAAAGGACGTTAATCTATTTATAGATTTAACGCCCTTTAAAACATTTTAGAATTAGTCTATTTTTTTTAAATTAACTGCAGAAGGACCTTTTGGACCGTCCTCCAATGAAAATTCTATTTTGTCCCCTTCATTTAGATATCTCATGCCAGCTTCTTTAACTGCTGATGCATGCACAAAGGCATCATTTTCTTTGTCATCTCTTTCGATGAAACCATAGCCTTTTTTACCATTATACCATTTAATTTTACCAGTTAGTGTACTCATCTTGTTTCTCAGTCCTTATGTTGTTTATTATTCCATAAAGCTAATTTGATTTTTTAATTATTTCAAGATGAAAAGTTGATGGTGGTGCCTCGGGAAGGATTCGCACCTCCGACACAAGCCTTTTCAGGGCTCTGCTCTACTCCTGAGCTACCGAGGCAAAAATTAACCCCTAAAGATTATTCTACCTTTTGTAAGGTCGTAAGGTGTCATCTCAACTGTCACGTTATCGCCTTGCAATACTCTAATTCTATTTTTTCTTAACTTACCAGCTGTATGAGCAGTAACGGTATGCCCATTTTCTAACTTAACTCTAAACATTGCATTTGGAAGTAGGTCCATGACCTTTCCTTTAAATTCAAGCAAATCTTGTTTAGACAATTTTATTTTCTCCTAATTCTTTTTTTTACAGATTGAGCGTGTCCTGCTAATCCTTCGTAATTTGCAAGTGTTATAACTGAAGGACCAAGACTTTCAATACCCTTTTTAGATAAGTTTATATAGGAAATCCGTTTATAAAATTCATTTACACTTACTCCACTTGAATATTTAGCTGAACCATTTGTTGGTAATATGTGGTTTGAGCCAACATTATAGTCTGTCATCGCCATAACAGCATATTTTCCTAAACAAACAGATCCTGAACTTTTAATTTTTGGAACGAATGAATTATAATTTTTTACATTTAGCTCCAAATGTTCGGGTGCTATTTTATTTACAACGTCAATTATTTTCTTATCAGAACTAATGTGCATTAAAATTCCATTACTTGATAAGCTTTTTCTTGCAATAGAAGATCTTGGAATTTCCTTTAATTGCTTAGAAATTTCATTTTGAACTTTATCTATTAAAGATTTATCTTTTGAAATTAAAATACATTGAGCAAGATTATCATGTTCTGCTTGCCCGATTAAATCACTTGCAACCCATTCTGGATTTGAAAATTTATCACAAACAATGGTGACTTCAGAAGGACCTGCTGTCATTCCTTCAATTCCAACATCACCAAAAACTTCTTTTTTGGCTGCTGCCACATAAGCATTTCCAGGGCCTACTATTTTATTAACTTTATTTATTTTTTTTGTTCCATAAGCTACAGCTGCAATCGCTGAAGGGCCCCCTATTGAATAAATCTCTTTAATTTTACACTTACGTGCCGCATATAATACTGCTGGATTTTGTTTTCCCTTAAATCCAGGATTAATCATCACAATTCTTTTAACTCCTGCTACAATTGCTGGAATTGCATTCATTAATACACTTGATGGATATGAAGCTGTTGAACCAGGTACATAAATTGCAACAGACTCTAATGGTAGATATTTATACTCAAGTTTATTTTTATATTTATCAACGTAAGAGATATTCTTGAATTTTTGAAGTGAGTGAAATTTGTAAATTCTATTATAAGCAATATCGATTGCTTGCTTTACTTTTTTATCTAGTGATTTTATTGAATTAGAAATCTGTTTTTGAGATGGAACAATTTTAATATTTTTATTAAATCTTTTTTCATATTTTACTAAAGCTTTGTCTCCATTTTTTCTGACATCTTTAATAATACTTGAAACTGAAACTGAATTTGACTGTACTTTTTTCTTTCTTTGCAAAAGCAAGCTATCTAAATTTTTATCAAAATTTTTATTATTACTATTTAATGTTTTCATTAGTCTTTAATTTCACTCTGATCTTCTAGTCTTACTTCAATTGTTTCTGTAGTCAAAGCAATGTGAGCATTATCGTTAAAAATTAAATTAATTTCATAATCATCTTTATTTTTTAGATAATCCATTGCTATCAATTCTAAAACTAAATCTTCATTGTCTTGGTCTATATTTTTAGATTTAACTTTATCAACAAAATCAAACCTACAAATACTATTAATTTTCTTATCTTCTTGATCTGTTTCGATTTTAGTTCTTTCAATTGATAACAAGAAAACTTTGTTTTCTGATAGGTATTTAATATCTGATACTTTTACTTTTGCCCCAGCGCTATACGCTGAAATCATTTGTAAACCTTCATTATCTGAAGCTATAATTTTTGCTAAATATTTCTTATCCATTAATTAACTCTTCTAATTTTTGCTCCAACTTTTTTTAGTTTCTTTTCTATATTTTCATATCCACGGTCAAGATGATAAATTCTATTAATCATAGATTTTCCTTTTGCAGTTAAGGCTGCAAGAATTAATGAAACAGAAGCTCTTAAGTCAGTTGCCATCAATTCTGCTGCTTCAAAATTAATATTACCAGGAACTTTTGCCTTATTGCCATCAGTTGAAATTTTAGCACCCATTCGATTTAATTCAGCCACGTGCATAAATCTATTTTCAAAAATATCCTCTTTGATTACAGATTGTTTGTTTGCTTTACATAGCAATACCATCATTTGAGCCTGCAAATCAGTTGGAAAACCAGGATATGGAGCAGTTTTTATATTCATGCTTTTAATTTTTTTATTCCCTATAATATGAACTTCATCCTTTTTAACATTAATTTTTGCACCTATTTTTTTTAATACATTAATTTCTGTTTGGATTATTTTGGAGACTATATTTTTTATCTTTAGATCTCCCTCTGTTACAGCTGCTGCAATTAAATAAGTTCCAGCCTCAATTCTATCAAACATTACCGGATAAGTAGTTTCATTAACTTTTGATACCCCCTCAATTTTGACTGAACGCTTACTAATCCACTTGATATTGCATCCCATACTTTTTAAAAAATTAACTAAATCTTTTATTTCAGGTTCAATTGCACAATTACTTAAAACAGTAGTTCCTTTTGCAAAACTTGCTGCAATTATTAAATTTTCAGTAGCTCCAACTGATATTTTTGAAAATTTAATTTTACTTCCAATTAATCCCTTGGGCGCAGTAGCATGAACGTACCCTTGAATAATTTTATACTTAACCCCTAGTTTAGATAATGCATCTAAATGTATATCAACAGGTCTTGTGCCAATTGCACAACCTCCTGGAAGAGATACTTTTGCATTACCAAATTTTGCTAATAAAGGACCAAGAACTAAAATTCCTGCTCTCATAGTTTTGACTAAACTATAAGATGCAAAACTTTTACTTTGTTTATTATTATCAATAACTAAATCATTTTTATTAAAATTGATTTTGGATCCTAATGATTGCAACAAATTAACCATCGTCTCAATATCTTTTACTCTAGGCAAATTTTTTAGATAAACTTTTTTTCTTGATAATAAAGTTGCTGCCAAAATTGGTAGAGATGCATTTTTAGAGCCTGATATTTTTATTTGCCCTTTGAGCTTGTTTGCTCCAAAGACTTCAAGTTTTTGCATAACTAAACTTTAGGTAACGTTACCCCAGTTTGACCCATATACTTTCCATCACGATCCGCATATGTAACTTCTGGTTTTTCATTTCCCTTTAAAAAGACAAATTGTGCAACACCCTCATTTGCATATATTTTTGCAGGTAAAGGTGTGGTGTTGGAAAATTCAAGTGTTACATACCCTTCCCAACCTGGTTCTAAAGGCGTAACATTTACAATAATCCCACATCTTGCATAAGTAGATTTGCCAAGACAAATAACCAGTACATCATCCGGAATTTTAAACTTTTCAACTGTTCTGGCTAAAACAAATGAATTTGGAGGAATAATACATTCTGATACGTTTTTTGTAACAAAGTTTGTTGGTTTAAAATTTTTTGGATCCACTATCTCAGAATTCACATTTGTAAAAATCTTAAATTCATCAGAAACTCTAGCGTCATAACCAAATGATGATAGCCCATAAGAAATGCTGTCACCTCTGACTTGTTTTTCTTCAAAAGGTGAAATCATGTCCTCTTCTTTAGACATCTTTCTAATCCACTTATCTGAAAGAACTGACATTATTTAATTTTCTTCTTAGTTTTTTTTTGAAAAAGTTTTCTTTTTTTTAAATTTTTTCTTAGCGCTAAGCTTAAACGTTCATTTTTTTCTTTAGAATTCATTCTTTATCTGGGTTTGTAAGAAAGTCTAAAGTTATGGGCTTAGAAGCATCTAATGTTTTAGGTTTAACTTCCTCTTCTTTTGGTCCTTCTTTAGCTAATCTTTTAGCTCTTTTTTCAGCAAGCTTTTTTTCTCTTTTAGCTTGCTTCTCCATAAGCTTGTTTCCTTTAGTGGATTTATAATCGTAATGAATTCCCATAAAATTTTCCTCACGTAGATATAAAGCATATTCATCAAAAAATTAAGGCAATATTTTGAAAAAAATGCTTTATTATCAGTAAATATTATTTTGATCATAAGCTCCTATAGATAAATGGTATATCAAGTCATTGGTAATGACTAATTCCCTGGTCAGTACAGGGTGGGAGCACCAAAATTAATTTTTGTAGAAAATTTTTCTTAAAAAGATTGATAATATAATTAATCCAAAAAAAGCAAGAATTGGCAAATAAATATCTGCAGAAAAAATTATATCCGTTATTCCTGGAAGCTCTGAATTTTGATCAATAACTTTTTCTAAACCACTACCAATGGAAACGGCCAAGAATATTTGAGGTATAATTCCAATCAAAGTTGCAAAGAAAAAATTATTTACTTTTACATTAAAAAGAGTCGGCAGTAGACAACTTAATTGCCAAGGTATCCCTCCTATAAAACGATATATTAACAAATAAATAAATTCTGATTTTTTAAATTTTTGCTCAAGATTTTGAAATTTATTTAAAAATTTTTCTCTAATTAATTCTTTTAAAAAATAATTACCAAACAGATAGATAAAAGTTGCACCAATACTTAATCCTAGAACAACCAATAGTGTTCCGATCCATTTTCCAAAAATAAATCCCCCCATCAATGCAACTGGTGACCCAAATCCTAAAAATGGAAATACCCACAATATTGTAAGAGCTAAAAAAATTACTGATAATAAAAATAAATTAGAATTTTTAAGTTCAAAAAAATAAGATCTATTTTGTCTAATAAAATCATAAGAAGTTATTTCCTGGAGGCTAAATTTTGAAAAGAAAAAATATAAAAATAAACAAATGGCTGTAAGATAAAATAATCCTACAAATAATTTAATTTTTTTAGCTTTTTCCATTAAATACAATGCTAATTATATAATCTTCTATTTGCTATTTATATATTTAGTTACTATAAAGGGCGAAAATTAATAAATTTTAATCACATTTTATGAAGCGAACATACCAACCATCTAACGTTAAACGAGCCAGAAAACATGGTTTTAGATCAAAAATGAAGACTAAGGGTGGACAAAAACTTTTGGCTAGACGAAGAGCAAGAGGAAGAAAATCGTTAACCGTATCAGTCTAGATAAATGAAAAGCAAAATACTTGCTCTTTCAAAAAACGAAGAATTCAAAAATCTACTAAAGCAAAAAAAAATTTCTAACAAATACGTTACCATTTTTTTTGGCCATCTAACCAACAAAGATAACGATAAACTAAATATTAGTTTTGTGACCAAAAAGAAAATTGGAAATGCAGTAAAAAGAAATAAAATTAAACGTAGATTAAGAAATATTGTTAATGAAGCAGTAAAAAAAGTAACATTAAAATTTAGCTATTCATATCTTGTTATTGCTAAGTCAACTATGCTAAACAATGATTACAAAAATATAAAAGAAACTCTATTTCAGGATTTAGAAAAAATTAAATAATGAACATTTTCACAAATATTTTAATTAAATTTATTAAAGGATATAAATTTCTTATTAGTCCATTACTAGGTCAATCTTGTAGATATTTACCAACTTGTTCTGAATACAGTATTGAGGCTTTAAAAGAATTTGGTTTAGTCAAGGGAAGTTTAATGAGCTTAAAGAGAATATTATCATGTCATCCTATAAAGTTTTTAGGCGGTGGTGATGGTTTTGATCCAGTTAAAAAAGAAATGAGAGCTAAAAAATAATGGATACTAAAAACGTTATTGCGGCTATTTCTTTGTCTGCTGCAGTTATTATTTTATATAGCTTATTTTTTGCACCTCCCCCAATTACAAAAGATAACTTAGCTGAAAAAAATAAAACTGAACAAAATTCAGATGCGCCTAGTTTGGATCAAAAAGAGACTATAACTGAAATCACAAGAGAAGAGGCTTTAAACCAAAATAAAAGAATTCAATTTGAAAATCAAAATATAGTTGGTTCTATTTCTTTAAAGGGTGCTGCAATCGATGACTTAACCTTTAAAGAATATAATGTAGCTTTAAATAGTGATGAGAAAGTTACTCTTTTATCACCAAGAAATACTAAAGATGGATATTTTATAGAGAGTGGTTTTATAACTTCTGATAAAAATATTGATATTCCAAATTCTAATTCGGTTTGGTCTGTATCAGGAAACAATAAACTAACTAATCAATCCCCAGTTAGATTATCTTGGACTAACAATCAAGGAATTACTTTTGAGAAAGAAATAAATTTAGATGACAAATTTTTATTCACAATTAAACAGAAAGTAATCAATCCAACAAAAAAGGAATTTGATTTTTACACTTATGGTCAAATTATCAGAAAAGAAATTCCAGATATTTCGAATTTTTACATTCTTCATGAAGGTTTAATTGCAACATTAGATGAAGAATTAATTGAAGAAGATTATGATGATATTCAAGAAGAAAAATTTTCAAAAACTTCTCAAAAGGGATGGCTTGGAATTTCAGACAAATTTTGGATAACCTCATTAATTCCACCAAGTGGTAAAGAATTCAAGACTACATTTGATTATAAAGAAAAGTTTCGTGCTAATTTTGTAGGGACAGAACCTCTGGAATTAAAAGGAAACTCGAGTATCGAGGATAAATTGCAAATAATAGTGGCTGCTAAGAGAGTAGACATAATTGATGGATACGCAGAGTCACTAAATATAGATAAATTTGATTTAGCAATTGATTGGGGGTTTATGTATTTCATAACAAAACCTTTATTCCATGGCATAGATTATTTTTTTAAATTATTAGGAAATTATGGTCTAGCAATTATAGCAATTACATTTTGTATAAGACTAGCATTCTTTCCACTTGCAAACTTCTCATTTAAAAGTATGGCAAAAATGAAGGCTCTACAGCCTGAAATGGCAAGACTTAAAGATCTTCATAAAGAAGATAAAATGAAATTACAGCAAGAAATGATGGCTCTTTATAAAAAAGAGAAAGTTAACCCTATGTCTGGATGTTTACCTATACTAGTTCAAATTCCAGTATTTTTTGCATTATACAAAGTATTGTTTGTAACAATTGAAATGAGACAAATGCCATTTTTTGGATGGATACAAGATTTATCCGAAAGAGATCCTACATCACTCTTCAATTTATTTGGTTTATTACCTTATGATGTTCCCTCATTTTTAATGATTGGTGCTTGGCCTATTGCAATGGGTGTATCAATGTTTATTCAACAAAAACTTAATCCTGCTCCAACAGATCCTATGCAGGCAAAAATATTTATGTTCTTTCCACTTTTTCTAACAGTAATACTGGCACCATTCCCTGCAGGATTAGTAATTTACTGGACTGTTAATAATATTTTAACAATGGCTCAACAAGTGTTCATTATGAAAAGAACTACTATTAAAACAGCTACTTAATGTTGGAAGTCAAAGAAGAAGAGTTAAAAAAGATCCTACCATCTGATGGTCCTTCAATTGATGAAGTAAAAAAATATTTAGAAAAATATAATGATGAATACATCGTTATTAAATGTGGTGGAAGTGTCCTAGTTGATCAGAATTTATTTAATATTTTTATAAAAGATATTACCACACTTAATAAGTTGGGGTTTATTCCTATCGTTGTGCACGGGGGAGGTAAAAGAATAAGTAATAAATTAAATGAATTAGGGATAGAAAGCAAATTTATTAAAGGGCTTCGAGTTACAAGCAAAGAAACTATTAAAATAGTTGAACAAGTTTTAATACAATTCAATCAAGAGATAGTTGAAGCTTTAAAAAAACAATCTTGTAATAGCGAAACAATTAACTCTAAAAATAATAATATCATTAATGTAATTAGAGATAATGATGAATTAGAATTTGTTGGAACGCCCACTAAAATTGATAAATCTATTATTGATAAAATTGTAAATGATAAAAAGGTTCCAGTGATTGCACCTTTAGGTTTAGATGACATTAATCAAACTTATAATATAAATGCAGACACAGCAGCTGGCTACATTGCAAAAAAAATTGAAGCAAGAAGATTAATCATTATGAGTGATGTTGAGGGCGTTTTAGATGATACTCAAAAACTAATTCCTGAAATTAATTCAAATTCAATCAAAGAATTAATTGAAAATGAAATAATAACTGGAGGCATGATCCCTAAAATTAACAATTGTTTAGATGTTGCAAGTAATGGGGTAAAAGGTGTTGTGATAATTGATGGCCGAAAAAACCATTCTATTCTTTTTGAACTATTATCTGATAAAGGATCAGGAACACTGATAAGACAATGAAAGATTTAGTTAATATAAAATACTGGATATTTGATCTTGATAACACTCTTTATAGTGGTCAAACTCAGGTTTTTTCTGAAGTTGATAAAAAAATGTCTTCTTTTATCTCTGAAAAATTTAATGTTGATCTTATAAAAGCAAAAGAAATTCAAAAAAAATACTTTTATGAGTATGGGACAACACTCTCAGGTCTAATGAACCATGATAATATCGATCCACAAGAATTTTTAGAATTTGTTCACGATATTGATATTAGTTGGCTGCCAAAAGATGAAGTTTTAAGAGAAGAGCTTATTAAGATAAAAGAGAGAAAGATTATTTTTACTAACGGCTCTCATGCTCACGTAGAAAATGTCACAAAACAACTTGGTATTGATGGCTTATTTGATGGAGCTTTTGATATAACTGATGCAAATTATGTTCCAAAACCACACTTAGATCCATATCAAAAATTGATAAAAAAATTTGATTTAGATCCAAATCAATCAATTTTAATCGAGGATATCGCTCACAATTTAGAGCAGGCTAAGAATTTAGGAATGAAAACTTGTTGGTTAGAAAATGAAGAGGCCTTTGCCAAAAAAGACTCTGACAAAAAATATATAGATTATAAGATTAAGAACTTGCCTTCTTTTCTCCAAGAAATTAATATATTAAAAAACAATTAAATTAACTATCTAAAAGAAATATGAGCGATATAGAAAAAATAATAAATGAAGCATGGGAAAATAGAAATAACGTAAACCAAGACTCTGAGCAAAGTTTAAAAGATACAATCAATCAAATGATTGCTGATTTAGATAGTGGTAAAGTTAGAGTTGCTGAAAAAATTAATGGTGAATGGGTTACTCATCAACATATTAAAAAAGCTATAATGCTAAGCTTTAGAATTTACCCAATGGAAAATTTAAATGGTCCTTACAGTAGTTGGTATGACAAAGCACATTTATTAAAAGGTAAAACAGCTGGTTGGACAAAAGAAGATCATGAAAAAGCTGGATTTAGAATGGTACCAAACTCCCCTGTTAGAAAAGGATCTTTTGTTGGTAAAAATGCAGTACTAATGCCATGCTATGTGAATATTGGAGCTTATATCGATGAGGGTACTATGATGGATACCTTCAGTCGTGCTGGTAGTTGTTGCCAAATTGGAAAAAATTGTCATATCTCAGCAGGAAGTGGAATTGGTGGAGTATTAGAACCTGCTCAAGCATTACCAACTATTATAGAAGATAATTGTTTTATTGGTGCAATGTCAGAAGTAGTTGAAGGTGTTATTGTTGGAGAAGGATCTGTTTTAAGTATGGGAATGTATATTGGACAATCTACTAAAATAGTAAATAGAAAAACTGGAGAAGTAACTTATGGAAAAATTCCTCCTTATTCTGTGGTAGTTCCTGGATCATTACCTGATAAAAATAATACCTCTGCTCCATCTCTTTATTGTGCAGTTATCATTAAACAGGTTGATGAAAAAACAAGGTCTAAAACTTCTGTTAACGATCTTTTAAGAGAATAGATTTATTATGGCTTCAATTAATGAACTTCAATTAGCTAAGGAGCTAATTAAATTCCCAACAGTTACACCTATTGATGCTGGAATAATGAAGTTTTTAGAAAAAAAACTTAAAACACTTGGGTTTAAAACTAAAATTTTAGAGTTTAAAGACAAGAATAGCAAACCAGTAAAAAATCTTTACGCAAAGCTTGGTAAACAAGGTCCAAATTTTTGTTATGCAGGTCACTTAGATGTTGTGCCAGCAGGAAATTTAAAAGAATGGACAGTAAACCCTTTTAAACCCTCTGTTAAAAAAGGGCACCTAATTGGAAGAGGTGCTAATGATATGAAAAGTTCGATCGCTGCATTTGTTTCGGCAGTAAGTAATTTTATTGGAAATAAAAGAAAATTTAATGGTTCTATTAGTCTTTTAATTACAGGAGATGAAGAAGGAGTGGCAATTAATGGAACTAAAAAAGTAGTCGATTACCTAAGAAAGAAAAAAGAAAAAATAGATTTTTGCTTGGTAGGTGAGCCTACTAATCCTAATAAATTGGGAGAGATGATTAAAATAGGACGAAGAGGGAGTATGAATGGTAGACTTTCAATTATAGGTGTTCAAGGTCATGTAGCCTATCCTCAAAGAGCAAATAATCCATCAACTGCACTTGTACAAATTTTAAATGAACTAAAAAAGATTAAATTTGATAATGGTACAAAGGATTTTCAACCAACCAATCTTGAGATTACTAAAATTAATATTGATAATTCAGCAGATAATGTAATCCCAGGGTTAGCTAATGCTAAATTTAATATCAGATTTAATAACAAACACACTTCAAGTTCTATAAAAAAGAAAATTGATAAAATTATAAAAAAGATAAGTAATAAGAATAAATCAAAATATAAAATTGATTATAGTGTTTCTGGAGAAGCGTTTCTTACAAAACCAAATAATACAACTTTTATGATTAGGGATATCATAAAAAAAATTACAAAAATCACACCTCAATTGTCGACAACTGGTGGTACTTCTGATGCAAGATTTATTAGAAAAATAGCTCCCTGTTTAGAATTTGGTTTGGTAGGTAAGACAATGCATAAAGTAGATGAAGCTGTTTCATTGTCTGATTTAAAAAAACTTACTTTGATTTATTCAAATATTTTACAAAATTATTTTAAGTGAAAACTGGTCTAGTTACCTCTGATACTTATCAAAATCATAATACAGGCGAAGGACATCCAGAAAAAATTGATAGAGTAACAGCTGTTATTGATAACTTTAAAAAAATTGATAACAACAAATTAATTTGGAAAAAACCTGCTAAATTTGATCAATCTTTTTTAATTGACACACATTCTTCTAAATACATTGATCTCGTAAATAAATCATTTCCAGAAAATGGTTTGGCGTTTCTTGATGGGGACACGGTTGTTTCACCTGGAAGTAAAGAAGCTACTAAAGATGCTGTTGGATCAATAATTTCAGCTATAGATGGTGTTCAACAGAAAGAATTTAAAAATGCGTTTTGTGCTGTAAGGCCACCAGGACATCATGCTGAAAAAGATAAAGCAATGGGATTTTGTATATATAATAATGTTGCTGTTGGCGCTAACTATCTAATTAAAAAATATAATTATAATAAAGTTGCAATTATTGATTTTGATGTTCATCATGGAAATGGAACACAAGACATTTTTTATGATAATGAAAAAGTGTTATATATTTCAACACATCAATATCCTTACTATCCTGGATCTGGTTCAGAAAAGGAAATAGGTAAATTTAATAATGTTTTAAATATTCCACTTGAAGCTGGTACCACTGCTGAAGAATATTTAAATGCATATGAACTTGTTTTAAAAAAATTAAAGGAATTTAAACCTGAATTTCTTTTATTTTCTGCAGGTTTTGACGCACATATTGATGATCCATTAGCTCAGCTAAGGTTGAGTTCAGAAGATTTTTATCAGTTAACAAAAAGAACATTGGAAATTTCTAAATCAATATGTAATGGAAATGTAGTCTCAATTCTTGAAGGAGGCTATGATCTCAAAGCTCTTCAAGATAGTACTAAAAGACATGTAGATGCTTTGATAGAATTTAATTGATAATTCAAAAATAAACCCTAAAAAACTTGTATGAAATCTTATAGAATTAAAAAGTCAGACATTGATAAAAATGGTAGAGGTTTATATGCTACCAAAGATATTAAAGAAGGTACAAAAATAATTGATTACATAGGTAAATTAATCACAAAAAAACAAACTGAAGAGTCTGATAAATACGATAATAGCAAACCTATTTATTTATTTACTATTAATAAAAGATACGACCTTGATGGTGATTTTTCATGGAACACTGCAAGATTAATTAATCATTCATGTGATAATAATTGTGACTATGATGGTAAAGGTTTAAAGTTATGGGTCAAAGCAATAAGAGATATTAAAAAAGGTGAAGAGCTTACTTGTGATTATGGTTTTGGTTATGATGAAAACTACAAACAGTTCAAATGTAAATGCAAATCTAAAAATTGTTGTGGTTATATAGTACGATCTGAGTCAAGATGGCGAATTAATAGAAAATTTGCAATGACTAATAAAAATAAATTAATAAATCACTCTCGTTAAAAAAAGTCCTTCTGGAGGTGCTGGTGGAGCACAAAGAATTCTTTTTTTTGATTTAAAAACTTTATTAAACTTTTTCAAATCCCATTTTTTTTCACCTAAATATTTTAAACAACCAACCATGGATCTAACTTGTTGATGTAAAAAAGATTGTGATCTAAATTCTATTTCAATTTTGTTTTTTGATGATTTAACTTTTACTGATTTAATTGTTTTAATTGGACTTTTTGCATGACAACTTGATGATCTAAAAGTAGAATAATCATGAGTCCCAACTAATTTCTTAGATCCTTTTTTAATTAAATCTAAATCTAATAATTTTCTTACATGCCATCCTCTTTTTTTTTCAATTACTGGGGCACTTAATTGGTTAAAAATTATATATTTATAAATTCTTTGTTTTGCTGAAAATCTTGAATGGAATTTATTGCTCCTTTTTCTAATTTTTTTAATAGCTACACCTCTATCATTTAAAAAGTGATTAATTGATTTTAAAAACTTTGTTAAATCAATAATCTCATTTTTGGTATCAAAATGACCAGACTGCTCAATTGCATGAACGCCCGTATCTGTTCTACCTGAGCCATTTAAAATTATTTTTTCTTTTAAAAGTTTGGTGAGCTTTTCCTGAATAAGGCCTTGAATAGTTGGTACTTTTTTTTGAATTTGCCATCCCCTAAAATCTGTACCAACATATTCAATAATTAGTTGATATCTAGCCACTTAGATTACTGCACCCTTTTTTATTTGTGAACCAAGCATAAATTCACCAATATTTTGTGGCTTTTTTCCTTGTCTTTGGATTTCTTTAATTTTTATTGTTTGCTTATCACCACAAACAACCTCTAAATAATCAGAAACAATTTCTCCTGGTTGTCCTATCCCATTACCAATTTCTGCTTTTAAAATTTTATATCTTTCACCCTTGTATATGAAAAATGCACCTGGTACAGGATACAAACCATTTATTTTTCCAATAATAATTTTTGCCTCATCATTCCAATTGATTTCACCTTCTGTTTTTTGAATTTTAGATGCATATGTTGCTTTTGAATGATCTTGATCAATAAAGTTTGCTTTATTCTCCAAAATATTATCTATATTATCTAATATCTTCTCAGCTGCTATTAAAGAGAGTTTATCAGCTATATCACTTGCATTTAAATTATTTTCTAAATTTATTTTATAAGTATTACACACTGGACCTGTATCAAGTTGTTCGGCTATTTTCATAATACTAACTCCTGTTTCTTTATCGAGGTTCATTATAGATCTTTGTATGGGTGCTGCTCCTCTCCATTTTGGCAATAAAGATGCATGAATATTAATAAATCCTTTTTTAGTTAAACTTAAAAATTCTTTTGGAATAATTTGTCCATAAGCAACAACTATTGCGAGATCAGCATCTATACTTTTAAAATAATCATATTCTTCATTATTATCTTTTAAATATTTTGGAGTTCTAAATTCTAAATTTAGAGTTTCAGCAATTCCTTGAACTGGAGATTTATTTATTTTTTGTCCTCTTTGTGATTTTTGAGGAGGCTGAGTATACACATCAGATATTGGATATCCATTTTGATACAGTGATTTTAAGATAGGAACAGCAAACATTGGTGTACCCATAAAAACAATCTTTTTTGCCATCAATTAAAGAACTACGGTATTTGATTTTAATTTAGATAGCTTTTTTATGATCATAGATTTTTTTAATTTTGAAAGGTAATCGATAAATAATATTCCTTCTAAGTGATCCATTTCATGTTGAATACATGTAGCAAGTAAACCATCTGCCTTTAATAATTGTTTTTTTCCATTATAATCAAAGTATTCTACATCACATTTACTTGGTCTATCTATCTCGGCAAATTGTTCAGGCACTGATAAACAACCTTCTTCGTGTGTGTTTTTAATCAGATCTTTATTTAAAATAACTGGATTTACAAAATATCTAGGTTCTTTCTTTCCGTCTTTAGCAATATCCATCACTATAATTCTTTTTGGGATGCCAATTTGAATTGCTGCAAGACCTATACCATTAGCATCATACATTGTATCCAACATATCATTCATGAGTTTTTGTTCTTCTTTACCAACACTTTCAACAGGCTTTGAAATCTGTCTAAGCAATTTATTTGGTTCAGTGATTATAGTTTTAACAGCCATTACGAATTATTTTATTATAATTTCTAAACTTTTAAAGGAAGAACTTTTAATAAAAGTTTATTCCTAATCGAGTCTGTATTTAATTGGTTCAGTGTATTTATTATAAAATAAACTGTATCATCATCTATATCCTCAATTTTCTCAGGCCCAATAACCTCTATAATTCTAAGTAATGCCGCTCCAATTTCTTTATTATCGAGCATTTTCTGAATATCTGAAGGCATCTCTGATTTGTTAACTTTATAAAGATTTTCATATTTTTTTGAGATTTCAATTCCATCAGACTTTAGAGCTTCAAGAAAAATTATATCTTTCTTAGATAAAGAGTATTTTTTATCTTTTTTTATTTTTTTTAAAAATTTATCAAGATCTTCTTCAATTTTCGATTTTGCATAATCTCCATTAAAATAATTTACCAATTTAGATTGGTGTAATATTTTATTGTTATATTTTATTCTTTTATTAATGATTTCATCACTTTTTAAATACTGATTATAAAAAGTAGTGAAATTAGATGGTACATCAGTTTCATCAATTTGCTTTAAAGATTTTCTAAGCTCTTCATCAAAAGCATCCTCGATACCTTCAGATTTAAAGATATCTTTTAGAATTTTCATTAATTCGAGTTTTAGTTTTGGCTCCTCAGTCAAAAGTAATCTTTGATAAACTAAAGCTTTCCCTTCAATGGATGATAGGGATTTATATGACTCTTTAGTATTTAACAGCTGATTTATATTAAATTGAAATCGCTTATAAAACTCAAACAACTCTTCTTCTGAATAATTTTTATCATGAGTTGCTTTTTCAATAGTTGAAATTTTTTCTATATCTGTAATCTCTACATCTTGAATTTTATATAGCAAATTAGAAGATGATAAATACTTCCAAACTAATTTAGGTGTGTCTTTATTTGGCTCAAATTTAAATTCAGGATTGGTTCTATGAGCTAAATGAAAATCTAGAATTGAATTTTCAGAAATTTCTTTATTTGCAACATCTATATATCCAAATAAGTAATTTATTTTATTTTCGAAATACTCATCTGAAAAACCTAACTCTTTCTTTAAATCTAAAATTAATTGAGCTTCCTCATTTTTTCCATAATTAATTAAGCAATATAAATTAAATTTTGATAAATATTCATCTTCTAAGGGTTCTTTGATCTTAGAGAATATTTCACATGATTTTTTAACATCTGATTGAGACAAAAATCTATCAACCATGTATCTCATTAACTCCGGATGAAGGTTAGTGACTTGATTCTTGATAAGATATTCTTCTATTAAATTTAAGTTAGAGTTTTTAATGAGCCACTCTGTTTTAAATTTTAGAAATTCCTGATCGGTAATATTTTGATTTGGATAATAAGCATTCGTCAATAATGAAATATTAAGAATTTCAGAAGCATCTTTTGAAAGTTCGTATTTATCTATGTTATTAAAAAGTTTTTTAAGTGTTGAACCATCAGAATTTAACCACATATTTATATCCAAACCATATTCTTGTGGATCATATAATCCTGCAATTTTAATTGTTTTTGACGTAAGTTCTTGGTCTAACTTTATAGAGACTTCTTTTTTATCTGATTGCATTTTATAAATACTGCTTTCAGATAGCTCTTGTTTATTTTCAATTGATAAATTTTCTTCGGAAATAGTTTCAACCTCTTGTTTTTCTAAATTCCAAATATCTACAGGCTTATCCTCTGCAAACGATGAGAAAGAAATTAAAGAAAAAATTACAATTGATAAATTTTTCTTATTTAACAATTTTAAAATTTTCATTTGGAATAGTTTTTTCTATTTCTTTTTTAGGAGCTGGGAAATCAACTTTGTTTATAAAAAAAACAAGTCCTAATATAACTATAAGACCAATCATAGATTTTATAATTATTGCAATGATATTGATTCTGCCTGAACTTGTATTTTTATTGAATTGCATATAACTTTAGTTAATTTCAAATTAAGACATATTTGTGTTTTTTCAATAAAGAAACTTATGAAATCAAAAGAAAATCTTGTGTTTTTAGGTATGATGGGATCTGGGAAGAGCTCTATTGGTTCACTAACTGCAAAAAAATTACAGATCAAATTCATAGATGTAGATAAAGAGATTGAAAGAGAATTGGGTTTATCTATATCCAAAATATTTGAAACAAAAGGTGAAGATTATTTTAGAAAATTTGAAGAAAAAATAACTCTCAAATTATTAAAAATTAATTCAGTTGTCGTATCACTTGGTGGTGGAGCATTTATGAATAAAGTTATTAGAAAAGAAATTCTTAATAACCACATCTCTTTTTGGTTAAACTGGAATAATGAAACATTACTGAATAGAATTAAAAATAGTAAAAAAAGACCCCTGGCTATTAATTCAACAGAAAATGAATTGATTGATTTAATAAAAAAACGATCTAACATTTACTCTAAAGCTTTATATGAAATTAAATGTGATAAATTGTCAAAAAATGAAATTGTTAAAAAAGTTTTAAAAAATTATGAAACCCATT
Organism: Candidatus Pelagibacter sp.; assembly: GCA_028100865.1. Next base: position 6,107 of record JAOHJV010000007.1, on the reverse strand, counting down.
AAGTTAAAAATTAATACTAAAACTCAAAAATATTCAATTATTATTGGTTCAAATTTAGGATCTAGTATATCAAAAATTTTAAAAGAAAATTCAATAAACTTTAAACAATGTTTGTTCGTTATCGACAAAAATGTTTCTAAACATTTTATTTCAAAGATTAAAAAATCTCTTAACAAAAAAAAACTTCATATTCATTATTTTAAAGCTAATGAAATGAACAAGAATTTTACAAGCGTAAACAAAATTTTGGATATTTTACTAACCAAAAACTTTTCGAGAGAGGATTGCGTTATATCTATTGGTGGGGGTATTACTGGAGATATAAGTGGTTTTGCAGCCAGTCTATTTAAAAGAGGATTAAAATTTATCAATATTCCAACTACACTTTTATCTCAAGTAGACTCATCGATTGGAGGAAAAACAGGAGTAAATACTAAATTTGGAAAAAACTTGATAGGAAGTTTTTACCAACCAAATTTGGTTATATCAGATGTTCAATTTTTAAAGACTTTACCAAAAAGAGAATTGATTTGTGGTTATGGTGAAATTTTAAAACATTCTTTAATTGCCAACAAAAATTTTTATAAATTTTTAGATAAAAATAATGACAGAATTTTAAAACTTTCATCTCCATTTATTGAAAGAGCTATATACGAAAGCTGTAAAATAAAAAAAAATGTTGTTGAAAAAGATGAAAAAGAAAAAGGCTTAAGAAAAATATTAAATTTTGGTCACACATTTGCTCATGCTTATGAAGCTTCTTTAGGTTATTCAAAAAAACTTAACCATGGAGAAGCCGTAATACTTGGCATACAAAGTGCATTAAGTTTTAGTTTAAAAAATAATTTAATCAAAAAAAATGACTATTATTCAATCTTAAAGCACATTTCAAAAGCAAGTTTACCATCAAATATAAAACAATTTTTTAAGACTCGAGATTTAAATAAAATATTATCTTTTATGGCTAAAGATAAAAAAAATAATTCAAATAATATTAATTTAGTTTTATTAAAAAAAATTGGACATCCAATTATTAATAGAGAGTATAAAAAAAATAATTTATCTAAGTTTCTAAAAAGTGAATTAAGAAATTAAAATTTGTATTGAATGGATATGTTCTTTTATTTCTTTATCTAAAATTTTATAGACTCTTTTGTTACTTTCAATTCTACTTAAAGCCTTTAATTCACTTGAAGTCATAATAATTTTTAAATGATATCTACCCTCTTGATTACCAGCATGATTTTTATGAAGAAATGATTTATCTTCTATTTTAATCCTCTCAATATCAATTTGGTCAGTAAGTTTTTTTTTTACAATTGCAATTAACTCATTTATATCCATAAACTAAATCTATTATACATCATGAAAAATATTTGCGACTGGAATAATTGTAATGAAATTGGTGAATACAGAGCACCAGTTGAAAAAGATAATAGTAAAAAATATAGAATGCTTTGTCTAGAGCATGTGAAAGAGTTTAATAAAAATTGGAATTATTTCTCAGGAATGAATGATGATCAGGTCTTGAATTTCTTAAAATCAGATATGATTTGGCACAAACCTACTCAAAGCTTTAGTTCTTCTGATAATTTCTTCAAAGTTCTGTGGAATAACACTTTAAGGGATGAATTAGACAAAGATAAAATTAATGGTGACTACAATCATATGCGTCAATTTAAATTTAATCATAAAGACATCAAAGCCTTTGGTATATTGGGAATTTCAGTAGGATTGAAATGGGAAAAAGTTCAAGATAAGTTCAAATTACTTGTCAAAAAATATCACCCAGATATAAATGCTGGAAACAAAAAATATGAAGAAAAACTAAAATTAATAACTTTAGCTTATACTCAGCTTAAAAATACTTATAGAGATAAAATTGACTCCAAATCTTAATATTCAACCCGACATAAAAGTTTCATTAAAACAAACTTTTGGTATCGACTCGGAAATGGAAGTAGATGCTTTTGCAGAGAAGAATGAATATGTTCCTGAAATAGACAAAAGTTACAAATTCGATAGAGATACTACGATGGCAATAGTTTCTGGTTTTGCCCACAACAAAAGAGTCTTAGTTCAAGGCTATCATGGTACTGGAAAATCCACCCATATAGAACAAATCGCTGCCAGATTAAACTGGCCGTGTATTCGAGTAAATTTAGATAGTCATGTAAGTAGAATAGATTTGATAGGGAAAGATGCAATCGTTCTTGAAGATGGAAAACAAGTCACTCAATTTAATGAAGGTATTTTACCTTGGTCAATACAAAATCCGGTAGCACTAGTTTTTGACGAGTATGATGCTGGTAGACCAGATGTAATGTTTGTAATTCAAAGAGTTTTGGAGGCAGAAGGTAATTTTACTCTTCTAGATAAAAATAAAGTAATTAAACAAAATAAATTTTTTAGATTGTTTGCAACTTCAAATACTGTTGGATTAGGTGATACCACTGGTCTTTATCATGGAACACAACAAATAAATCAAGGACAAATGGATAGATGGAATATAGTAACCACATTGAACTATCTTGGTCTTGAAAGAGAATTAGACATAGTTTTGGCAAAAAATAAAAATCTTAACAATGCAAAGGGTAAGGAAAAAGTTACCAATATGATCAAAGTAGCCTCTTTGACAAGAAAAGGTTTTATAGCAGGTGACATTTCAACAGTAATGAGCCCAAGAACAGTAATGCATTGGGCAGAAAATTCAGAAATTTTTAAAGATACAGGTTATGCTTTTAGAGTAACTTTTCTCAATAAATGCGATGAAATTGAAAAAAATACTATCGCAGAATATTATCAAAGATGTTTTGGTGAGGAACTTCCAGAGTCATTGATGAATATTCAGATTTAAATGAGTGGTAAAATAGATAGTTTAAAAGAAAAATTCAGACTTGCTTTAACTTCAACAGCAAAAGTAATTTCAGATGATTTTGAGTTAATAAATAAATCATCAGAAAAAGATAAAAAAAAAGAATTAAGCCCAATTGAAATTGATAATCTAACAAAGCCAAGTGATTTTATTAAATTACGTGCTGAAACAGACTCTTCTGCTTTAAAAAAAAAATTTTCTGATGAGAGTGTTTATAAAAAAAACCTTCCCTCTAATACTTCATCAAGATCTCTTTATAATATTGCTGAAAAAATAAGATATGAGGCCTTGGGTGGTAGAATGCTTAAGGGAATTGAAAAAAATTTTCAGCAAAATTACTCACATATCATTAATACTAAAAGAAAAGATCAATTAAAAACAAAAGAAGATGTGCCTGTAACAGAGGCATTTGAACTTTATATGCTTAAAAATTTTCATCAAATAAAGTTAAATCCTTTAACAACTAAAATGTTGAATTTTTGGGAAAAAGATTTTGAACAATCGGTTGGAAAATATAAACAATTTTTACAAGAAAATTTAGAAAATCAAGAAAACTACAGCTCAAGATTCTCTCAAATTTTAGAGGAAATGGATATTTTTCAAACTGAGGAGGACGAAGAAAAAAAAGATGAAAATCAAGATCAAGGACAAGACAATCCCTCAAACGATGATCAAAATAAAGATAATGAAGACAATAAAGATGAGAATAATGATCAAGAAACACAAGCCACTTTAGATGCTGATTATAATGTTGATGAATTTAATCTTGATGAACAGCTTTCAGATACTGAGTCAGATGAACAAAGTTCAGAACAAATTGTTCAAAAAAATCTTGAAAATATTAATTTAGATTACAAAATTTTTACAACACAATATGATGAAGTAACAAAAGCTGAGAAATTAGAGAATGCAGACGAAGCTGCAAAACTTCGCAGAACATTAGATCAACAGCTAGTTGGATTTCAAGATATAATAACTAAGCTTGCAAATAAACTACAAAGACAGTTGCTTGCAAAACAAAATAGAGCATGGGATTTTGATTTAGAAGAAGGATTACTTGATAGCTCAAAACTACCTAGAATTATTATGGACCCATATAATTCGTTATCATTTAAAAAAGAGAAAGATTTAGATTTTAAAGATACAATTGTTACTTTGTTAATCGATAATTCTGGTTCAATGAGAGGAAGGCCGATTACAATAGCTGCAATATGTGCAGATATATTATCCAGAACATTAGAGAGATGCTCAGTTAAAGTTGAAATTCTAGGTTTCACAACAAAAAATTGGAAAGGTGGACAAAGTAGAGAACTTTGGAATAAAAATTCAAAACCCAAAACCCCTGGAAGATTAAATGATTTAAGACATATAATTTATAAAGGGGCCGACACTCACTGGAGACAAGCTAAAAATAATTTAGGATTAATGCTAAAAGAAGGTTTGTTAAAAGAAAATATAGATGGTGAAGCTATTTCTTGGGCTTACAACAGAATAAAGAAAAGAAAAGAGGAAAGAAAGATTATGATGGTAATTTCAGATGGTGCGCCCGTAGATGACTCAACTCTTTCAGTTAATTCAGGGGATTTTTTAGAAAAACATTTAAAGAAAATGGTTAAATTTATAGAAAACAAAACAGAAATTGAAGTTTTAGCAATTGGTATAGGTCATGATGTTTCAAGATATTATGACAAGGCAATAAAGATTACTGATGTTAATGAATTGGGAGATGTTATGATATCTCAATTAAGCTCTTTATTTGAAACTAAAAAAAAATTTCATTAAATATTAAACAAATCTTTATTATTCCATTTAATAATTACTTCTGCACCACTTCTTGTTTTAGAATTTCTACAATTAATTAAGGCAAAATTTTTCTCTAAAAGAGTCTTGCCAATAAATAAACCAAGTCCCAATCCTGTTTTTGATTTTTCTATAGGGTCTTTCGATCTTAAATATGGTTCACCAATTTTTGACAAGACATCTTTAGGATATCCATTTCCATCATCTTCAATTGTGATTTCTGTCGTTTCACTGTCACTTTTTAAATTAATATAAATTTTTCCTTTAGAAAATTTATTAGCATTTCCAATAAAATTTCTTAAGCCATATACAATTTCTATAGATTTAGTTATCTTTTTAAGATTTGAAAATTGATCATGATTGAAAATAAACTTTTTTTGACTAATGTCTTTAAATGAAGATATAATTTCACTTAAATAGTCTTTCATTGAAAGATCTTTATCAATAAAATCATCTTCTTCTACAGGATTTAAGGTTAATCGTTTTAAAATTTCATTACATCTTTCCACCTGACTAGACAATAATTCTATATCTTTTTTAACATCTTCTTGATCTTTAAATTGTTTCTCTAAATCGTGAGCAATAATTTTAATAGTAGATAAAGGTGTTCCAAGTGAATGAGCTGCTGCAGCTGCCTGACCCCCTAAAGATAAAAGTTCATGCTCTGTAGCCATCACTTCTTCCATTTTTGCTAATGCCTCTCTTCTTAATCTAGATTGTGTTCCAAATGACATTGCTAGATAATTTAAAAAGATTAAAGCAATTATTAAAGCGATTGGAATTGAGTAAAAATAGTACGGGCTAACATGAAAATGATCACTTATTGGAGAAGGTAAATCTAATGAATAAAATGTAAGTACAAAAATAATAATTATTGTTAGCAGTACTAATAAAGAATTGGTTTTAAAACTTAGATTTGATGATGAAAAAATGCTTGGAATTAATAAAAAAATAACAAATGGATTAGCTACTCCTCCTGTTAAATAAAGCAAAAAACCTAGTTGCAAAATATCTATTACTAAAAAGATAAATGCTGACCTATCGGATAATTGTGTTTTTTTATATATAAAAATTAAAAAAAAATTACTTAAAATACCTAGAAATATAATTAAATTACAAATAATAAAATTAAAATCAAAATTTAAAAAAAAATGGACAAAGTTAACTGATATTAATTGTCCAATAATACCAATCCATCTTAAACTTATATAAGTTGATTTTTTAAAAAAATGATATTTAGAAGTTTCAAAGAACTTCATTATTAAATATCAAGATTTTGTACATTAATTGCGTTAGAAATTATAAAATCTTTTCTCAAAGCAACGTCATTTCCCATTAAAGTATGTATTAGACTTTGATCCCTCTTAAGATCTTTTGAATACTGTACTTGTAATAGATTTCTTGTTTCGGGGTCCAGAGTTGTACTCCATAA
>JAOHJV010000006.1 GCA_028100865.1 Candidatus Pelagibacter sp. | reverse complement strand
CCAACTCTTTTTATATCTTCTTTACCTTTTAATATTCGATAAATAATGATTGCAGGTGATAAGATGATAGCTAAATTTGCGAGTATATTGTAAAAAAAATACATCAACGTTCTTTAATTTGTCTTTCATAGAAATTTTTGTAGACTTTTGATTGCATTAAAAGCTCTTCATGTTTTCCTGAGTCAATGATTTTACCACTATCAACAACATATATTTTATCTGAGTTAAGGATTGTTGATAATCTATGAGCAATTACAATTGTTGTTTTGTTTAAAGTTAATTGATCCAGTGCTTTTTGTATCTTTTCTTCAGTTTTAGAGTCTAATGATGAAGTGGCTTCGTCTAGTAATATTATTTTACTTTTTTTTAGAAAAGCTCTTGCTATTGATAATCTTTGTTTTTCTCCACCAGATAATTTTACCCCATTCTCACCAATCATGGTTTCATAACTATTCTCTAAATTATTAATGAACTCAGCACACATTGAATCTTCAGCAGCTTTAAAAACTTCTTCATTACTTGCTTCTGGTCTAGCGTATTTAATATTATTCAAAACTGTATCATCAAATAGTGTGGTGTCTTGATCTACTATTGAAATTTGGTCTCTTAAAGATGCTAAATCAAATTTTGATATATCTTGACCATCTAAGAAAATAACCCCATCTGTTGGGGCATATATTCTTGGGATCATATTTAGTAATGTTGATTTTCCCGATCCACTATGACCAACCAATGCAGTCATTTTACCACCAGCAAAATTTGCACTAACGTTTTGGAGCACTCTATTCTGTGGATTAGACTTGTAAGTAAAATTAACATTTTCAAAAATTATATCTCCTTTTGAAATTGCTAATTCATCTTTATCTATGTTTAAATCAATTTCATTTTTAATATCTATAATTGGAAGAATTCTCTCCGCAGCAGCAAATCCTTGGAATATTGCAACATTAACTTTTGTAAGAGTTTTTACTGGCTGATAGGCCAACATCATAGCAGCAAGAAATGAAAAAAAGTTATTAATTGCTAATTCACCACTAATAATTAATTTTCCAGAATAAAATATCAAAATAGCAATCATTATACCTGTTAATATTTCCATTACTGGTGCCGACCTAATATAAACAGCTGAGATTTTTGCAGATTTTTCTTTTAAATCATTTACAAACTTTTCAGATCTATTTTCTTCGAAATTTTCTCTTTGAAAAATTTTAATTATTTTATGATTTTTAAAAAGATCAATTAAGTATCTATTTAAATCACCAGATTTTTCTTGTGCTTGAGTTGAAATTTTACTCATTCTTTTTCCTAAAATTTTTGCAGTGATAGATGCAAGTGGAATCATAATAATTGCTATTAAAGATAGTTTCCAGTTTTGAAAAAACATCACAAAAAGCAAACCTATTAATGTAAGACCATCTTTAAAAATACTTAGATATGCCTCAGATAACATTCTTGTGATTTGATTAACATCAAAATTTAAATTTGAAATATATTTACCAGAGTGCTTACTGTCTATAGTTTCGGTATCTGCTTTAATAAAAGATTTAAGCATATCAGTTTGTAAAATTTTTTTAACTTCTTCAGATACATTAATCATTATTAGTTTTGCAAAATAAAGTGAGATACCTTTTGCACTAAAAGCAATAATAATTGCTACAGGGATAAGAATAATCAAAGTTTGATCTTTATTGATAAATATTTTTTCAATTGCCGGATCTAAAAGCCATGCTGTTGCAGAAGTGCTTAATGCAACTAGCACCGAAAAGACAGCAGCTAATAAAATTTTACCAAGAAATTTGCTTGTATAATCTTTATAGAGTCTTTTAAATGTTTTGGATTTTATCATTTTTTCTAAATTAATTTTCCAATAAGAATGTTCACTAAGATTATTGCACCTAAAAAATTATTACTTTTAAATTTAGAAAAACAATCAATCGATTGGTTGGTATTTAATTTTTTAACCTGAAATAATAGCAACTGTAAAATGGGTATAACCATAAATAAAAAAAAATAGATTTTAAATTTCATTAATATACCAACTAAAAACAAAGATATGATGAACAATGAGTATGAAATAAATAAAAATTTTTTTGGATCATTTTTAAACTTTATTGAAGTTGACTTTACACCTATTATTTCATCATCCTTAATATCTTGGAATCCATAAATTGTGTCGTAGCCTAGTGTCCAAAATATGGCTCCTAGATAAAATATCATTGGAATTATTGAAACTTCATTCGCAATTGAAATCCAAGCTAAAATTAATCCATAATTAAATGTAATACCTAGAAATAACTGAGGCCAATAAGTAATTCTTTTCATTAAAGGATAAGTGAAAGCTAAAGGCATTGAGGCTAGAGCCATCAAAATCGTAAAATTATTAAAATTAATTAATACTAAAAAAGCAATAGCACATAAAAATAGTGCGTAAATGGATGCAAGTTTTATAGACACTTTTCCTGAAGCGATGGGTCTATTTTTAGTTCTCTCAACTTTTTTATCAAAATTTTTATCTGCCATATCATTCACTATACATCCAGCAGATCTCATAAGGATTGATCCAGAAAGAAAAAGTGCAGAATAAAAAAAATATGTTTTTAAATCTGAATTAAAATCATAAACAATTGTAAGTCCCCATAGGCATGGCCAAAATAATAGCATAAAGCCAATTGGTCTTTTTAATCTTGTAAGCTCAATAAATAACTTTATTTGGTTCATAATTTACTTGTAAATAACAAAGGCTAGATTCATAATCAAACTGATTCGCATGAATATAGATTACACAGTTACAGCCCTTATGTTTCCAGCTATTCCTCTATTAATGAGTGTTTATAGTAACAGATTTCATTCCTTAAGTATGTTGATTAGAGAACTTCATGATGAACATGTTTATGAAAATCATATTCCCCATGAATGGAAAAAACAATTCATCAATTTAAGTGGACGGATCACTTTATTACGTTGGACAATCATGTTTGCTGCTTTTGGATTTTTGTTCAATATGTTAACTGTGTTAGGCCTATATTTAAATGAAGTTTTTATTGCTAGGTTAATTTTTGGTTCTTGTTGTTTATCAATGATTATATCTATACTTTTTTTTATTAGAGAGATTCATATTTCAACTAATGCACTTAAGTTGCATATGTCTGATATGGATGTAAAGCTTGATTAGGGAAGTATAACTGCAGGGCCCAAAATTTTTCTGCCCTCTAAATCTTTATGAGCCTCAATAACTTGATCTAATTTATATTTTTTAAATATATTAATTTTTACTTTTCCAGAACTGATTTTTTCAAACATTATTTTTGAAGCTTCATCAAGCTCCTCTTTAGTCGATAGGTATTGTTGCATAGCTGGTCTTACAAGATAAAGTCCCTTTGGCTGAAGCATTTTAGGCACATTAATATCAGATAAAGGGCCTGATGCATTTCCAAATGAAACCATCATTCCTCTTACAGCCAAGCATTCAATAGAGCCATCTAAAGTATCTTTACCAACACCATCGTAGACAGCTGGCACACCTTTACCATCTGTAATTTCTAAAACTTTTTTTGCAAAATCTTCTTTGTTGTAATTAATTACATGATCGTAACCATTTTCTTTTGCTATACTTATCTTTTCATCGGATCCAACAGTCCCTATAACTGTGCAGCCTAAACTTTTAGCCCACTGGCCAAATATTTGACCAACTCCTCCTGCAGCTGCATGGAATAGAATTGTTTGTCCTGATTTTACAGGAAATGTTTTATGTAATAGATAAAATGTAGTTAAACCTTTTGTCATTAAAGTTGCAGCAACTTCTAAATCAATACCATCTGGTACTTTAACAAGATTTTTTGTTGGGTAATTTCTGTGAGTTGAATAAGATCCTAATGGAATACCTGCGTAGGATATTTTATCTCCAACTTTGAAGTCTTTTACGTTGTCTCCAATATCAGTAATAATACCTGCGCCCTCTAAACCTAAACCAATTGGTAAGTTTAATGGGTACAAACCTGATCTATGATAAGTATCAATATAATTTAGCCCGATAGCTTTTTGTTCTATTGTTACTTGACCAGGTCCTGGCTTATCTAGCGTTATATCTTTAAGCTCTAAAACTTCAGGTCCACCAGTTTTTTCAATTTCTACAGCTTTCATAATTTATTTTACAAATGTATCATTATGATAATCTTGAACTGCTTGCAAGATCTCAGCTTTAGTATTCATCACAAATGGCCCACCTCTTGCAATTTCTTCATTAATTGGTTTGCCTGAAATTAATAAGAACTTGGCATTTGATTTAGCTTTAACAGTTAAATCTTCACCTCTAGTTAATAGTATCAAGGTGCTATCTTTAACATTTTCGTGTTCATTATTACCAACTTCAATTTCACCATTAACCAGATAAATAAAAGTATTATGAGTAGATGGTAATTTAAAATTAAACTCCTTGTCTTTATTTAATTCAACATCGAAATAGACTGGTTCTACATTATGACCTTTAACTGGCCCTTCAGCGTTTTCAAATTTACCAGCAATTACTTTAATTGTTTTATCATTATCTTTGTGAACGCTCATTTTGTCCGCATCGATATAAATATATTCAGGCTTACTCATTTTCAATTTAGCAGGCATGTTTACCCATAATTGAAACCCATGAAGTTTACCTTCTTTCATCGCTGGCATTTCAGAATGAATTATTCCGCTTCCTGTTTTCATCCACTGAACATCTCCTGCTGTCATTCTACCTTCACCACCGGTGCTATCTTTATGTTCAAAATCTCCAGCCAACATATAAGTAACTGTTTCAATGCCTCGATGCGGATGGGGCGGAAAACCTGCAATATAATCTTCACTATTTTCTGATCCAAACTCATCTAACATTAAAAATGGATCAAAGTAATTTGGCTCAACACCAATACTTCTTTTTAATTTAACTCCAGCACCATCTGATGCTGGAATAGGGTCTATAATTTTGCTTACTTCAATATTATTCATAGCCTGAAAGTAGTTAATAAATTTTTAATTTCAATGTTACTTTTTGTTGTGTGAACCATCACAAAAAGGCTGACCATCTGTTTGTTTACATGCGCAAAAAAACATTTTTTTAGTTTCTACTGCTTTATATGGAAGAGGTTTAAATTCTGTACCAATATGTGATCCATCACAGAATAGTTGTTTTTTTGAAAGTCCACATGCGCACCAGTAATAAGATTTATCTTTTTCAACTTCTACTGCAATTGGTCCATCTCCAGCTTTTTGTCCTTTAGTCATTTTTACCTTTTCGATTGATTTGACTAGCATCTAATACTTTGTTAAGGATTATTCAAGAACGCAAAATAATCATACTAGTATATAAAAACATACCATGAAAAATTTAATAGAATGTCCAGCAGAAAGAGCAATTTATTTTTTAGGAGGTAAATGGAAAATTAGAATTTTATTTACTTTATACAATAATAAGAAAGTTAGATTTAATATTCTTAAGAGAGGTTTAAAAACTATAACTCAACAAATGTTATCTAAACAACTTAAAGAGCTAGAAACAGATGGCATAGTAAATAGAAAAATGCACCAAGTAGTACCTCCAAAAGTTGAGTATTCACTTACAGAATTTGGCTTATCAGTGATTCCTATTTTAAAATCTTTTTCCGATTGGAATAGAAGAAATACAAGAACTATTTCTTTAAAACTCAATAAAAACTTCGAAGAAAATAGACTTAGATAATATTTAATAATTCTGTTAAATTTTTAATTTCATTTTGAGGTTTGAAATCTAGATTATCAAAAACATTATTATTTTTGTTTACCCAAATAGAATTGAAGCCATAATTTCCACCACCTGATACATCCCAAGTATTAGCACTTAAAAAAGCAACTTCATTTTTTTTAATATCATATTTTTTAATTGGCATATCGTAAACTTTAGAGTCTGGTTTATAAATACCAACTTCTTCTATTGAAAAAAGATCATCAAATAAATTATCTAAATTATTACTTTTAACTAATTGGTTGAGAAGGGCAGGTGTACCATTTGAAAGGATGGCTAGTTTATAATTTTTTTCTTTAAGTGATTTTAAAACTTCTGGCACTTCTTCAAAAGGTGATAAAGTTTTATAAAGATCCAATAATTCATTTCTCATTGAAGAATCTATCTCAAATGCTTTCATAGATTTATCCAAGCTATCTTCAGTTACTTGCCAAAAGTCTTTATGTCTTTTCATCAAACTTCTAAGCCAAGTATATTCTAGCTGAGTGGTTCTCCAATAATTTGCAAAACCTTCCCACTTATCACCAATTTTTTCTTTGCATTTTTCTGCTGCTGAATTGACATCAAATAATGTGCCGTATGCATCAAAAATTATTGCTTTAATATTTTTCATAATTAAACTTATTTTAATGAGTAATATTAGATTATTTTATAGTGAAAGTTTATCACTTAATTTAACAGCTACACTTAATAAATCACAATCTCATTATGTGTGTAAAGTAATGAGAGTGAAAGAAAATGAAGTTTTTTCTTTATTTAATAGTAGTGGAGAGTGGGAAGCAAAAATTTTAAGTATTTCAAAAAGTATTGTTGAATTTAATGTTACCAATCAGTTGAGACAAAAAGAAAACTCCAAAGAATTATGGCTTGCTTTTTCACCCATTAAATCAAACTATTTTAATTTTATGATTCAAAAAGCAACAGAGTTAGGTGTTACAAAGTTTTTGCCCATAATATTTGATCGAACTATTGTTCGTAAGATTAATAAAGAGAGAGTTGAAAAAGTCATTATTGAAGCAACCGAACAATCTAATCGAATTAATATTCCTTTAATCGAAGACCCTCAATCTTTGGAATCTTTTTTGAAAAATAAAAACATGGATTTAATATTCACAGATTTAAACTCAAAAAATAATAAAATTGATACAGATCAAATAACGTCTAAACCAACTTGTGTATTAATTGGACCTGAGGGAGATTTTTCAGAGAATGAAAGGCAGGAGATTCTTAAATTTAAGGGGGTTCAGCCTATAAAAATTAATGAAAATATTTTAAGGTCTGAAACAGCAGTTATTTCTGCTATATCGATAATAAATTACGCAATTAATTGATATTTTGTCGCTAAAAGTAAAGTGTATTTTTTTAAAAGACGATCTATATAGAGTAAAAAAATGAAAAAATTTATATATATATTTCTAACTTACTTTGTTAGCTCGAACGCTTTAGCTAACCAACCTAAAGATTGGCAATTAGGTTTCCAAGACCCCGCATCAGATGGAATGAGAGATATTGTTAACTTTCACAACAATCTTTTGCTTCCAATCATTATAGCAATCAGCGTGTTTGTTTTATTCCTAATGGTTTATGCTTGTATTAGATTTAGAGCTTCAAGAAATCCCAACCCATCTAAAACAACTCACAATGTTACAGTTGAAATTTTATGGACTTTAATTCCATGTTTAATTTTAATTGTAATGGCAGTTCCATCTTTTAAAATTTTGTATAAACAAGATACTATTCCAAAAGCAGACGTTACTGTTAAAGCGATAGGATATCAATGGTATTGGGGATATGAGTATCCAGACGAAAACATTATTTTTGAATCATACATGATTGAAACTAAAGATTTAAAAGAAAATCAGCCGAGATTATTAACTGTAGATCATGAAGTTGTAGTACCAGTAAATAAAGTAATTAAAGTTTTAATAACAGCAAATGACGTACTTCATGCATGGGCCTTACCATCTTTTGGAGTAAAAAGAGATGCTGTTCCTGGAAGAATTAATGAAACCTGGTTTAAAGCAGATAAAGTTGGAACTTACTACGGACAATGTTCTGAGCTTTGTGGAATTAAACATGCTTTTATGCCTATAACTGTAAGAGTAGTTTCACAAGAAGATTATGCAGAGTGGCTAACAGGTGCAAAAATTAAATTTGCAAAAGAACCATTATTAAAAAATGAAAATATAAAACTAGCGAGTAACTAATATGTATACACAGACAGCATCACACGACGATCATCATACACCAACTGGTTGGAAGAGATGGGCTTATTCTACTAATCATAAAGACATTGGAACAATGTATCTAATCTTTGCAATTGTTGCAGGTGTTATTGGTACAGCGTTTTCAGTTTTAATGAGAATGGAATTGATGCATCCTGGTGATGGGATTTTAGGTGGCAATTATCATCTATACAATGTGCTAGTTACTGGTCATGGTTTGATCATGATCTTTTTTATGGTTATGCCAGCAATGATTGGTGGTTTTGGAAATTGGTTTGTACCTATTATGATTGGTGCACCTGACATGGCCTTTCCAAGAATGAATAATATTTCATTTTGGTTATTGCCTACTTCGTTTATTTTATTAATACTTTCAATATTTATGGATGGCCCTCCAGGTCAAACAGGAGTTGGTGGTGGATGGACAATTTATCCTCCATTATCATCTAAAGCTGGACAGCCAGGACCTGCAATGGACTTTGCGATTTTAAGTTTACACTTAGCAGGAGCTTCATCAATTTTAGGTGCAGTTAACTTTATTACAACTATCTTAAATATGAGAACTCCAGGAATGACTCTACATAAAATGCCTTTATTTGCTTGGTCAATTTTAGTTACTGCGTTCTTATTGTTATTATCTTTACCAGTTTTAGCTGGTGCAATTACAATGCTTTTAACAGATCGAAATTTTGGTACCGCCTTTTTTGATGCACAAACAGGAGGGGATCCAGTTCTGTTCCAACATTTATTTTGGTTTTTTGGTCACCCTGAAGTTTACATTTTAATTTTGCCTGGCTTTGGAATGATCAGTCATATCATTTCAACATTCTCAAAAAAACCAGTATTTGGTTATTTAGGTATGGCTTATGCCATGGTTGCAATTGGTATTGTAGGTTTTGTTGTATGGGCTCACCACATGTACACAGTTGGTTTAAGTACAGATACCAAAGCTTACTTCTTAGCTGCAACGATGATTATTGCAGTTCCAACTGGAATTAAAATATTTTCATGGATTGCAACAATGTGGGGTGGGTCTATTACATTTAAAACACCAATGGTGTGGGCATTAGGATTTATATTTTTATTTACAGTTGGTGGAGTAACAGGAGTTGTTCTTGCAAACGCCGGTGTTGATACTGCAATGCATGACACTTATTATGTAGTTGCTCACTTCCATTATGTTTTATCTTTAGGGGCAGTATTTGCGATCTTTGCAGGATTTTATTATTGGTTTAGTAAAATGTCTGGATACGAATACTCAGAATTTTTAGGACAATTACATTTCTGGCTAACTTTCATTGGAGTTAACCTGGTATTTTTTCCACAACACTTTTTAGGATTAGCTGGAATGCCAAGAAGATATGCCGATTATCCAGATGCTTTTGCAGGCTGGAACTATATATCATCGATTGGATCTTACATTTCAGTAATTGGTCTTGTAGTATTTTTTGCAAATCTTATTTGGGCTTTTTCAAAGAAAAAAGCAGCAGCTCAAAACCCATGGGGAGAAGGCGCAACAACTTTAGAATGGACAGTTCCATCGCCACCTAACTTTCATACTTTTGAAGAGTTACCAAAGTTTGAAGATGAAGAGGGTATTGAAAAATCTACTAGTTAATATTTATTTAGATTTTTTAACTTAGAACCGATGATTAAGACTAAATTAAAAAATAGAAATCTAAGTCAGGAAGACGTTTTCAATTTTTCTGAACTCTTTAAATTGATGAAGCCAAGAGTAATGTCGTTGGTTATCTTTACTTGTGCTGTAGGATTATTGATGGCACCAAATGTTATTTCAACAAAAGATGCAATTATAGGAATTATTCTTGTATCTATTGGCGCAGGAGCAGCGGGTGCATTAAACATGTGGTACGAGTCAGATTTAGATGCTCTGATGACACGAACTTGTTTAAGACCAATACCAACTGGTAAAGTTAATAAAAATCAAGCTTTGGTTTTTGGTGTTGCGCTTTCAATATTTTCAGTAATTGCTCTTGATTATTTTGCTAATAGAATATCAGCCGGCTTATTACTTTTTACCATTCTGTTTTATGTTTTGATTTATACAGTTTGGTTAAAGAGAAAAACTCCACAAAATATAGTAATTGGTGGCGCAGCAGGTGCATTACCACCAGTCATAGGGTGGGCGATAGCAACCAATTCTTTATCATTGGAGCCTATTACATTCTTTTTGATCATTTTCTTTTGGACACCATCTCATTTTTGGGCATTGAGCCTTTATAAATCAGACGACTATAAAAAAGCTAAAATTCCAATGCTTCCATTAACAAACGGCATTGAAAGTACTAAGTTAAATATCTTTATCTATTCTTTAATCATGATCCCTGTAATTGTAATGCCATATGCAATCGATTTTGTTGGGTTAGTTTTTTTAATCCCATCTTTGATTTTAACTTTTTATTATAATTTCTTATGTTTTGAACTTTATAATTTTAAGAAAAATAAATTTAATGCAAAAAAAGCAAAATCTATATTTGGATATTCTATTTTATATTTATTTCTGATATTTGTTTTTTTTTTAATAGATAAAATTTTATGATGACACCTGACAAAAAAACTAAGAAGAAAAATATTTTAACTGCTGTAGCAATTTTGGCATTTATGGTATTTCTATTTGTATTTACTTTATACAACGTTGGAGTTTTTGATAGACAATTATGATTAAGAAAAAAACTTTAACACCAGTATTGCTAGGTGGAATATTTCTTTTAATGCTTGGACTTTCTTTTGCAGCAGTCCCGCTTTATGATATGTTTTGTCGTGTAACGGGATTTGGTGGGACTACTCAGGTCTCTAAAGAAGCGCCAGACATAGTTTTAGATAAAGTAGTAAGTGTTAGATTTGATACTAATGTGAATAATCTTACTTGGGATTTTAAAGCTAAATCAAATGTAATTGATGTAAAAGTTGGGCAAGTAAACAGAATTGAGTTTGAGGTTCAAAATTATGGTGATGAAACCACTTATGGAGTAGCTAGTTTCAATGTTTCACCATCAAGTTTTGGAAAATATTATAGTAAATTGGGTTGTTTTTGCTTTGAAAAACAAGAACTTAAAGCAGGGGAAAAAGTAACTTATGTTATGACTTTTTATTTAGACCCTGAGCTTGTCAATGATCCAACTACAAAAAATTTGCAAGATGTAACTATGTCTTACACTTTTTTCTCGACAGATTACTATAAACAATCATAATCACGAAAAATGTCAGCTGAAAAAAAACACGATTACCATTTAGTAGACCCAAGCCCTTGGCCCATCTATGTTTCATTCTCTTGCTTAGTGTTAGCAATTGGAACAATTTTTTATATGCATAATGATGTTTCTTGGGGAATGTATTTAGGGTTAGCTTTAGTTTTATATGGTGCTTACATGTGGTTTAGAGATGTTGTAATAGAAGCAGAGCACCAAGGTCATCACACTCCTGTTGTTCAAATTCATCACAGATATGGAATGACTTTATTTATAGCATCTGAGGTAATGTTCTTTGTTGCATGGTTTTGGGCTTACTTTGATATTAGTTTATTTCCAAATGAATTTGTTGGAAATGTTTGGCCACCAAAAGATATTGAAACATTTGATCCATGGGATATTCCACTAATTAATACATTGGTTTTACTTCTTTCAGGAACGACAGTTACATGGGCTCATCACTCATTAATAGAGGGTGATAGAAAAGGGTTTATACAAGGTTTAACATTAACAGTTATTTTAGGTTTCTTTTTCACTTTACTTCAAGCTTACGAATATCATCATGCTACTTTTGATTACTCTGGTCATATTTATGGAGCTGTATTCTATATGGCAACAGGTTTTCATGGATTTCATGTAATTATTGGAACAATATTTTTAGCTGTTTGTCTTGCTAGAGCTAAAAAAGGACATTTTACCAAAGATCATCATTTTGGATTTGAAGCAGCTGCATGGTACTGGCATTTTGTAGATGTAGTTTGGTTATTCTTATTTGCAGCAATATACGTTTGGGGAAGTTAATAATTAACTCTTGAAGAATAAGTTTCTATTTTCAGTTTTTGTCTATTTTATTATTTTGGTTTTAATATCCTTAGGTTCATGGCAACTATATAGACTAAGTTGGAAATTAGATTTAATCAATCAGGTTGAGAACTCATTAAAAAATGAACCAGTTGAATTATCTAGTATTGAAGAGAAAAACTTTTTAAGGGTTAAAACTTCAGGAAAAATAGATTTTCAAAAACAAATTTATTTATACAATCTAAATGAATATGGCAAACCTGGATTCGAGGTGATCAATCCTATTTTAATTAATGATAAAAATTATTTAATTAATAGAGGGTGGATACCATTTGATAAAAAAAATAAATCTGAAATTAATTTAATTAATCAAAATAATATAATTGGGACTTTAAAAATTCAATCTAAGGCAAATTCCTTTAAACCAAAAAATGATATTGAAAAAAATTACTGGTTTACATTAAATCGAGATGATATTTTGAAATATACAGGTAAAAAGTTTTCAAAATATATAATTTATTTAAATGCTAATTATAGTTTACCAAAACCTAAAGTAGTAACTGCTAAAATTTCTAACAATCATAAAAAATATGCAATTACCTGGTTTTCAATGGCGATTTCAATCCTTTTAATATATCTATATTTTAGAAAAAAAAATTATTAGATGGAATACATAAGTACTAGAAATAATAAAAAAACCTTTGAATTTAAGGATGTTTTTATAAAAGGCCTCGCAGATGATGGGGGTCTATTCATACCTCAATCTCTTCACAAAGTTGATATCAACAATCTTAGAGGGCTTGAGTATAATGATTTAGCAAAGAAAATTATTTATCCATTTATTGGTGACTTCATGGCTGAAGCTGATTTAAATAAAATCATTGATAAATCTTATTCTGTTTTTAGAAAAAAAAATGTTGTTGATCTTATAAAAGTTGGAGATCGGTCTGTACTTGAATTATTTCATGGCCCTACATTAGCTTTTAAAGATGTTGCAATGCAACTTTTGGGTAATTTTTATGAATATTACTTAAACAATCAAAATGAAAAAATAAATATTGTCGTAGCTACTTCAGGAGATACTGGAGCGGCAGCTATCGATGCTATTAAAGGAAAAAAAAATATTAATATTTTTGTACTTCATCCTCATAATAGAGTGTCGACAGTTCAAAGAAAGTTGATGACTACTGGAAAAGACAAAAATGTTTTTAATATCGCTGTGAATGGAAATTTTGATGATTGTCAAAATTTAGTCAAAACAATGTTTGCAGATAAAACTTTTTCAAATGATATTAAAATGTCAGGTGTAAATTCAATTAACTGGGCACGTATTATTGCTCAAAGTGTATATTATTTTTATAGCTATTTTTTAATAGAGGATGACAAACGTCCAATCAATTTTTCTGTACCAACAGGAAACTTTGGTGACGTATATGCTGGATATCTTGCTAAAAAAATGGGCCTTCCAATTAATAAATTGATTGTTGCCACTAATCAGAATGACATTCTTCATAGAGCTATTTCAAAAGGAAGTTATGAAGTGGAAAATGTATCTGAAACATTATCTCCTAGTATGGATATACAAGTAGCAAGTAATTTTGAAAGGCTTCTTTATGATTTAAATGAAGGTGATGATTTGCAAACAATAGATGCAATGAAAAATATTAAAGAAGAAGAAAAACATATCATCAATCAAGAAAAATTAGATAAGATAAATGTAGATTTTTTATCTACTCGAATGAGTGAAGAAGAGGTATTAAAAACAATTAGTAACGTTTATGAAAAATTTAAAATTGTGTTAGATCCTCATAGCGCAATTGGTTATGGTGCATTTGATAAAATCAATTTAGATGGACATAATATAGTTTTAGCAACAGCTCATCCATGTAAATTTCCAGATGCAATTAAAAAAGCAATAAATTTAAAAGAAGATCTACCTAAAGAATTAATATTTGTTATGCAGAAAAAAGAGAATTTTGATATTCTTGATAATGATGTTGAAAAAATCAAACAACACATAAAGGAAAGAATTTAATGGATATAAAAGAAAACAATCAAATTCCTAATGTAGAAGTTTTTGTTATGGAGAATGGAGAACCTGTTAAAAAAAACACTGAAACATTATTGAAGGATAAAAAAGTAGTTATTTTTGGTCTACCTGGTGCATATACTTCAGTATGCTCGGCAAAACATCTTCCAGGTTATGTAAATATGTTTGAGCAATATAAGGAAAAAGGAATTGATCACATAATCTGTATTTCAGTGAATGATCCATTTGTAATGAGTGCGTGGGGCAAAGAGCATAATGTTGAGGATAAGATATTAATGATTGGAGACCCATTTTTAAATTTTACTAAAGGAATTGGAGCTGATGTAGATAAAAGTGCAAGAGGACTTGGTGTTAGATCTAATAGGTATACGATGTTAGTGGATGATTTAAAGATTATTAAATTACAAGAA
This sequence comes from Candidatus Pelagibacter sp., assembly GCA_028100865.1. Next base: position 13,333 of record JAOHJV010000006.1, on the reverse strand, counting down.
GAGGCAGATACGGGATCTTGTAAAATTTCTGCAGCTGAAAATTTTATTAAATTAATCTAAATTTGCAGCTTTTTTAGCCATTAAATCTACTTCTTCATTCATAGGATTTCCAGCATGAGCTTTCACCCAATTCCACTTTACATTTAAAGATTTATTTAAATTATATAATTCAACCCATAAGTCTTTATTTTTAACATCTTCTTTTTTTGATGTTTGCCAATTATTTATGATCCACTTTTTTATCCACTCTGTTATTCCAAGTTTGACATATTGCGAGTCTGTATAAATAGTTATTTGTGAGCCAGGACTCATCTCTTTCAATGCATTAATAGGTGCCAATAATTCCATTCTATTATTAGTAGTATTTTTTTCATTACCACTAATTTTTTTTATCTTTCCATCTTCATTAATTATAGCTGCCCAACCACCATTTCCAGGGTTTGTTAAACAAGAACCATCAGTATAGATTTCAACCATTAATTTAAATAATCTTTATAAGACTTTAAGTTATTATGCGTAATAAGCTTTTGATAATACTCATTAGGATCTTTAATTTTAATCAATGCTGTGCTTGGAGTATTTGAATAATCATATAATCTAGTTAAAAGATATCTCATCGCAGCACCCCTACATAAGATGTTCAATGATTTTTTTTCTTTTAATGAAATTTTCTTAACACTCTCGTAGCCCTTTATTAATTTATTAATTTTTTGCTTATTCATCACAAATTTTTTATTTTTATAATCAAAACATAAAGCATTTATGCAGATAGCAATTTCATACATAAAGATATCATTTGCAGCAAAATAAAAGTCAATTACTCCAGACAATTTATCTTTATTAAAAAAAATATTATCTATAAATAAATCGCCATGAATTACTCCTTGAGGGAGTTTTGAAGGCCAATTTTTTTTTATATCTTTTAAATTAATAAATAAAAAATTTTGTAAATTATCAAATTTTTTTGATTTAAATTTTATACTTTTTAATAATGGTCCTAATTCTTTAATTCCCATTGAATTTTTTCTTGATATTTTTATTTTTTTAGTAATTTTATGGATATTTGCAATTACTTTGCCTATCTCGAAACAATTATTTAAATTTAATTTAATCTTATCTTTTCCATTTAAGAAAGAAACAATGCACGCTTTTTTATTTTTTAAATTTATTAAGTGTGAGCCCTTTTTACTTTTAAGAGGTTTTGGACAATTAATATTTGAGTTATTTAACATCTCCATTAATTTCATAAAAAAAGGTATTTCTTTGTTTGAAACTCTTTTTTCAAAAATTGTTAAAATAAATTTACTTTTTTTTGTTTTTAATAAGTAATTTGTATTTTCAATTCCTTTCTTTATTCCTTTGAAATGGGTAATTCTTTCCATTTCAAACTGATCGTTAATTGAAACAATATCTTTCTTGCTAATCTTTGTATAAACAGCCATTTTAATTTAATTTTTTTGGGATTTTAAATACTACGTCTTCTTTAATTATCTCTACTTCATCTATCTTAATAGTAAATCTATTTTTTAACTCATTAATAAAATTATCGACTAATATTTCTGGTGCTGATGCTCCTGATGAAATACCAATAATATTTGCATTTTGAATTTTATCATAAGGTATTTCACTTTCTGAATGGATTAACATCGAATTTTCACAGCCAGAATTTTTAGCAACTTCTACAAGTCTAACTGAGTTTGAAGAATTTCTACTGCCAATTATAAAAAACATATCACAATTTTTAGCTATATTTTTAACAGCCATTTGCCTATTTGTTGTTGCGTAACAAATATCTTCTTTTTGAGGTTCTCTTATATTTTCAAATCTTTTTTTTAAAATGTGAATAATATCTTTTGTATCGTCTACAGATAAAGTTGTCTGGGTAACAAATGCAATTTTTTTATTATCCTTATTCTGATAATTTTTTGCCTCTTCTTCATTTTGTACAAGATCAATTGATCCCTCAGGTAGTTGACCCATAGTGCCTATAACTTCAGGGTGATTTTTATGACCAATTAAAATTATATGGTAGCCAGCTTTATTTAAATTTTCAGCCTCTCTATGCACTTTAGAAACAAGAGGACATGTTGCATCTACATAAGTCATATTATAATTTTTAGCATCTTCTGGTATTTTTTTTGGAACACCGTGAGCTGAAAAAATAACTGGTCTTGATTTATCATTTATTTCCTCAAGTTCTTCAACAAAAATTGCTCCTTTTTTTTTTAAATCATCAACAACAAATTTATTATGAACTATTTCATGCCGCACATAAACTGGTGCACCATATTTTTGAATTGATTTTTCTACAATTTCAATAGCTCTTTCAACACCAGCACAAAAACCACGTGGAGCTGAGAGTAAAACGTTAATTTCTTTATTTTTCATTTTTTTCCAATAAATATTCGAGCAATATATGTGGAAAGGTTAAAGTCGCCAAACCTATAAATATCACTTTTAAAATAGAATTGTTTAAATCATAAATATTGTTCAAAAAAAACAAACTTATTACACATAAAACAGCTGTTAAAATTGTAAGTGGTAGTGCTTTTTTTAAAAATTTAATTAAACCATTATTAAAATCGAAATTATCTATTTCAAATATTAAAGAAATACTATGTCTTAAAGAATGTAAGAAACAAAAATATAATGTAAATGCTACTAATGGTGAAAGATAATAATTTAAAATGATAATTGAAAAATAATCTAAAAAAATAACAAATTTTTTAATTTCAAATTCTTTTATAAATAATAGAACACTTGATAAAGTGCTTAAAATAATTCCAATCAAAAGGATTTTATTAGTTTCTATATAATCTAAGATTTTATAAAAAGTTTCATCTTCAACTAATAAAAATTTATATATACTAACTGTTTCATCAAAATGAAAAAACATGGGTGCTAGAATAATCAGCGATCCTTTAAAAAAGTATAACAGTGGATTTATTGAATTAGCGTTTGTTGTTAAAAATTGAGTATCTTCTTTACCAAAATGATATGACGCAACGACTAAAAAAAGAAGTAAAGATATTGCTGGCAATAAAACCCAAGCAATGATTATGAAAATAGCAAGTAATATGTATGACACATAAAAGAAAAAAACATTTTTAATATCAAAAATTTTTAAAAGTCTTTTACCTTTAATGTGGTCAAGAGATCCATGAGATACTCCAATAACCAAAATAAGGAATAAGCAAATTAGAGGAGAGATTGAAAAATTCTTAGCTTTAAAAGTGATCAATGAAATAATGTTGCAAAATAAAAAAAAAACAAAAGAATGATTTAAGTTTATTCTTTTTATATTATTTATCATTTTAAAAAAGCTGTCTTAAAAATTTTAATTTTGGCATTTTAGAAATAATTGATAGATCTTCTCGTAAATTACTTTTATTAGATAAAAAATTTACTACAGTTTCAGAAGGGCAGCCAAACATTTTAAAAAAAATTTGCCCCATATCTTTTGGATTATTTTTTAAAACTTTTAGAAATATATTATCTAAAAATTGGTATTTTTTACCCAGTATAAACAAATTAGCATTTTGAATATTATCTAAATTTTTTCTTATATACTTGGAATGCTCCTGAATATTGAGAAATGTATATCCTGTGCTTAATCTAGTCATACCACCCACTGTTCCAATATTAATTTGATTAGGCTTTTTAATATAACCTATATTAAATAAAGGTATTGCACCCACCTCTTTATAGTTAATTGTAAAATCTTTTATTTTTAAATGGTCTTTAATATAGTTATTAAGTTGCTCATCATAATCCTGAAGAGATGAGTTCTTGAGATCTGAAATCCAGGTAGTTTCTACAAGTGCTCTTTTCTTTGCATAGGGAAGTGTATAAAAAAAATGAACACTATCTTTTTGTTCACAATCAAAATCCATTAAATTGAATATTTCTTCATCAAAAAAGTCTTTCTTTGTTTCTATTTCAAAACCAGAAAAATGTTGCCATAACTCTCCTTTACTGTTTGCTGTACTCTCAACACTATTAAAAATAAATGAATTGTTAATATTTATTTCATTTAAATTTTTTAGGAAAAAAATATTTTTATTCTGTTTTAAAGATTTAATTGTTTTATCGTAAAATAACCCACTATCAATTGTTTGGTAAGGAGTATTTTTGCATTCTAAATGCTTTGTGTGACTCGGTATATTAATAGTAAAATTATTCCAACTTTTTTTGACACAATCCTCAAAATTATGAGAAAAAATTTTCCAAAAAGACCAGGTCTTATCTTTAGTGTAATTGTCTCTTGGTTCAATGATTGCTAAAGTTTTATCGTTTAATTTTTGGTGAAGATTTAATTCATAGGCGAGAGATAGACCTGCGCACCCACCTCCGATAATTATATAGTCAAATTCTTTCATCTAAATTTATTTCTTCCCTAATTAAAGAATGATTATGCTCAATATCATTATCATTTTTCTTAATCAAAAATAATTTAATTAGATCATATACTGAGTACAAAGTTTCAATTGTTTTTTCAATCTTAGTTACATAAATTTTACCTGATTTTTTGTAATTTTCTAAATTTTGTTTTTTAAGAATTTTATAACCAATTTTTCTATAAACTCTTCTTGCAACCAAAATAGCAAAACGAAAAGCTAATGGAATTTCTTTGATTGAATAGAATGAATTTTCATAATAACTTTCAGAAAGTTTTATAGTAGATCTTATTTCTTCAAAATTTAGATCAATGTAAGATCTTCCAAAATTGAGATCTTCAACAACATCTCTAGAGATATTTGTTAGTTGCATTGCTATACCAAGATCAATTGCTGATTTTAATGAGTCTTTTTCATTCACTCGTAAAATCTTAGCCATCATTAAGCCAACCGTTCCCGCTACTCTATAAGAGTAGAGTAATAAATCTTTTTTTTTATGTAGTTTTATACTCTGCTGAATATCAGAATTTATTCCATCTAATAAATCATTAACGACTTTTAATGGAATATTAAACTCATTAATAAGTTGCCACATATTTTTAATAATAGGATCATCAAATTTTTTATTGTTAAAATTATTTTGAAAATCTAAAAATCTTATTTTTTTTACTTCAATCGCTTCATTGCTATCTGCAATATTATCTGCAACCCTACAAAAATCGTATAAAGCTGAACATTTTAAATAAGTTTGTTTTGGCAAGAAAAAACCTGCCCAATTAAATGATTTTGCGTATATAGATAAATAACTCTGATCCGCCATTATATGATTTTATCTAATACCTTCGCAGAAGACAACACACCTGGAACTCCTGCTCCAGGATGGGTTCCTGCTCCAACAAAGTAAAGACCATCATATATCTCTGATTTATTGTGAAATCTAAAGTAAGCTGATTGAGTAAATTTTGGTTGGATAGAAAAACCAGAACCATATTTAGTATTTAAGTCTTTTTCAAAGTAATCTGGCGTAAGATAAAAATCTTCTACAATATTTTCTTTAAGATTAGGCATTAAATCTTTTTCCATTTTATCTATCACTAATTTTTTCATCTTTTCGCCTTCAGTATTCCAATCAATTTTTGATTGATTATTGGGGACCGGGACCAAAACATAAAAACAATCATTACCCTCGGGTGCCATTGATTTATCTGTTGCTGATGGTCTATGAAGATAATAACTAATATCTTCATTTAATTTTTTTTTGTTAAATATATCCTCTAGATGTTCTTTATATTTGTTACCAAATTTAATTGTGTGATGCTCAACGTTCTCATAGACCTTTTTTGTTCCAAAATAATACACAAACAATCCCATAGAGTATTCCATACGATTTTTTTTCCAATTAAATAAAATTGAATTATTATTTCGACTCAATAATTTTTCGTAAACAGCAGGAGGATCTGCATTGCATATCACATTATCAGCTTCTATAATATTTTTGTTATTTATTTGTACACCAGAAATTTTGTTATTTTTTGAAATTATCTTGGTAACTTCACTTTCTTTCAATATCTTTATTCCAACCTCATTCATTAATTTTTCGTAACCTTTTATAATATTTCCGGTCCCACCCATCGAATAATGTATCCCCCATTTTTTTTCTAGGTATAGAATTAGTCCATAAATAGAGGTTGTTGAAAAAGGGTTTCCACCAACTAGAAGAGGGTGCATGCTTAGCATTCTTCTTAATTTTTCACTTTTAATATACGAGGAAACTAGTGAATACACAGATTTATAACTTTTAAGTTTTAGAAGCGCAGGTAATTGTTGCATCATTACAAAGGGTTTATCAAAAGGAACATCCGCAAGCTCCGTAAAACCTTTATCAAAAATTTTTTTTGTAAAATTTACCAACCTTACATAACCTTTTACATCTTCTTTATTAATATTTTGAATTTGATTTTTCATTTCCGACTCATTTCCTGAGTAATCAAATTTTGTTTTATCTTCAAAAATAAATTGGTACCAAATTTTTAGAGGAGTAAGTTTAATATAATCCTTGGGATCTCTTTTAAATAAGTCAAATAATTCGTTAATTAAATAGGGGGCTGTTATTACAGTTGGTCCACCATCAAACGTAAAACCATTTTTTTTAAACACTCTTGCTCTTCCACCTAAGTCAGGATGCTTTTCTATTATTGTTACCTGATGACCTTTAGCTCTAAGCCTAAGTGCAGCTGCAATTCCTCCAAATCCTGAACCAATAACTATAGAATTCATTTTAACAATTTATAGTTTTTTAAAATAATTGTAAGAATATTATGAGTTAATTTTTTTTAACTCTTCCTTAGTTTCATCTAAGTTTTTTTGAAATACCGCATCAAGTTTAGATTTATCAACAGAAGTTGTGATAATTTTTTTAACTGAGTCTACAGCAATTTTAATTGACGCATCTTTAATTTCTTTAATCGCAGCTTCTTTCATTTGGCTTATTTTATTTTCAGCTAAATTCTTTTTAATTTCGGATGATTTATGAAATTTATCATTTAGCTCAATTATTAATTTGTCTGAGTCTTTTTTTGCTTCATTTAAAATTTCATTACTTACTGTTTGTGCTGTATCTAATTTATTCTGTGCATTATCTAGCAATGTTTTTGCCTCAGTTCTTAACTTTTCACTTTCATCAATTTCATTTTTGATATCAGATATCATTCTATCTAACATCTCGGTGACTTTCTGAGGAATTTTAAGATAAATTAAAGCTCCAAAAAAAATTACAAATGAAACTGCCACCCAAAAAGTTGCATCAATTGCCATAATATCTATCTCCGCTTCTTCTTGATAAATCATCTACAATTGCTGAAATACTACTGTTATTCACCTCAGCACCAATAAGTTTTTGAATCAATTCTGATGAAGTCTCAATTGCTATCTTATTAATTTTATCAGGCGCACTTTTTTGTAGTTCTTTTATTTCTTGTTCTGCCTTGCCAATTTCATCATCAATTTGCTTATCCAGAACGTTTTTTTTAGCACTAATGTCTTTTAATGCTTTCTCTCTTGCTTGATTAAAAATATTTTTTGCTTCCATCTTACTTTTTGAAACAATTTCTTCATATTCTTTAAGCTTTTCTTCACTATTTTGTCTTTGTTTCTCTGCAGCCTCAATATTTTCTAAAATTTGTGATTTTCTAGACTCTAGGTTGTCACTAATTTTTGGAAGTATTAATTTTGATAAAACTATATACAAAATTCCAAAAGTTAGAGTTAACCAAAAGATTTGTGAAATCCAAAATTCTGGATTTAATTGAGGCATACCTCCGCTTTCAGCTGCAAAAGCTTCTAATGAAAAAAGGAAGCTAAAAAATATTGACTGAAAATATATTTTTTTAATCATTAAATTTAAAACGCAAATAGAATGATTAATGCAACTACTAATCCAAATAATCCTGTTGCTTCTGCAAGTGCAAAACCTAAAAGCAAATTAGGAAATTGTTTTTGTGCTGCAGATGGATTTCTCATCGCACCTGATAAATAATTTCCAAAAATTATTCCGATACCAACACCGGCACCAGCCAAAGCTATTGCTGCTAGACCTGCTCCGATCATTTTTGCTGCTTCTAATTCCATTATATCCTCCTATGTTAATTAATGGTGTAAATTTAATGCATCATTTAAATAGATGCAGGTTAAAATTGCAAAAACATACGCTTGAAGAAAAGCAACTAAGATCTCCAAACCTGTTAATGCAACCGAAAAACTCAGTGGAAGCCATCCACCAACTATTCCAAGACTTATTACAAAGCCTCCGAAAACTTTCATCATTGTGTGACCTGCCATCATGTTAGCAAATAATCTAACTGATAAACTTATTGGTCTACTTAAATAAGAAATTATTTCTATAACTACAATCAGTGGAAGTAGTACTGCAGGAACCCCACTTGGTACAAATAGTTTTAAATATCCAAAACCATGTTTCATAAATCCAATAATGGTCACACCTATAAAAATAAATGCAGCTAAAACAAATGTTACAATGATATGACTAGTAACAGTGAAAGTATACGGTATCATTCCAAACATGTTGCAAAAGAGCACAAACATAAAAAGTGAAAATATAAATGCAAAATATGGTTTTGCTTTTGATCCTGCGGTATCATTTATCATTTTTGAAACAAATGAATAACTAAGCTCTGCTAAAAGTTGAATTTTATTTGGTAGTAATGAATTTTTTTTAGAACCAATATTAAAAATTAATAAAATTGCAACAGAGCTTATAATCATAAACAAACTTGCGTTTGTAAACGAGATATCAAATGCTCCTACTTTAATTTCTGGTCCAATTCTATAAACATTGAATTGGGTCATAGGATTTGCTGCCATAAAATTTTTCTATTTTTGCATATTTTTTGCAGACCTGATTACATTGGTTATTCCAGCAACCACACCAACAAAAAAAAATATTAATATAAACCAGGGTTTAGTACCAAAGGTCTTGTCAAAAATAAACCCAATAATTGTCCCAACTGCTACTGCAGCTACTAATTCTGTGCTTAATTTGAACGCTGCTCCAATAGAAGAGGGATTATCATTTTTATTGTCCTGATTTTTCTTTGAAATCCTCTTTTTTGCAATCTCTAAGCGAGTTTTAAACTGATCTTTTGGCATTTATATAGTTTATGCAACCATACTCTCTGCTTTTTGTAAATCAACAGCAACTAGTTGGCTTATACCTTTTTCAGGCATAGTTACTCCATAAAGTCTATTCATTTTAGACATCGTTAATGCATGGTGGGTTACAATAATGAATTTTGTATTAGTAATCTTAATTAACTCTTCAAGAAGGCTACAAAATCTAGTTACATTTGCATCATCAAGTGGTGCATCCACTTCATCCAATACACAAATTGGTGAAGGGTTAGTTAAAAAAACAGCAAAGATTAAAGAAAGAGCCGTCAATGCCTGTTCACCTCCTGATAATAAAGTTATTGATTGAAGTCTTTTACCCGGAGGACTGACTAACATTTCAAGTCCAGCCTCAAGAGGATCATCGGAATCAACTAATTCTAGTTTAGCATTTCCTCCATTAAAAAGCTTTGTATAAACTTCATTAAATTTTCTGTTAACTTTTTCAAAAGCTTCAATTAATCTTTCTCTACCTTTTTGATTAAGTTCATTAATACTTTCTTTTAGTTTGATTATTGCAGTAACTAAATCTGAACGATCTTGTTCCATTTTTTTTATTTCTTCTTCATACTTGCTAGTTTCTTCATCTGCTTTCAAGTTAACTGATCCCAATTTTTCTCTTTCTTGTTTCTTTTTATCCAAAGAATCTTCTTGATTTACTGCATTAGGAAGGTCCTCCATACCATTGAGGTTTGAGTTTTCTAAAATATTTTCTTCAGTTAAACTAAGCTCTGAATTTATTCTATCCAGTAAATCACTTTTTCTCTTTTGTAGACCCTCAATAGTTGCTCCAGAACTTGCTTTTCTTTCTCTAATTTGAATTGATTGCTCTTGAATTTCATTTAATTGAGATCTTAAGCTTTCTATTTGTTTATCTGTTTCTTTAATAACAGTGTCGTTATCAATTTTTTCTTTATCCGATATTCTTAAATTTTCTGAAATTTGACCTTTTCTTTCAGCTTGAGCTTTAGGTTGATTATCTAATTCTTTTAATTGATCTGTTAATTTATTTTTTCTATCAGTTAGTTCACCAACCATTTTTTCCGAATTAGCTAATAAATTTTTCCAACTTTCAACTTCTGTTTCTATAGTTTTTATTCTCTCATTACGTTTTATAGACTCATTTTTAATCGCTTGATTTTTGCTGTATGCATCAGCATACTTTTCTTGAAGTTGTTTTATATTTTGTGATTTTTCATTTACGCTTAGTAATTCCTCTCTTGATTTTTCATTTTTTAAATCATTTAAGAAATTATCAAGTTCCATATTGCATCTATCCAATAAGGTAACTGCTTGATTGATTTCGTTACTATTAATTAACTCTTTAACTCTATTAATAGAGTTTTTAACATTTTTAATTGGCCCAACACTGATATTTATTGATCCTTCAGCTATATTATTTACTACTTCATCAACTGCCTTTTGTTCGTCTTTTAGTTTATTTTTGGCATCTTCTAACTCTTCATTAGACAGTTTTTCAGTTTCAAAATATTTAGAGTCCACCTCTATTAGATCAGTTTTTTCCTCTTTAAGTCTTTTTTCATTAGAATTGGCGTCAATTACAATTCCTTTTTCCCTTGAGATATCCTCATCTAAAGTCTGTAACGAATTTTTAATTGTTTCAATTTCATCTTGTGTTCTAGTATTTTCCTCATCTAAACTCTGAAGCTCAAGGTTTAGTCTTTGAATCCTTGATAGATTTTCAATATTTTTTTCTCTAAGGGGTGAGACTTTATCTGTTGAAGATTTAATTAAATTTTCTAATTCAGATATTTTGTTATTAAAGCCCTCTACTTCTCCTTCTGCTTCATTATTAATTTCGTTTTCAATTCTGATTTCTTTATCTATTTCAATTAATTTTAAATAATAAAGTCCAGCCTCTATTTTTTTTATTTCCTCAGTAATTAATTTATATTTTGAGGCTTCCTCAGCTTGTTTTTGAAGATTGGCTAGCTGTTTTTCTTGTTGTCTTCTAAGTTCATCAGCTCTTTTAAGATTATTTTCTGCAGCTCCCAATCTTAGTTCTGCCTCATGCCTTCTGACATGTAAGCCTGAAATTCCGGCAGCTTCCTCTAGAATAGCTCTTCTGTCAGTTGGTTTTGCAGTTACTAATGCACCAATACGTCCTTGACTAATCATTGAAGGAGAATGCGCTCCAGTCGATAAATCTGCAAAAAACATTTGAGCATCTCTTGCTCTTACCTCTTTATCGTTAATATAAAATTTGGAGCCTTTATCTTTTTCTATTTTTCTTCTAACGTTAATTTGATCAAGTTCACGGTATTGAACTGGACCTTCGTTATTTTTATTGTCTACATCGATAGATACTTCTGCAATATTTTTAGATGCCTTATTAGATGTACCAGAAAAAATAACATCTTCCATTCCTGATCCACGCATACTTTTTGCTGAGGTTTCTCCCATTACCCACCTTAACGACTCTACAATGTTTGATTTACCACATCCATTAGGACCAACTATTCCTGTGAGACCTTCTTCAATTAAGAAATTTGTTTTATCAGCAAATGATTTAAATCCATTTAACTGGATTTTTTTAAACTCCATGCACTAACTTATATCAGTTTTTCTAGTGCTTTTTTTAAATTTTTATAATTTAGAGTTTTTTCGAACTTTTCATCATTGATTATTATCGTAGGAGTAGAACTTATTTTGTATTTTTTAACTGCATCTATTCGATCATTTAAAACAAAATCCTCGATTTCTTTGTCATTTATACACTTTTCAAAATCAAAGTTATAACCCTCGCTAACTAAAAATTTTTTAAGATTTTCATTTGCTTCTTGTACTGAGCTACCTTTGACCCATTTTTGTTGGTTTGCATAAAAACTATTTAAAATTTTCGAATCACCATCGTTATTACATTGTGAAACTTTTGAAGCATTGAAAGCTGCTATATCTAAAGGAAAGTGTCTAAATTCGATCTTAGCTAAACCTGTATCAAGGTAATCTTTTTTAAGTTCAGGGTACACATCTTTATGAAAATTAGCACAATGACTACAAGTTAAAGATTCATAAGCTATAATTGTAATCTTTGCATCTTTACTTCCAACTACAATTCTTTTTATTTCCTTTGCGCTAATGGTTGAAATAGTACTAAAAAAAATTGTTATAATTATTAGAATTTTTTTCATTTTTCTTTAAATACCCTGGTTAGTTCAATGAGTGATTTCTTAATTTTATCATTCTTAACATCATTAATTTTATTTTGATATTTATTAATTGTCACATTTTCCTGACGTAACTCTTTTTTTGAGAAGATTTTCTGCTCATCATCAAAGCTAATGAATTTGAGTTTTTCTACGACTGAATAACCAAAAAAACTATTCATTTTATCTAAAATATCTTTTTTGGAGTATTCCATATCAACCTCATGACCTCTTTTAACCATTACCATGAGAGTGCTAACTCCAAATTTATTAGAATTCTTAAATGTCTTTGGATAACAAACTTTAAATAGATCGTCTCCAACAATATATCTCCAGTTGCCAAGTGTTTCAGAATAAATATGACCCTTCTTATTAATGATTTTTTTTACATTTTTAGGTAAAGTGTCCTTAAAAGATCTTAAACCTTGAATGGTTTTATTTCTCTGCTTAGTATTATCTTTAAATTGCATATGAAAGAATTAATAATAACAAATAAAATTCTCAATTGGTACGATATTCATAAAAGAACATTGCCCTGGAGAAAAAAAACTTCCTCTAAAAAAAAGCAATATTATACCCTGGTTAGTGAGTTTATGTTGCAACAAACACAAGTTGTAACTGTAATTCCATATTTTAATAGATTTATTAAATACATTCCAAACCTAGAAGTTCTTGCAAAATTTAACGATCAAAAATTAATTAAGCTGTGGGAGGGACTTGGTTATTATTCAAGAGTTAAAAATTTAAAAAAAACTGCACAAATTGTTGTCAAAGATTTTAATAAAAATTTACCTAATAACTTTTTAGACCTTAAGTTACTACCTGGAATTGGTGATTATACTGCAAGTGCCATTATGGCTATTGCATTTAACAAACCTATTATTCCTTTAGACGGTAATATCGAAAGAGTTTTAAAAAGATATCTTTATTTAAAGAATGAAAATCAAATTCAAAAAGATAATTTGGTCAAACAAAAAAAAATATTTGGCACATCTTTAAGAGCTAGCGATTATGCTCAAGCATTAATGGAATTAGGAGCATTAATATGTAAACCAATTAATCCTTATTGTGAACAATGTCCTATTT
>JAOHJV010000057.1 GCA_028100865.1 Candidatus Pelagibacter sp. | reverse complement strand
AATTTTTGTTACCACATAATCAATACTAGGTTCAAATGATGCTGGAGTTACTTTTGTGATTTCATTTTTTAATTCATCTAGTGTGTAGCCAACCGCAAGTTTTGCAGCAACTTTTGCAATTGGAAATCCAGTTGCTTTTGATGCAAGAGCAGATGAACGTGAAACTCTTGGGTTCATCTCAATTACAACCATTCGTCCATTTTTAGGATTTATTGCAAATTGAACATTTGATCCACCTGTCTCAACTCCAATTTTTCTAAGACAAGCAATGGATGCATTTCTCATTACTTGGTATTCTTTATCAGTTAGGGTAAGGGCAGGGGCAACAGTAAGCGAGTCTCCGGTATGAATTCCCATTGGATCAATATTTTCAATAGAACAAATAATAATGCAGTTGTCTTTTTTATCTCTTACAACTTCCATCTCAAATTCTTTCCAGCCCTCCAAGCACTCTTCAACTAATACTTGGCTTACAGGAGATTCGTGTAACCCACTTTTAATAATTTTTAGATATTCTTTTTCATTTTTAGCAATTCCACCACCAAGACCTCCAAGAGTAAATGCAGGTCTAATAATCACAGGTAATCCTATTTTCTTTAAAACTTTAGATGCTTGATTGATATTATTGACGATCTCAGATTTAGGTAGATCTAAACCAATATCGATCATGTTTTTTCTAAATTTCTTTCTATCTTCTGCATTTGAAATAGCTTTAGAGTTAGCTCCAATAAGTTCTATTTTATATTTCTTAAGAATTCCTTTTTTCTCAGCTTCCATTGCAAGGTTCAAAGCAGTTTGACCACCCATAGTTGGAAGAATTGCATCCGGTTTTTCTTTTTTAAGAATTTTTTCTAAAACCTCTAAAGTAATAGGCTCTATATAAGTTTTATCTGCAACATCAGGATCGGTCATTATTGTTGCTGGATTTGAATTAATAAGCACGACTTTATAACCTTCGTCCCTTAATGCTTTGCACGCTTGTGTTCCTGAGTAATCAAATTCACAAGCCTGACCAATTATAATTGGACCTGCTCCAACCACTAATATTTTTTTAAGATCTTTTCTTTTTGGCATTTTTTTTCATGTTGTTAATAAATTCTTGAAATAAATAAACACTGTCTTGTGGCCCAGGGTTAGACTCAGGGTGATATTGAACTGAAAATATTGGTTTATTTTTTAATCTGATACCCTCAATACTGTTATCAAATAAAGATTTATGAGTGATTTCAATATTCTTTGGTAAATTTTCTTTGATAACCTCAAAGCCATGATTTTGACTAGTGATTTCAACATTATCATGAATTAAGTTTTTAACCGGATGGTTAGCTCCTCTATGACCTAACTTCATTTTTTTGGTTTTAGCCTCAAGTGCAAGAGCTAGTATTTGATGACCTAAACAAATACCAAATATCGGTAAATTTTTTTTAATTAAATCTTTAAGTATATTGATTGCATATTTTCCAGTTGCCGCTGGATCTCCAGGACCATTAGATAAAAATATACCACTTGGTTTAAGCGCTAGAATTTTATCAGCTGATGTTTTGCATGAAACAACAGTTACTTTACAATTAAAGTCAGAAAAATATCTTAAGATATTCTTTTTTATTCCATAATCGATTGCAACCACATGAAAAGAATTTTTGGTATTTTTTTTGTAACCCGTTTCTTTTTTCCAAGTTTTAAGACCCTTCCAAATATAATTCTTTGGTGTTGTAACTTTTTCTGCAAGATCAAGATTTTTTAATCCGCTCCACTTAATCGTTGAGTTAGTTAATTTACTGATATTGAATTTACCAGTTTTAGAATAAGCAATAGTTCCTTTTGGAGCACCTATATCTCTGATAAAATTAGTTAAACTTCTAGTATCTAACCCTGTAATCCCAACTATTTTGTTCTTCTTAAGCCAGGCATTTAAATGTTGAAAAGATCTGTAGTTTGAGGGTGAAGTGATCTCTGAATTAAATATTACTCCTTTAGTCCATATTTTATCAGACTCGTGATCTTCTTTATTGGTC
>JAOHJV010000056.1 GCA_028100865.1 Candidatus Pelagibacter sp. | reverse complement strand
TTAAATCTGGTACCGAAATTACTTCACCAATTATAGGAACAGCTTACCACGCGCCAGAACCTGGTGCAAAGAAATTTGTTGAGGTTGGAAAAAAAATTAAAAAAGGTGATACCATTATGATTGTTGAAGCGATGAAAACAATGAATCATGTGCCATCAACTGCTGATGGTGTTGTGAAAGAAATTTGTGTTGAAGATGGTCACCCTGTCGAGTTTGGTCAAACTATTATTATTCTAGAGTAAACAAATGTTTAAAAAAATCTTAATTGCAAACCGTGGGGAAATTGCAGTTAGAATTATTAGAGCCTGTAAAGAATGGGGAATTTCAACAGTAGCTGTTCATTCTGATGTTGATAGAGAAAGTATGCATGTGAGAATGGCAGATGAAAGTGTTTGTATAGGATCTCACCAACCTGCAAATAGTTATTTAAATATTCCCAATTTGATGTCAGCAATAGAACTCACTAATGCGGACGCTGTACATCCAGGTTATGGATTTTTATCTGAAAACGCTAGTTTTGCAAAAATTCTTGAGGAAAATAAAATAAGTTTTATTGGTGCATCATCAAAACATATTGAAATGATGGGAGATAAAATTCAAGCAAAGAGAATTGCTAAAGAGAACGGTTTGCCGGTAATCGAAGGATCTGAAGGAGGTGTGACCGATATAGCTCAAGCTAAAGAATTATGTAAAAAAATTGGATTTCCTGTCTTAATTAAAGCATCAGGTGGTGGTGGTGGAAAAGGTATGAAAATTGTATACAAAGAAGAAGAATTTGAAACCTTGTTTTCTACTGCAAAATCAGAAGCACAAAAATACTTTGGTAATGATGAAGTTTATATTGAAAAGTTTTTTCAAAATCCAAGACATATAGAAGTTCAAATTTTAGCAGGTAAAAATAATGTTGTTCACCTTCATGAAAGAGATTGTTCTGTCCAAAGAAGACATCAAAAATTAATTGAGGAAACACCGAGCCCTGTTCTTAATGATGAAATAAGAAAAGATTTATTTGAAAAAACTGTGAAGATGGTTGTAAAAATTGGTTATATAGGTGCTGGAACTGTAGAGTTTATTTATGAGGATGGAAAATTTTATTTTCTTGAAATGAATACGAGAGTACAAGTCGAACATCCTGTAACAGAAATGGTAACTGGTATTGATATTATTAAGGAACAAATTTGGATTGCTTTTTCTGGAGAAACAGCACTGAAACAAAGTGATATAAACCCAAGAGGCCATGCAATTGAATGTAGAATAAATGCTGAAGATGCAAGCAAGAACTTTCAACCATCTCCTGGAACTATCGGTATGTGTCACCAACCATCAGGTTTTAGAACAAGAGTAGATGGAGCTATTTTTCAAGGATACAAAGTTACTCCTTATTATGATAGTATGGTTTGTAAGCTAATCTGTCATGGAAGAAATAGAACTGAGGCAATTCAAAGAATGAACAGGTCTCTAGATGAATTTGTAATAGAGGGAATTACCACAACGATTCCACTACATAAAAAACTACTTAGTCATAAAAAATTTATTAATTCTGATTTTAACGTAAGCTGGTTAGATAAAGATACTATAGTCTAATAACATTTAATAAGCCAAACATCGTATACTGGATGATCAAATGGAGTAATTGATGGACTTGATGAAAACATCCAGCCATTAAATACGAATACCTCATTATTATTTTCATCAGTTAGATCTTTAACTTGTATGTAGGCAGTAATTTCAGGATTATCGTCAAATTCTGAATTTTTACACTTTAAACTTTTTATAGAAAGATCTTTAAATGTAATTAACTCTCCATTTTTTAATTTTACTAAGGTATTTTTTGAACTAATTTTATCTAAAATTTTTAAATCTGTAAAAGCACCTTCGGAGTTATTTTTTGCAAATGAGTAATTTATTAAAATAAAATAAACTAAAATAAAAAGATAAAAAATAAATTTATTGTTTCCAGCTAGAATATTTTTTTTTGATTCCATCTTTATCTTTGTTTGGATAATAAGCTTTTTCAGTGCCAGTTAAATTAGATTGATGAGGTTTTTGCCAATCATATTTTTCAAGTTTATGCATTTTTT
>JAOHJV010000055.1 GCA_028100865.1 Candidatus Pelagibacter sp. | reverse complement strand
AACACTTACCACAACAAATTAAAAAAAATAAAATAGATTTTGTAATTATTAATGGTGAAAACTGCTCAGAAAAAGGACTAGGTATTACTGAAAAAATAGCTAATAATCTCTTTGAAAGTGGAGTAAATGTTATAACTTCAGGCAATCATATTTGGGAAAAAAAAGAAACAGCTATTTATATCGAAAAAGAAGATCGGTTATTAAGACCATATAACTCTACTTCTCCAGCTCCAGGTAAAGGTTTTCAAATTTACACTTTAAATAATGGAAAAAAAATTGGTATTATAAATTTAATGGGAAACATATTTATGAAAAGATGCGAAAATGTATTTGAGTCAGCAAAAAAATTTCTTGAAAATAATTCTTTAAAAAAAAATTATGATTTTTTAGTTGTAGATTTTCATGCTGAAATAAATACTGAAAAAATGGCAATGGGCCATTTTTTTGATGGTAAAGCAACACTAGTAGTTGGAACCCATACACATGTACCAACTAATGACGCAAGAATTTTAGAAAATGGGACTGCATACCAAACTGATGCTGGGATGTCAGGAAATTATAATTCAGTAATGGGATTTGATAAAAAAATTTTTATTAAAAAGTTTTTAAAAGAAGAAACAGAAAATAATTTTCCATCACAAGATAATATAAGTCTATGTGGAGTAATTGTTGAAGCTGACACTGATACGGGATTGGCAAAAAAAATAGAAAGTTTTATATATGGAGGAGAATTAAAAAATTCTCACTAATTATTTATTTTAATATTCTTATCTATAATTTTTTTTATTTTCAAAAAACATTTTTTAATTGTTAAATTTGTTGTATCTATCAGGATTGTATCCTTTGTTTTTTTTAATGGTGAAATTTTTCTTTTATAATCACTTTCATCTCTTTGTTTTATGCTTTTTAAAACATTGGCATATTTAATTTCTTTATTTATTTTTTTTAATTCTTTGAATCTTCTTTTTGCTCGAACTTTAATATCAGCAGTTAAGAAGAATTTAAAATCAGCATTAGGTAAAATTTTATAGGTAATATCCCTTCCATCCAAACATATCCCATTATATTTTTTTGGGTATTTGTTGATATATTTTTTTTGTATATTATCTACTAATTTTCTGATTTTTTTATTTTTTGAAATTTTAGAAGCCTCTATACCAATTTCATTAGGTAATAGTTTTTTATTATAAAGATCCTTTAATTTGATTCTTTTAATTCTTTTTTTAACAAAGTTTAAGTCGAATTTATTAGCATTTTTGAGCTTATCGTAAGCAAGAATACGATAAAATTTCCCAGTATCTAAATAAAATAAATTGTAATGTTTTGACAATAATTTTGATTGTGTGCCTGCTCCTGCACCCGCAGGTGAGTCTATTGCAATTTTCATATTATTTATTTTGAAGAACTTATATTTCAAAAAAATTAAATAATATATTAACTAATTAAAGATTTTTTTGATAGTAATTTAGAGATTTTGTTATCCATAAGATGATTTGGTATTTGTTTATTTTTTCTTAAAAGATCCCTAATTTTTGAACCACTTATTTTAACTTTATATTTTTTTATGCATTTTTTATTTGAACATTTGGTATTTTTAATCGTTTTGCAAATTGAACAATAAATAGGTTCTTTGCCAGGTATTATTTTAATATTTAATAATTTCTGGTTTTTATAACAAAATTTTTGTGATTGATTGTATCCATAAAAATTTTTAACACCTGCATGATCTCTTCCTACCCAAAAATGACTACATCCATAATTTTTTCTAACAATAGCATGTAGGGCAGCTTCTCTGTATCCTGCATATCTTGGATATGAAAAGAAAGGTATAGATAGAACTTTTTTTGAATTAAACATTTTTGCTGCTAATCTATTTGTTTTAAGTATTATTTGGTCGCTATATTCACCTTTGTTATATTGACCAATAAGAGGTTGAATTAATAAAGCACCAAACTTTTTGAATAAAAAATTATGTATCCATTGATGAGCTTTATGTGGAACATTTCTAGTATGAAAACTTGCTAATTTTGAAATCTTTTTAGTTTTAATTTTTTTTCTAAATATTGATGGAGCTAAAAAATTTTTATGCCCAAGGTTAG
>JAOHJV010000054.1 GCA_028100865.1 Candidatus Pelagibacter sp. | reverse complement strand
AGGTAAGTTTGATATAAAATGGATCGAAAAATTAAAAGCAGGGATCAATAAAGCTAAAATTAATCCTAGTCCTAGATTTACAAATCATACTAAGGATGAAAAACTACCAAGTTATTTAGAGGATTTTTGGACTTGGAACTTACATGAGGAATTTACAGACTTTGTTTATAATTCTCCCACAGCTAAAATTGCCTCAGAATTACTGGAAGCTAAAAGAATTAATCTAGTGATGGATAACTGGTTTTTTAGAGAAGCTGGATCAAAATCAAAACCACCATTTCATCATGATATTTCTTATTTTGATTTTGAAGGATCAATGTGTGTTTTATGGATACCATTAGAGCCTGTTAACAAACAAGATGGTATTGCTTGGGTTAAAGGCTCTCACTTATGGAATAAATTGTTTTTAAGAACAAGATTTAATGATGGTCATAAAGTTGATGGTGAAGCTGGAATTGTTAATGGAAAAAAATATGAAATTACTCCTGATATTTTAAAAAATAAAAACGATTATGAATTTCTTGAATGGGATTTAGAAGTAGGTGATTGTGTTTACTTTGATATCAGAACTTTGCATGGAGCTCTGCATGAAACAAGTCCAAGTTCAGATATTAATAGATTTACTTTAAGAATGGCAAAAGAAAATTCAAAAATTGTTTATAGGGGTGAGTGGGCTAAAGAAGAAAGAGCAATTATGGAAGCTAATGGTTATAAAAATGGAGATGATTTATCAGGCAAAATGTTTCCAACTTTATTTGAAGTAAATTAACTCCCAAAAAATATTTGGGAGTTAAAACTAGTTAATTTTATCCAGCTGGTTTGTAACCACTCATTGCTTTTGCAGCATGTTCAGCAGCTTTATTCATATCCATTTCCTCAAGGATAACCATATTTTCTACAGTGCCACTAGCTTCTACAGCTAATTTTACTCCAGCAAAATTTTCAAAAGGCATATCACCTGAAGTAACAGCTATAAAATCGTATGGACCTCGAGTAATTGCGAAAGACTCAAAAGTTCCACCAACAGACTCAGTAAGTGCTTTTACAGCAGCAGATCTATCTTGAGTTGGATCTTTCATAAATCCTTGAAATGCTTTTGCTGTATAATTTCCCATAACAAAATATTTTGCCATTAAGACCTCCTTTTTTAAAAAGAAATTTAATTAAAAAAAGTAATAATTAGTAGGTCAAAATTGCTGCACTAATGATTTATTGAGTAATTTTGGGGTTAATTAAATGAACAAATTATTTATAATCTTTCAAAATTATCCTGGGGTAAAAACTCTCTCAGATTCTGGATCATTAATAGAAAATGATAGTTTTGATATTTCATCCCAAAATTCATCAGAAATCTCTGCATTCGCCCAAGCCAAATTTTTTTCTATGCTTTCAACACTAGTTACACCACATATAGTTGAGGTAATTCTATTATCTTTTAAAGAAAACTGAAGTGCAGCTGCTCCTAATTCTACATTATGTTTTTTGCAAACTTTTTCAAACTCACGAGCAGGGGCTAATTTCTCTTCCGTAGCATCCTGATAGGTTACTTTTTTAAAATTATTAGGACCTTTTGCTAAAACTCCTCCTGCGTATGGAGCTGCATTAAAAATTGCAATATTTTTACTAGAAGCATAATCATACATTTCATTAGCCTCTCTATTTATTAGGGTATATCTGTTATGATTAATTACCACATCAAAATCCCAATCTTTTAGCAAAGGAAACATTATATCCACCTTACCCATTGCAACACCTACTGCTTTAGCAAGACCTTCATTTTTAATTTTGAATAACTCATCCATTGCTCCATCTTTTTTTGTAATATCAGTAATGTCTTTTGCGTATTCTGGATCATGTAAAAATAAAATATCAACAGAATCTACATTTAAAGTTTTCAAACTTTCCTCTAAAGACTCCCTAGCTCTATTTTTATCAAGAACTAAAGTATCCATATCTCTATCAAGTTTAGTTGATAGAAGTAAATCTTTTGGCCAACCTCCATTTTCTTTAATTGCTCTTCCAATTCTTTTTTCACTTTCACCCATTGCGTAATTTCTTGATGTATCAAGCATATTAACAGGTCCTTGAAAAAATCTATTTAGAGTTTTTTGTGCTC
>JAOHJV010000053.1 GCA_028100865.1 Candidatus Pelagibacter sp. | reverse complement strand
GAACTGAAAATCAAATACTTAAAATTTTAGAAGATGCAAAAACTAATGAAAACTCAGTTATTCTTTATACAATTGTAGATAATAATTTGGCAAAATATTTGGCTAATGTAAGTGATGAAAAAAAAATTCCATGTTTTGGGGTTCTTGGAAACTTAATTTTAAATTTTTCAAAAATTTTAAATCAGAAAGCTTCTCATGAACCAAGCGGTCAGCATGCTCTCAATGATGAATATTACGAAAGAATAGAAGCTATACAATTTACAATGAACCACGATGATGGAAATTTGGTTAATGAAATTGAACAATCCGACATTATTTTAGTCGGCGTTAGCAGGACAAGCAAAACTCCTACAGCAATCTATCTAGCAAACAAAGGTTTTAAAACATCAAACATACCACTTGTTAATGAAAACTCACTACCAATTAAATTAAAAGAAAATCCAAAATTAACATGTGTTGTTGGTTTAAATACCGAACCAGAAAGATTGGCTGATTTAAGAAAAAATAGAATGAATAGCCTAAAAGAGACAGAAAATAAAAGTTACACAGATATTGAAAATATAAAAAAAGAAATTACTGAAGCTAAAAAAACTTTTCAAAAATATAAATGGCCGTCAATTGATGTTACAAGAAAATCTGTCGAAGAAACCGCAGCATCAATAATAAAAATTCATGAGATATACAAAAACAATGTTAAATAAAATTATTCTTGCATCTAAAAGTAAAGTTAGAAAAGAAATTTTAGATAAAAACGATATACCCAATCAAGTTGAACATTCAAATGTTGATGAAGATGTTTTTAAAGATGCTTTAATTAAAGAAAAATCTACCCCTGAGATAATTTCAAAAAATTTAGCTGAGTTAAAAGCTAACAAGGTTAGTTTAAATCAACCAGATAAACTTGTATTAGGCGCCGACAGTGTAATTGATCTAGAGGGTGAATTAATATCAAAGCCTACAAGCAGAGATGAGGCCATGATAATTCTTAAAAAACTTAATGGTAAAAAGCATTATTTAATTAGTTCTGTTTGTATTTCAAAAAATGGAACAATGATTTGGAATTATACGGATAGTGCAATATTAACAATGAAAAATTTTTCAGAAAGTGAGTTAAGAAAATATTTATCAAATATATCAGATGAAAATCTGTATGCTTACAATGTTTACCAAATTGAAGGGGAAGGAAAAAATTTGTTTTTAAATATTGAGGGGGACGAAAACACAATTATGGGACTCCCCATAAAAAAAATCAAGGAGTACCTAAATTTAATAAAATGAAAAAATTTTTAGTTATAGGAAATCCTATAGAGCATTCATTGTCCCCAAAGTTGCATAATTATTGGATTAATGAAAATAATATTAATGCTTTATATGAAAAACATAAATTAGAAGAAAACGATTTAGAAGATTTAATTTTTCAAGTTAAAGAAAAAAAAATTGATGGTATTAATGTTACTGTGCCTTTCAAAAGAGCAATAATTCCTTTTTTAGATAAATTAACAAATGAAGCTCTAAAGACACAATCAGTGAACACAATTTATCTAAATGAAAATAAATTAATGGGGCATAATACAGATATAATTGGTTTTGAAAAAAGTATAAAAAATTTTAAATATGATCTTAATAACAAAGAAGTTTTTATTCTTGGAGCTGGAGGAGTAGTTCCTTCTATAATTTTTGCTTTAACTCAAATGGGAGTTTCAAAAATAATTGTAAGCAACAGAACAAAAAAAAAGGCAGAAAATTTAAAAAAATTATTTCAAAATATTAAAATATTGGACTGGGGAAAAATTCCTAATTTTGACATGATCGTTAATGCAACAAGCGTAGGTTTAAAAAAAGAAGATAATATAGATCTTGATCTTGCGTCAGTTGGTAAAGGCAAATTTTTTTATGATGTGATCTATAATCCCAATGAAACAAATTTTTTAAAGAGCGGAAAAGATAATGGAAACATAACTTTAAATGGTAAAATGATGTTTATTTATCAAGCTTTTTCAGCTTTTACAATTTGGCATGGGGTAGAACCAAAACTAAATGAAGATGTGATTAAACTTTTAGATTTATGATTAGAATAGGCATTGTAGGAGATATAGGTTCTGGTAAGAGTTATGTAGCCCAAAGTTTTGGTT
>JAOHJV010000052.1 GCA_028100865.1 Candidatus Pelagibacter sp. | reverse complement strand
AGTTATTTTCTCTAAATCATTGTCTGGGTTGAACGGATGATTGGCTTTTATCTCTTGAATTATCTTTGAATTTAAAACCCATAATTTTTGAATAAATTTATACGCTGATTTTATGCCCTCATTTGACCACTGAACATCTTTTTCAGGTGGACTATCAGATAAAATAAATAATCTGACAGAATCAGCTCCGTAATCTTTTATTATTTGCTCAGGATCTATGGTGTTTTTTTTTGATTTAGACATAGACTCTGAAGGTCCAACTTTTACAGGTTCTTCAGTACTTTTTAAAAATTTTTTTCCATCTATCGTATCTAATTCATCTGGACTAACCCAATTATTATTTTTATCTTTATAGGTTTCATGACAAACCATGCCTTGAGTAAACAATCCATTAAAAGGTTCCTTAATTTCAAAATTATTATTTTGATATGATAAAGCATGCATAAAAAACCTTGAATATAAAAGATGAAGAATAGCATGTTCAACACCTCCAATATATTGATCTACTGGCATCCAGTATTTCACTTCCTCAGAGTCGAATCCATAATCATTTTTATGAGGAGAGCAAAATCTTAAAAAATACCAAGATGAATCAACAAATGTATCAAGCGTATCTGTTTCTCTAATACATTTTTTTCCGTTAATAATAACATTTTTCCATTCAATTAATTCATCAAGTGGATTTCCATTAGAATTAAATTTTTCTATCTTTGGTAACTGCACAGGTAGCATATCTGTCGGAATTTTAACTGGATTATTATTTTCATCATAGGCGATTGGAATAGGACACCCCCAATATCTTTGGCGGGAAATACCCCAGTCTTTTAACCTGTAATTAGTTTTTTTTTCCCCTATATTATTTTTTTCTAAGTAACTAATTGTTTTTGAAATTGACTCATCTGGAACTTTAAGATTATCTAAAAATTTTGAATTAAATAAATAACCAGACTCTGTAAAAGCTTTATCGTTAATTGAGAAATCTTTATCTTTTTCTGGTCTGACAACAGGTGTGATTTTCAAATTATATTTTCTTGCAAAATCTAAATCTCTTTGATCGTGTGCTGGACAACCAAACACTGCACCCAAGCCATAATCCATCAAAACAAAATTTGCAAAATAAACTGGAACTTTAATATTTTCATCCAAAGGATTTATTGCCAACAAATCAGTTTTGAAACCAAGTTTATCAGCAGCTGCAATTGACTCCTCTGTAGTTCCAGTTTTAGAACATTCTTTTTTAAATTTAATAAATTCTGGTTCGTTAACATAAAATTTTGCAATTGGATGATCTATTGAGACTGCTAGAAAAGACATACCAAATAAAGTGTCTGGTCTCGTGGTGTAGCATTTTAATTCATCAATTTCTTTTTTTGACTCAATTTTGAATTTTATTTCGCAACCATAAGATTTTCCAATCCAATTTTTTTGCATCACTTTTACTTTGTTGGGCCAATTTTCCAGAGAATCAAGGTTCTCTAGAAGTTCTTTGGAAAATTTTGTGATTTTAAAAAACCATTGATTAAGTTTCTTTCTTTCTACGATTGCACCAGATCGCCAGCCTTTACCATCTATAACTTGCTCATTAGCTAAAACTGTGTTGTCCACCGGGTCCCAGTTTACATAACTTTCTTTTCTATAGACAAGTCCTTTGTCATAGAGTTCTAAAAAAAATTTTTGTTGATGTTTATAATAATTAGATGAACAGGTAGAAATTTCTTTGTCCCAATCTATGGATAAACCAAGCTTTTTTAGTTGATTTTTCATTACTGAAATATTTTTTTCAGTCCATGTTTTTGGGTCTAATTTATTTTGTCTAGCAGCATTTTCAGCAGGCATTCCAAAAGAATCCCAGCCCATAGGATGCAATACATTAAAATTTTGTAAAGTTTTATATCTGGCTAATACATCACCAATAGTATAATTTCTAACATGACCCATATGAATTTTTCCAGATGGATATGGAAACATTTCAAGACAATAAAATTTTTTTTTATTCTTATCTAACTTTGTTGGAATTTTTTTTTTAACCTCCCAAGTTTTTTGCCATTTCTGCTCAACCTGTTTAAAATTGTATCTTTCCACAAATATTAGCTTAGTGATTTATTTTCGTTTTAAACCTTTATATGGTTCAAAT
>JAOHJV010000051.1 GCA_028100865.1 Candidatus Pelagibacter sp. | reverse complement strand
TGTGTGCCTTTTTATCCTGATAATGATCAGACATTATCAAAGTTAGCATATAATTTTTTACGAGATGAAAAGATTTCAATATCACCTTCGAATATAAACTTAATAGTAAATAAATGCAGTGGAGATAGAGAAGCACTTGCAAATGAGCTTCAAAAAATTAAATATTTTAGCAAAAGTGGGAAAAGAGTTAACAGTGAGAGTATATCAAAACTGATTAATTTAAAAGAAAACCACAGTATATCTGAGCTTGTTGATAATTGCCTTGCTAAGAACAAAAAGAAAATAATTAGTATCTTAAATGAAAATAATTTTAGTAATGAAGACTGCATTATGATTATTTGATCTTTTATAATCAAAGCAAAAAAATTACTGGTCTTATCTAAAACATTTCAAACAAATAAAAATATAGATTTAACCATCTCATCAGCAAGACCACCAATTTTTTGGAAAGAAAAAGAAATAACCAAACAGCAAATTTATAAATGGAACCCAGAAAATATTAAAAAACTAATCTACACTCTAAGTGAAACTGAGCTACAAATCAAAAAGAACATAAATAATTCAACTAATCTAATTACAGATTTTATTTTATTTCAATCTTCTTTAACTGCTAATAATTAGATTTAATTATACCAATAATTTTATTTAATTGATCTAGATCTTTATATTCAAAAGAAATTTTTCCTTTATTTCTTTTGTTGTTTTGGATTTCCACATTTAATCCTATTTTATTTGATACTGAAAGTTCAAGAGCTATAATATTAGTATCTTTTGTGATTTTTGATTTTTGTCTTTTCTTTTTAAATAATTGAACAAAATTTTCAGCTTGTCTTACCGAAAGTTTATTGTCTACAATCTTATTAGCAACAAAACTTGCATTATCCAAACCTACTAAAATCTTAGCATGGCCTGTCGACAACTTATTTGACTCTATTAATTTTATCACATCGTCTGGTAAAGTAAGTATTCTCAAAGAATTTGTTATATAACTTCTACTTTTACCAATAAATTTTGAAACCTTTTCTTGATCATAAGAAAATTCATCTATCAATCTTTTATAACCTTGTGCTTCTTCCAGTGGATTTAGATCATGTCTTTGAACATTTTCAACTATTGCAAATTCTAAAGATGTTAAATCATCAGCTTCTGTGATCACCACAGGGACATTATGAATACCTGCTTTCTGTGCAGCTAACCATCTTCTCTCGCCTGCAATTATTTCATATTTTGAATTTTCATTAATTGATTTTCTAACTATGATTGGCTGTATTATCCCTCTTTCTTTTATAGAGTTAGTTAAATCTTCTAAATTTATCTCATCAAAATTCTTTCTTGGTTGATATTTGTTTGGTATCAAATCAGTTATTGGTAGTTGATTTTTTTGAATCTCTACTTTTGTTTCGCCAATTAGTGATGATAAGCCTCGTCCAAGTCCTTTTTTAATTTTATCCATAAGCGGCACTCCCAATTGTTGACTCTTGATTTATAAATTCATCTGTAAAATTAAAATAGGATTTACTACCAGGACAGGTTTTGTCATAAATTAAAACAGGCATTCCATGAGAAGGTGCTTCTGATAATCTCACATTCCTTGGAATTACTGTTGAGTAAACTTTTTCATTAAAATAATCTCTAGCTTCTTTTTCAACTTGCGAAGAAAGCTTATTTCTTTTGTCATACATGGTCAAAAGGATTCCTCGAATTTTCAAATCAGGATTTAAACTTACTTTTATTCTCTCAATAGTTTTCATTAATTGGGTTAGTCCTTCAAGAGCAAAGAATTCAGTTTGTAGTGGCACCAGAAGTGAGTTAGAACAGACAAGTGCCATAACTGTAAGAAGACTTAAGGAAGGTGGACAATCGATTAGTACATAATCGTAGGATCCTCTAGAATTGTTTAAATAAGCGCTTAATTTAGCTTTTAATATAAAGGCTCTATTACTATCATCAGCTGTTTCAACTTCAAGTCCAGATAAGTCTACATTGGAAGTGATGATATCTAAATTTTTAAACTGTGTCTTCTTTATTATCTGATTAATCTCTCTAGTTCCATTCAGCACCCCATAAATTGTGTCACTTGAGTTATCTATATTTGATAAACCTAGACCTGTTGTTGCATTTCCCTGAGGATCTAAATCTATAACTAAAATTTTTTTATCAAGCTGAGTTAATCCAGCAGCTAAATT
>JAOHJV010000050.1 GCA_028100865.1 Candidatus Pelagibacter sp. | reverse complement strand
CTGGTATACTTGGTTTTCCACTTCGATCACCTTATGCGGCAAGTAAATGGGCAATTATTGGCATTACAAAAACATTAGCAATGGAGCTTGGTAAATTTAATATTAGAGTTAATGCAGTATGTCCTGGAACAATTAAGGGAGATAGAATGAAAAGAGTTATAAGAGATAAGGCAAAATTTACTAAAGTTTCAACAAAAGTAATTGAAAAAGATTTTGTTTCAATGAGTTCAATGAAACAATGGATTTTAGAAGAAGATATTGGAAAAATGTGTTCTTTCTTAATCTCTGACGACTCTAGTAAAGTATCTGGTCAAGTAATCTCTGTTGATGGCCATACAGAGAGAAATGATTAATTCATCTTAATTTTTTTTCGTATCTTTTTCTCAGCTTTTGAAGTTCAACTAAATATTCATCTCTAATATTTGAAATTTTACTAACAGATTTTCCTTTAGATTGTTTTTTGGTCCCCTGAACCAGTCTATCAATTAACTTATTAGATAACTTTGGGGCTTTTAATTTAGTCCACGGAAGTTTTAAAGCAGGTCCAAATTGTTCTAACATATGTCTCATTCCTGCTTTTCCTCCAGCTAAATGAAAAGTTAAAAAAGTTCCCATCAAAGACCATCTTAAACCTGGTCCATCTTCAATTGCTCTATCTAATTCTTCTGTGGTTGCATGACCTTCGTTAATAATATGTAAACCTTCTCTCCATAAAGCTTCTTGCAATCTATCTGATAAGTAACCGGGCAGCTCGTGTTTAACCATGATTGAGTTCATTGAAATTGAATTATAAAATTTTTTAGCTGTTGCTAAATATTTTTTTGATGTTTTTTTTCCAGGTACAATTTCAACAGCAGGCAGTAAGTAGACTGGATTAAATGGATGTCCGATCATTGCTCTTTCAGGGTTTTTACATTTAGAATAAATTCTTGTTGGTAATAATCCTGATGAGCTTGATGAAATTATTGCATTTGGTTTTGCATATTTTCCAATAGTGCTCATCAATTTAGTTTTTAAAGCATAATTTTCACTTGCACATTCTTGAATAAAATCTGCATCTTTGAGAGCTTCTTCAATTGAGGTAAAATATTTGAAATTTTTAAGATTGAGAGTTTTTTTATTAAAAAGTTTTTTTACATATGGCCAAGTTCTTTTAATCTCAGAAATTAAATTTTGTTTTAATTTAATTTCCTTATCGAAAGCATGAACAATTTTGTTATGTGCTAAACATCGAATAATCCAACCAGCACCTATCACTCCTGTTCCAATTACAGCAACTTTTTTTATTTTTTTCATTACTAGTTCAATAATTCTCTAATATTTTTATCAAGTTCTTTTTCAAATTTTTTATCATTTCCTGGATTTGCTGCACAGTGTCCAAAAGATGAATCAATTGGTCTAAAAGATGAATGGGGTATAAATTTATTTTCATATTCATTGTCTTCAACTCTAAAATAAAGGTCTTGTTTGCAGGGCATTAAAATTGTTTTAGCCTTAATTGATTTTAGAGCCTTGATATAATCATTTTTATATAATGGTCCTTTGCTTATATCGTTTAATTGCCATGTTTTTAACTTTGATAATAAATTATTTGCGTCCCAGTTTTTGGCATGATCATTAGCCCAATCTTTTAATAATTCATCTGAATTTTTATAACCAAGTTTTCTAAATAACTTTTCTCTATAAAAATTTTGAGAAAAGGCCCACCCTGCGTATACACGACCAAAAGCCTTGAGACCTTCTGTGGGTTGTTTTATATAATTACCTTTGTTCCAATTTTTATCGGCTATAAGTGCAGCCTTAACACCCTCTAAAAAAACATGGTTATGAATTGATGTTTTTGATGAAGCACAAAATGGAAGAATAGCTTTTACCATATTTGGATATTGAGCAGCCCATTGATATGATTGACAGCCAGCCATAGACCAACCTGTTACTAATGCAATTTTTTTTATTTTTAATTTTTCTGCAATTAGTTTGTGTTGACAATAAATATTATCCCACAAAGTTAAGGTTGGAAACTTTGAACCTGATTGATCTTTTGTAGAATTGTTTGGAGATGATGAAAAGCCATTTCCAAACATATTAATTGATATAATAAAATATTTATTTGGGTTTAGGGCTCTATTTTTTCCTATAAAACCTTCATTTCTAATATGACTACCTGTATAAAATGTTGGAAGAACTATAAC
>JAOHJV010000005.1 GCA_028100865.1 Candidatus Pelagibacter sp. | reverse complement strand
CAATATATGAAAAACATAACTGCAAGCAAAAAAATTCACAGTATAGAGGATGCAAGAAATTTAGCTAAAAAAAGAATGCCTAAATTAATGTTTGATTTTGTAGATGGTGCATCTGGTGATGAAAAACTTTGTGAAATTAATAGTACAGCTTTAGATCAAATTAGACTTGAACCAAAAGTTTTAAGAAATGTTGAAAATAGAAATTTAAAAAAAAAATTTTTAGATATTGAGTTTGATCAACCATTTGGTTTTTCACCAATGGGAATGTGTAATCTCACTTGGACTGGTGCAGATAAAATGTTAGCTGAAGAAAGTATTGTAAACAATGTACCTGCGTGTGTTTCCATGGCTTCCTCAACATCTTTAGAAAAAATGTATGAATTATCTGAAGGTCGATCTTGGATTCAATTATATAATTTCCAAGAAGATTTTGTAATGGAGCTTTTACAAAGAGCAGAACAAACTGGTTATAAAGTGGCAATACTAACTGTGGATGTTCCCATTCAATTTAGAAGGGCTAAGGATAATAAAAATGGTTTTACAGTCCCTTTTAAAATAGGTCCTAAACAGATGTTTGATTTTGCAACTCATCCTCATTGGTCTTTATCAACTTTACTAGGTGGTATTCCAAAACCAATGAATTATGAAACATCAAAGAGCGGTAACAAATTTGTAAGAAGTGAAAGCAGAGGAGCTACAGATTGGGGAACCCTCAAAAGAGTAAGAGATGCTTGGAAAGGAAAATTAATAATTAAAGGAGTAATGTCGCCAGAAGATGCTTTAAAAATAAAAGATGAAGGAGTTGATGCCATACAAGTATCCAACCACGGTGGAAGACAATTAGATAGTGCTACTGCAGCTATTGAAGCATTGCCGTTGATAAGAAATGTATTAGGTAAAGAATTTCCTCTGCTATTTGATAGTGGTGTTAGAGGTGGAAGCGATATTATAAGAGCTTTAGCATTGGGAGCAAATTATGTGATGCTTGGAAGACCGCTAATGTATGGTATTGGAGCTGATGGTGAAAAAGGTTTAAGAAGAATTTTAGATATTATTAAAGACGAATTAAGTACCGCACTAGGTTTAGTTGGTTTAACTGATATTAATGATGTGACGTCCAAAATAATTGCTAAAAAATTTATTGAAAATATGAAATACTAAAAAAATGTCAGAAAAAAAAATTAGAGGTGGATCACTTATTGCTAGAGCTTTGAAAGATAAAGGGATTAAGCATGTTTTTACATTATCTGGTGGGTTCTGTAATCCTGCTTTAGAGGGGTTTATGGAGTGCCAAATGGAAGTAATTAATTGTCCTCATGAACAGGTAGCAGGCCATATAGCTGACGGTCATACTAGAATTACAAGAAAACCAGCAGTTTGTCTAGTTGGTCCCGAAGGGTTTGCAAATGCTGTACCATCAATGATGGAAGCTTGGGGTGAAAGATCACCTGTAATATTCATAACTGGTTCAAGCAGTTTAAAAAGACAAGGCTCTGGTGGATTTAAAGAAATTGATGATGTTGCAATTGCAGCACCTTTAACAAAGTATAGTGCAAGTATAACTGATGGAACTAGAATTAGAGAATTTGTAGATAAAGCATATAAGATTGCAACAAATGGATATCCTGGAGCAGTACATTTAAGTATGCCAGTTGATATTATGTTTTCATCTTTTTCCGAAGATGCAGGACTCGAAGAAAGACCATTTTCACATCAAACAAAACCAATTGTAAAAGCTTGGCCAGATCCAACACAAATGTCAGAAATCTTAGAACTTGCGTGTAATTCAAAAAAACCAGTTTTAATTGGTGGTCATGGAATTTGGTGGTCTGGTTCTGAAAAAAAGTTAGAAGAAGCTGGAAATAATTTAAAAATTCCAATATTTAATATTCCTTATCATCAAAAATTACTTGGAGAAGAAGCTAATGCCTATATGGGTTTAGCTGATATTCATCAATATCCTCCTTCAAAATTTGCATTACATGAATCTGATTTAGTATTGATGGTTGGAGCTAGATTAGATAATCAAATGAATTTTGGAAACCCACCACTTTTTCCTAAATCAACTAAACTTGTATGTATTAATGGATCTCATGAGGAAATAGAACTTAATAGAGCTGCAGATTTAAATTTATTATGTGATCCAGGAGTTTTTTTTGACACATTAAATAAACTTAAATCAAATAATAAATGGAATTTAAGCAATGAATGGTTTGATCTTAACAGAACTAAAAAACAAGAATGGGTTGATAAGACTTTAGAGGATTTAAGTAAAGAAACAAAAGAAGCTGAAGCAAATGGAGGTAAAATGCATCCACTTCAATTAGCTTTAGATGTTCAAGATGCTATCGGTGAAAAAGATTGGCTAGTCATTGACGGAGGTAACACTCACTTCTGGTCTGAAATTGCAATAAATATTGCTGGATCAAAAGGAAAAAAAATAGGTGGAATTCTTCATCCTGGTACATTTAGTATGTTAGGTGTTGGTGTTCCCTTTGCACTTTCTGCAAAAAATATAAACCCAGATTCAAATGTTATTTTAATAAGTGGAGATGGAGCTTTTTTATCTGGGGGATTATCAATCGAAGCTGCTTTTCAAGAAAATAAACCTATTGTGGTAGTAATTGATAATAATGGTGGTTTAGATTGTATATCTCAACAACAAGAAAGATTATTTGAAAGTGGAAAACATTTTGCAACTGACTTTAGGGATATACCTTTTCATAAAATTTTTGAAGGTTTTGGAGGTCATGGAGAGCTGGTCACAAAAAGAGAACAATTAGCTCCAGCATTAAAAAGAGCAATAGAAAGTAGAAAAACTGCTTGCATTAACGTAAAAGCTAGAGGTGTTATAAGCCCAATCGTGGCTGCAGTTAGCGATAAAAGAGACAAGGCTTCAATAGAGTAATTTAATGGCAACTATATCATCTCACTTATTAAACTCAGTTGATGGAACTCATGCAAATGGTGTTAAAGTCACAATTTATCAAATAAATTCTTCTGGTGAAAAAAAAATTTTTTTTGAAACTGAGACAGATGAAGGGGGAAGAATTTTAAAAGATTTTGAACTTTCAAATAATGATTGTGCATGTGAATACGAAATGGTTTGCAAAACTGCAGATTATTTTTCTGAAAAAAAAGTTGTGTCAGAAATTATTGTAAAATTTAAAATGGAAGATCCTAAAAAAAAATATCACTTACCAATTATTATATCTCCAAATGGATATTCTATTTGGTGGTCTAAATAATTTTAAATAATTAATTCCTTATGTCAAAAAATATAAAATTGAATATGTCTAGAAGAATAAGAAGAACTCCATATACTAATCGAGTTGAAGAACATGGTGTTTCAGATTTTACTGTAGTAAACCATATGCTTTTACCAAAAGGGTTTAAAAATTCCGTTGAGGAAGATTACTGGCACCTAAGTAAAGAAGTCCAAGTTTGGGACGTTTCTTGTCAAAGGCAAGTTCAAATTAGTGGGCCAGATGCAGCTACACTTGTTCAAAAATTAACACCTCGTTCCATTAAGAATATGCAAATTGGAAAATGTTTTTATATACCTATGCTTAATGAGGATGCGGGAATGATAAATGATCCTGTTTTACTCAAATTAGATGATGATATGTTCTGGATATCAATAGCAGACTCTGACATTTTGCTTTGGGCAAAAGGATATGCTTTGGGTTTGAATTTAGATGTAAACATTAAAGAGCCCGATGTATATCCATTAGCAATTCAAGGACCTAAATCTGAGGAACTATTGATATCAATATTTGGTGAGGAAATAAAAAAAATTAAATTTTTTAATTTCAGAGTTTTAGATTTTGAAGGAACAAAGCAAATTATTGCAAGATCTGGATATAGTAAACAAGATGGGTTTGAAATTTATTTCAAAACACATGAGAAATATTTTGATAATGTAGAAATAGGTGAAAAACTTTGGGACACAATCTGGGAAGCTGGGAAAAAATTTAATATTTCGCCAGGCTGTCCTAATTTAATTGATAGAATTGAAGGAGGACTTATGTCTTATGGTAATGACTTTACAAAAGAAAATAATCCTTTGGAATGTAATTTAGAAAAATATTGTAACAATGATGTTTCTCATGATTTTATTGGGAAACAAGCTTTAACAAAAATTTACAATGAAGGTGTAAAACAAAAAATAAGGGGCATCATATTTGATGGAGATCGTTGTTCTGGTATAGGTCAGCCATTAAAAGTATTATCAAAAGATGATAAAATAATAGGACAAATAACTTCAGGTATTTATTCCCCTAAAATAAAAAAAAACATTGGTTTATCTATGATTTTAAAAAACTACTGGGAAATAGGTGAAAAAATATTTGTCCAAAATCTTGATGGCACGAAAAGAAATGGGACGATAACAACTTTGCCATTTCCAGATTAAATAGCTATATATAAACCTTATGTTAAAAGCAGTTATTGCAGGTTACTCAAGATCACCTTTCACAATGGCAAGAAAAGGTGAATTGGTAGATGTAAAACCAGTTAATTTACTTGCTGAAGTTGTTAACAACCTTGTCTTAAAAACTAAAATCAATAAACAAGACATTGAAGACATTGTAGTTGGCTGTGCTTTCCAAACTGGAGAGCAATGTTTTAATATTGGAAAATTAGTAACTTTTTTAACCAACATGGATATCAAAACTTCAGGGATGACAGTAGATAGATGGTGTGGATCATCAATGGAAGCTATTCATATAGCTGCAGGAAAAATAGCAATGGGATCTGGAAAAGTTTTTATATGTGGTGGAGTAGAAAGCATGACTAGAGTAACAACAGGCTTTGATCCTATGCCATATCCTTATACTGAAGAAGAAAACCCTAATGTTTATTTTTCAATGGGTATTACTGCAGAAAATGTAGCCAAACAATATTCTATATCAAGAACAGAACAGCAAGAATTTGCAATATCAAGCCATAAGAAAGCATTCGAAGCACAAGAAAAAGGAAATTTTAATAATGAAATTGTATCTATTGGAAATTGTTCTCAAGATAGCAATATTCGACCTAATAGTAATCAAGAAAAATTAGATGGATTGAAGTTAGCATTTGATCAAAATGGAACTGTAACAGCCGCAACATCTTCACCACTTACCGATGGTGCAGCAGCTACATTAATCTGTGAAGAACAATATGCTAAAGATAATAATTTAGAAATTTTAGCTAGGATTGTTTCAACCTCTGTTCAGGGATGTAAAGCTGATACTATGGGTCTAGGCCCAATTGGAGCTTCACAAAAAGCATTAGAAAGAGCTAAATTAACAATCAAAGATATTGATATCGTAGAACTTAATGAAGCTTTTGCATCTCAATCACTGGCTTGTATAAAAGATTTACAAATAGATCCAAGCAAAGTTAACATAGATGGTGGAGCATTAGCGTTAGGCCATCCTCTTGGAGCAACGGGTGCAAGAATTACCGGGAAAGCAGCTCAACTATTAAGAAGAGAAAATAAAAAATTTGCTTTAGCTACTCAATGTATAGGTCTTGGAATGGGTATTGCTACAATAATTGAGTCAGTATAATAAATTTTTCTATGCAACAATTACCTTTTGACAAAAGATCAGGAAAAATTTGGTTCAACAATGAACTGTGTGAATGGCAAGATGCAAGAGTTCACATAATTAGCCATGGAATGCACTATGCTAGTTTAGTCTTTGAAGGTTTGAGAGTTTATAATAAAAAAATTTTTAAATTGAAGGAACATACTGACAGACTTTTTAATTCTGCAAAAATTCTGGATATGAAAATTCCATATTCATGCAATGAAATTATGGAAGCAACAAAAAAACTTGTTTCTGATCAAGATATTGAAAACGGATATATAAGACCATTTGTATGGAGAGGAAGTGAAATGATGGGAGTTTCTGCACAAAATACAAAAATCAATGTAGCAATAGCGATATGGGATTGGCCAACATATTTTAATCCTGAATTAAAATTAAAAGGTATAAAATTAAATATATCTAAGTGGCAAAGACCACCTCAAAATTCATCTCCATGGGAAAGTAAAGCAGCTGGCCTATATATGATTTGTACACTTTCAAAACATCAAGCTGAAAAAGATGGTTATACGGACTCTTTGATGTTGGACCATGAAGGTAATATAGCTGAAGCTACAAGTGCCAACATCTTTTTTAAAGATGAAAAAGATGAATTACACACCCCAATTCCAGACTCTTTTTTAGATGGTATAACTAGAAAAACAGTCATAGATCTTGCAAAGTCAAAAAATATCAAGATTCACGAGAGAAAGATATCTCCCAATGAACTATCTAATTTCAAAGGATGTTTTATTACAGGCACCGCAGCAGAAATAACTCCTGTAGGAAATATTGCAAATAATAATTTTGAAGTGTGTGATTTAATTAAAAATCTTTCCTTAAGTTATGAGAAATTAGTTGGAAAAAATTAGAACTATCTATTAATTCCTCTTAGTCTCTCAGATCTTCTTCTTAAAAGTTCAGCACTAACTAAAATTAAAGTAGACATTACAATCAAACAAGTCGCAACTGCCATTATAGTTGGACTTAATTGCTCTCTTAACCCAACCCACATCTGAATTGGAATTGTAGTATTTTCTAATCCAGCTAAAAATAAAACAACTACAACTTCATCAAATGAAGTTACAAAAGCAAACAAAGCTCCCGAGATAACTCCCGGCATAATTAATGGTAGTGTAATTTTCATAAATGTATTAACCGGATTGCTTCCTAAACTCGCAGCTGCTCTTGTCACACTGTGATCAAAACCAGTTAATGTTGCAGTAACAGTAATTACTACAAATGGAGTTCCTAGAATTATATGTGATAATATAATTCCTGTATGTGTTGCTGCCAAACCAACTTTTGCCATAAAGAAAAATATTGCTGTTCCTGAAATAATTAATGGAACAATCATTGGTGAAATTAATAGCGCCATGA
Source organism: Candidatus Pelagibacter sp. (assembly GCA_028100865.1). The sequence continues at coordinate 21,077 of JAOHJV010000005.1, read as the reverse complement.
ATGCAGCTTTATACGGCATGTATCTACTACTTAAACCTAATGCTGCTACAGTTCCAAGCACTGTCGATCCAATTGTTGCAAAGAAAGCAATGATTAAACTATTTTTAGTTGCAAGCCCCCAGGGGTTTTTGGTTCCATAGATCATATCTTCATACCATCTCAAAGAAAAACCTTCAGGATCCAGTGCTAACATTTTTGCTGAAAAGTGAATGTATTGTTCAGCATTAAATGATAGTGGCAATATTACAAACAAAGGTGCTATCAAAAAGAAAAATACTAAACCACAAAAAAATAGGTATGTGTAATGCCAAATTCTATAATTCAAAGGTGTGTGACTTGGTAATGCCATAATTATCCTAATTTAATATTATCTATTCCAACAAGTTTATTGTAAATCCAATAAATAGTTAGTACTCCAACTAACAGCATAGTTCCAAGAGCAGATGCAAACGCCCAGTCTAATGAACTCTTCATATGATAAGCAATTGTATTACTAATTAATGATCCACTGGCCCCACCTACTAACGCAGGAGTAATGTAATATCCTATAGCTAAAATAAATACTAATAGACATCCAGCACCAATTCCAGGAATTGTTAATGGAAAATAAATTTTAACAAAAGATACCAGTGGTGTTCCACCTAATGATTTTCCAGCTCTCATCAAGCTAGGTGAAATAGTTTTCATAACACTATAAAGAGGTAAAACCATAAAAGGTAATAATATTTGGGTCATTGCAACAAAAGTCCCTATTACATTATACATTAATTCTGGTCTGTTATCATCCGCGGCTAAACCAATCCAAACAATTAAATCATTTATGGGTCCCTGTTGCTGAAGTAAAACCATCCAACTAGAAGTTCTAACTAACAATGAGGTCCAAAAAGGAAGCAACACACAAATCATTAGTAAATTACTGTATTTCATTGGTAGTGTTGCTAGTAAGTGCGAAATTGGATACGCAAGAATAAAACAAAAAACAGTAACCCAGAAAGCTACATTTAAAGTTCTTAGCCATAATATTTTGTGAATTCTTCTATCTTCTGCAACTTGGATTATATTTCTATCTTGGTCAAATTTTCTATCCATACCCTTTAAATATTTGGCATAAGTCCATTTGGGAGCTGTATTTTTTAGTGCAACCAAATATTCGCTTTGGCCCCACCTTTTATGAACTTTGATAAATTGTTCTTTGTAATTTCCCTCTTCAAATTTATTAATTTTTCTAACTGTTTTTTTTATTAAGCTACTAAAGCCAGATTTTTCATAGTTTAATCTTGCTATAATTTTTCCATATGTTTTATTTTTCTTTAGGAAAGTTAAATCCTCATAAAGACCTTGATAAACAGGTTCATCTGGCAAATCACTGCCATCCCATTTTTCCATTGCTTTGAATGTTTTAGGAAGCATTTTAGTGATCATTCGATCATCAACAGATCTAAATAACATGTCGCCAATTGGAAAAACATAAATAATTAAAATAAATAAAAATAATGGAGCAACGAGCGCAACAGCTTTAAGTTTATTTTTTCTCTCAGCTTTTTTTAAGCTTACTTCTAAAGGTAATCCATCAGATGATAATATTTTTTCTGTGCTCATAATAAAAAAGGGCAGTTATAAATAACTGCCCTTTCAATATAGTATAAAAAACTATTCTATAAAACTAAATTATAGACCAGCTTTCATAGCTTCCCATTTTTCACCAATTTCGTCTTGGTTATCTGCCCAGAAATCAGGGTTCATTAGGATGTATCTTTTTGTGTTAGCAGGTGCTGTTGGCATATGTGGTACCATGTTAGTCTTACCATCTTTAAACCAAGGCTCTCCAGCTTCCATAACTGCAATTGAAGATTTTCTCCAAGGCGCGTATGCGATGTACTTAGCACTTCCAGCTAAACCTTCTGAGCTAGTCATTTCTCTTAGTACTTTCATAGCCGAACCATCAGCATAACCTGGACCATCTTTAACTAATGCAAAATATTCATAGTCAAGAATTTGTCCATCCCATACTTGTACAAGTGGAGTTCCTTCCATTTGCGCATTAAAGAATCTACCATTCCAACCAGTAGCCATTACTACTTCACCATTAGCTAGTAGTTCTGGTGGTTGAGCTCCAGCATTCCAGAATACACATCCACCATTTGGATCTTCACATAAAGCTTTAAGCTTGTTCATAGCTCTATCAATACCGCCGTCTGCTTCAAGTTTTCTGTAAGTTAGGTCAGAACCTTTACCAGGGTTTACACCATCTGCAGTGATAGCAATTTCTAAGTTAGACATTGCACCTTTGTAAATAGCTCTCTTACCAGGGAACTTTTTAGTGTTAAAAAAATCTTTCAATGAATTTGGTTTTTTATCACCAATTGTTGCATCATTGTAAGCATAGTTCCAAGAGTACAGAATGTTTCCAACTGCGCATTTAGAAGGCATGCTTGTAAAGAAGTCTTGACTTGCAGGTGTTCCATCTGGAGCAGGTGCAAAATCTTTATCAAAATCGAATTCGTGGAAAATACCTTCGTCACATCCAACGATAGTATCTTTTGCGTATACATCGATAATGTCCCAAGTTATTGCTCCAGCTTCTTTTTGAGCTTTAATTTCTGATAATCCACCAGTGTAGTCTACCCAATTAACAGGTATTCCTAGTTTCGCTGCTGTAGGATCACCGTAACCCAATTTTTGTGACTCTGTGTAAGCTCCACCCCAAGACACTACAGTAACTGCAAATGCTGAAGTTGTTACAGAAAGTACAAAAGAAAGGGCAAGTAATAATTTACTTAATTTTTTCATTTATTCTCCTATTTAACGTTAACGTTTAGTTTTTATAAAGTTATACTAAAACAATATAGAGTGGCTTAGTCAACAGCTGATTAATGCTAATTTGTCTTGTTTTTATTATGATTAATTTTTAGGGATTATTTCGGATCTAGAGCTCTACAATCAATACTATTCCAACCAATATTAATTTCTTTTCCTGTCTTAATATCCATTCTGTTTGAGCTATTAGGAACTTTTAAAATAAAATCTTTATTGCCTAATAAGTCTACTCTTAATCTAGTATGATCACCGTGATAAATAACTTCTTCAATCTTACCCTTGTGATTATTATCCATCTTGGTATCTGGATCAATCAATGCTCTTTCTGGTCTTAAAGATACAGTAGTTTTTTCTCCTTTTGCTTTCGCAACAATAGGATTTGCTAAAATTTCATCTCCTGAATTTAATTTTACTTTACATTTGTCTCCTGAGATATCTGACACTTCCCCTGCAAAGGTATTATTCTCTCCAATGAACTCTGCAACAAAAGAATTTACTGGTCTTTCATATAATTCATCTGGACTTGAAAGTTGCTGAACCTTTCCATCATTGAAAACTGCAATTCTGTTAGACATCGTCAAAGCTTCTGTTTGATCATGAGTAACATATACAACTGTTACACCAATACTTTCATGAATATGTTTAATTTCATACTGCATACTCTCTCTTAAATTTTTATCTAAAGCTCCAAGTGGTTCGTCCATTAATACTAATTGTGGATCAAATACTAATGATCTTGCTACTGCTACCCTTTGTTGTTGTCCACCTGATAACTGCATTGGCATTCTGGCTTCAAAGCCCTGGAGAGATACCATCGATAATGCTTTATCAACTTTTTTATCTGCCTCATCTTTAGGAATTTTTCTAACTCTTAATGGAAACGCTAAGTTTTCATAAACTGTCATATGAGGAAACAAAGCATAATTTTGAAATACCATTCCAATTCCTCTTTTGTGAGGAGGGATATCGGAAATAACTTTATTATCTAAATAAATTTGCCCATTAGTTGGTGTTTCAAAACCAGCTAACATCATTAAACATGTAGTTTTACCAGAACCAGAGGGTCCAAGCATTGTAACAAACTCGCCTTCAGCAATATCTAGATCTAAACCTTTAACAACAAGTTGCTTACCGTCGTAACTTTTGTCTACATTTTCGAATCTTACGAAGTGATCATTACCCATACTAGTTTAAAACATTTGTTAGATTGATAATCAAGTAATTTATTTGATGTATAATTCTTTGCTCATATTACAAAATAATTCACTACCATTTTCTGTAACTCTTATAGCCTCAGACGCCTCTACACCCCAGTTACCAAATTGCATGACTGCTATCATGTGAAAACAAACATTTGGCTCTAATACTGTCATGTCTCCTTTATATATATTAAGAGTGTGCTCGCCCCAATCAGGCGGGTAGCCAATTCCAATTGAATATCCAGTTCTAGATTTTTTATCGATACCGTATTTATCTAATATTTTCCAAAAAGCTTGAGCGACATCATCGGCTGTATTTCCAGGTTTTATGGCGCTAATACCAGTTTCAAGAGCTTCTATAGTTTTCTTCATTGTATCAATTTTTAACTGATCAGGTTTACCTAATAATACTGTCCTAGCCATAGGTGCATGATATCTCTTATAAACTCCAGATAATTCAATAATAGTTGCCTCTCCCTCGACAAATTTATCTTGTGTAGCAGTCAAATGTGAAGCTGATGTACCTTTTCCTGTTGGCAGTAAAGTTGCAATACTTGAGTACTCACCGCCAAATTCTTCTGTTCCATAAAATAATGCTTTTTGAATTTCTCCAACCGCATCGCACTGTCTTACACCAGGATTAATAACTTCCATTGCAGTTTTCATTGCTTGTTGGGAAATTAAGGCTGCAGATTTCATGTATCCAATTTCAGCATCAGATTTTACTAATCTTGCCCAGTTAACAAGTCTATCACTATCTACAATTTTAGCATTAGGAAGACCTTGTTTAATTTTTTCATGACAAAAAGCGGTGTAATAATGAGCATCCATTTCAACCCCAACAGACAACTTATCCCATTTTCTCTCTTTAATTATTTGAACTAAATAATCATAAGGATGTTTCGGCCATGTATGAATATAATTTTCATCATAAACAATAATGCTCTCATCTTTAAGATATGTTTTAATATATGCGCCTCCTGCATCTTGTGCCCTTACAAAACATAGAGGCTCTTCTGCGTTTACATGTACAATTGCACATTGAGCATAATAAAAAGACCAGGCATCATATCCTGTCAAATAATTTAGATTATTCGTATCGTGTGAAATTAATAGTTCAATGCCTTTTTCTTGCATCATTTTTTGAACTTTTTTTAATCTTCGCTGATATTCTTCCTTTGTAAAATCCATGAAATTAATTTTTAAATAATTTTCCGAAACCTTCTATTGAATTATTTTTATTTATTTTTACAAGAGTATCCCAAATTAATGCCTGATTACTAGATAAAACTGTTGTGTTTAATTTTTTTTCTAATTTGTCAATTATTGGCAGTACTGGTAACGCGGTACAAGAAACAAAGAGTGCCTCTGCACCATTTAAATCAGTTTTAGATAGAACATTATACAAATAATTCTGATCAACTTTTCCAATATCGTAATCAGCTTCTATATCAAAGTAAGAATTTGATGTGATTTCAAAACCTTCTTCTTTAAAGTAATCTAAAACTTCATCGTTAAGTTTTTTGCTATAAGGAGTAAATAGACTTATTTTAGTTATATTCAATTTCTTTAAGGCTTTGATTGCAGCAGTGCTAGGTGTTGTTACTTCTGCCATAGGTTTTGCGGCTTTTACTTTTTTTTCAATAGACTCATATCCTGCTGCTATTGTTCCAGATGTACAACCATAGACAACACAATCGATATCCTGATCAGGCAATATATCTTTTGTTACCTCGGTAACCTTATTTGACATTTTAATCAAATTTTCTTTTGTCAGCGGATTATAGCATTCAATACGATTTACAAAGAAATCAACTTCTCTATCTTTAATTACTTTTATGAAATCTTTTTCGATCATAAAATCGCTAGCAAGCGCAATAAGCCCAATCCTTGGATTTGATTTCGTAATGTATTTAGGGTCTATTTTTGTTGAATTCATATTTTAAAAAGGTGAATATATCATATGTTCTTTAATAATCATTAGTTTAAAAAAAGTGACATGAATTTAAAAGATACTTTTATTGCATCCTTGGTTCCTATATTTTTAGGCTTTGGTTTTGTCATAGCTAAACCAGCTTTTGAGTCTTTTCCTCCTATTCTTTTAATGGGTATAAGATTTATGTTTGCTGCATCACTATTAATTTGGTGGTTTCCAATTCCAAAAGGATATTTAAAAAGAATATTTGTAGCGTCATTAGTAGCTAATACATTGCAATATAGCATTACGTATTCAGGGTTGGATTTAATAGATGCATCTGCAGCTGTTCTATTGGTTCAAACAGAAGTTCCGTTTGGAGTTATTTTTGCCTACTTTATATTAAAAGAAAAACCAACTATTAGAGCTTTGATAGGAATAGCAATCGCGTTTGTAGGTGTTTATATTTTAACTGGATCCCCTAACTTAGATGGAAAATTTATCGGAATTGGTCTTACAATTTTAGGTTCTGCTATTTGGGCACTTGGACAAGTTATGGTTAAACCCTTAAGTAAAGAAATAAATCCTCTAGCTTTAGTTGCTTGGTTAGCATTATTCTCTGGACCAATTTTGATAATGCTATCTGCAATTATTGATGGGAATACAATTAATTATTTAGCAAATGCCAAAGTTGATCATTGGATTATTGCAATTTATATTGGTTTTATCATGCAACCAATTACTTATGGTTGTTTTTACTATGTTTTAAAAAACAACCCACTTTATAAAGTACTTCCTATTGTTACTATGGGTATACCTCCGACAGGTTTACTAGCTGCTATTTTTCTTTTAGGAGAAAAACCAACTTCAGAATTATTTATAGGTGGTACAATAATAATAGTTGGGGTGATTTTAATTGTATTTACAAAAAATAAAAATGATGAGGTAACAAAATGAAAATAGGATTTATTGGTTTGGGAAATGTTGGAGGGAAACTTGCTAAGAGCTTATTAAGAAATAATTTCGATCTTACAGTAAGAGATTTAAATGAAAATTTAACAAATTCTTTTAAAAATCTAGGTGCTAAAATTGCAAATTCTCCCAAAGAATTGGCTGAACAAACTGATTTAATAATTACTTCCCTTCCATCTCCTGAAATATCTGCAGAAGTTATGGAGTCTGAAAATGGAATTATTAATGGACTATCAGAAAACAAAATTTGGTTAGAAATGAGTACGACAGACGAAAATGAAGTTAAGAGACTTGGAGAAAAAGTTATTCCAAAAAAAGCTATACCTATGGATGGGCCTGTGAGTGGTGGGTGTCATAGAGCTGCCACAGGTAATATTGCTATATTTGTTGGTGGAGAAAGAAAAGCTTTTGAAAAAGTTTTACCAGTATTAACAGTTATGGGTAGAAAAGTATTGCATACAGGTGAACTCGGTTCTGCAAGTGTATTAAAAGTGATTACAAATTATTTAGCATCTGTACATTTAGTTGCATTAGGTGAAGCTTGGACAGTTGCTAAAAAATCAAATTTAGATCTTGGTAAAGCTTACAAAGGAATTGCTATCTCATCTGGAAACTCATTTGTTCACGAAACAGAAAGTCAAGTTATATTGAATGGATCTTATAACATAAATTTTACAATGGATTTAGTTTTAAAAGATACAGGTTTGTTTGATGATCTTGCAAAAAAATTGAATGCTCCTTTAGAAATTTCTCCACAAATAGTTGAAATATTTAAAGATGGTCAAAAAAAATATGGCTCTAGAGCATGGTCATCAATGATTGTAAAAAGGATGGAAGATATAAATAATATTAATTTTAGAGCTAATGGTTTTCCTGATGAGCTGATTGATAATGAGCCAGAGGAAAAAGGATATGAAATTTAATAAATGTGTTAAGATAGAAAATGTTAGATAAAAGAAAATTTTATATAAACGGTCAATGGGTTGATCCAATTAAAAAAGATGATTTAGAAGTAATCAATCCATGTAATGAAGATCCTTTTGCTGTTATTTCTTTGGGTTCAAAAGAAGATACAGATTTAGCAGTAAAATCAGCAAAAATTGCCTTTGAGACTTGGAAAGAAACGAGCAAGGAAAAAAGGCTAAATTTACTAAATAAATTATTATTAGTTTATAAAAAAAGATTTGGTGAAATGGCTGAGGCTATTTCATTGGAAATGGGTGCACCTATGGATTGGGCAACAGACGTACAAACGGCTTCTGGTAGGGATCATTTAGAAGATTTTATTTTAAGATTGAAAGATTTTAAATTTGATGAACACTTTGATGAAAAATCTAATAATCATATTTATTATGAGCCAATTGGAGTTTGTGGGTTAATTACTCCATGGAACTGGCCTATCAATCAAATAGCTCTTAAAGTGGTACCTGCATTTGCTACTGGCTGTACTATGATTTTAAAACCCTCTGAAATAGCACCTATTTCTGGGATGTTATTTGCTGAAATGATTGATGAAGTAGGTTTTCCAGATGGTGTATTTAATCTAGTTAATGGAGATGGTGCTGGAGTTGGATCACAAATATCTAGTCATCCAGATATTGACATGGTTTCATTTACAGGCTCCACAAGAGCTGGAAGATTAATCTCAAAAAATGCATCAGATACAATTAAAAGAGTTTGTCTTGAGCTAGGAGGCAAAGGTGGAAATATTGTTTTTGCTGATAGCTATAAAAACGCAGTAAGAGATGGTGTTCGAAATGTAATGAGTAATTCAGGTCAATCTTGTGATGCTCCAACTAGAATGTTAGTTGAAAAATCTATTTATGAACGAGCTGTTAACGATGCGGTAGATGAGGCAAATAAGATTCAAGTTGATCAAGCCTCTAAAAAAGGAGATCACATAGGTCCTGTAATTTCAAAAACCCAATATGATAAAATTATAAGTTTAATTGAGAGTGGTATTTCAGAGGGAGCAACATTAGCTGCTGGCGGACCTGAGTTACCTAATGGTTTGAATAAAGGGTATTTTATTAAACCAACAATATTTACTGACGTTACAAATGAAATGAGAATAGCTAAAGAAGAAATCTTTGGTCCAGTATTATCAATTATTCCATTTGATACGGAAGAAGAGGCTATAAATATTGTTAATGATACATCTTATGGTTTAGGAAATTACTTACAAACTGAAGATAAAATAAAAGCACATCGTGTTGCACAAAAATTAAGATCAGGATGTGTGTATATCAATGGTAACGCTGCAGATGCAGGAACTCCGTTTGGTGGATATAGACAATCTGGAAATGGTCGTGAAGGTGGAGTATGGGGTCTTGAAGAGTATCTTGAAGTAAAAACAGTAACAGGCTGGAAATAATTCATGATCGGCTTTGTTATGGTTGGAACTAACAATCTTAATAAAGCAATTAAATTTTACGACACACTGCTTAATACAATTCAATTACAAAGAGTTGTGACAAATGAAAAATATGCGGGCTTTGCATCTAAAGAAAAACCTGCTGAAGTTGAATTCTATGTCACTAATCCAGTAAATAATGAAAAAGCAAATTTTGGAAATGGAACCCAAATATCTTTTTTAGTTAACTCAAAAGATTTAGTGAATAATTTTTATAATACTGGAATAAAACTGGGTGGAAAAGATGAAGGAGCGCCTGGAATCAGATCGGGAGATTATTATTGTTATTTTCGAGATCTTGATGGAAATAAAATTTGTGCATTTACTAAAATATCTGATTAATATTTTTAAATTCTAGCATATCTTCAAAAATACACATTTCAGGTTTTGTAAGAGTAATTTTTGGAAATTTTTTACTAAAGTCGAAAGATAATTGTTTATTAAATTCAATTAAACTTTTTATTTCGTTTTTATTAAGTTCTCTTAAAATATATGCCAAAGTAATATGAAAAGTATATCTTTGATGATTTTCAAATTTAATTTTTAAAAGACTGCTTAATTCATCTCTACAATTTCTTAAAATTTTTTCATCTTTTTCAGAAAATGGCTCTAAAACAATACTGTAACCCCCAAAAAACATTTTAAGTTTAAGATTCAATTCTTCTGGAAAAATATAATTCTGAATTCTTTTATTTAATTCAATAGCTATATCTTTATAATCCATATCAGGATCTACATCTGTTGGCCAACATTGGGTGTTTTTTGTATTTACATTACAGCAATCAAATAATGTCATATGAAAACTGGACGAAGGTAAATAAAAATAAGTTTTTTCAGGATTAAATTTTTCTATATTTTTTTGAAAACTGCTTATCTGGTCAGATAAATGGGTATTCAGAGGAATGTTGCAAATTATTGTGCATCCTGGATATGGCAAAGGATTTCCTTTGTCATCAAATTTATTTTCCCCACCTTTTAAAGTGTATCCTTCAAGTTTTCCTGCTAGAAATTTTTCCTCATCATTAATTATGTTTGAATCCATTAAAGTAAACTAGAACCAGTTTATATTTTCTTTCTCACAAACTTCTTTCAGCCTTAATGGATAATCTGTCATGATGCCATCAACACCATACTCAACCATTTTTAACATGTCGTACTCTTTATTCACTGTCCATACATTTACTGGCAAATCTTCTTGATGAGAAATTTCTACTAGTTTTTTTGTAATATCTTTATGGTACGGATGCCAAGCTTCTCCACCTTGTGATTTTATAATTTTTGGCAATTCATGATTTTCAAAAAAAGGTAAGTAACTTATCCATGGAGATCTATTATAGACAGTGTTTTTAATTTTTACTCCTGTCTGTTGCTGGTAAGTTAAATAAGCTCTTGAAATTTCAGGATAATGATTTTTAATTTCAGTTAGTGTTCTCCAATCAAACGACGAAATGATTATTTTATTTTTTAAATTTGATTTGTTTATCTCTTTGACAACCAATCTAACTGTATCCTCTGGATCTGGTGTCAAATTTTCTTCATCAGGTGTAGATTTAATTTCTAAATTTATTAATAAGTTTTCAGAAATATTTTTTGAGGACAATTTCAATAATTCAGAAAGTTTAGGAATTTTTTGGTTTTCTAAACTTCTTTGATTAACAAATCTTCTTCCATATCTAGTTAACTTGTTAAGTGAGCCAACATCAAATTTTGAAATTTCATCATATGTTAGATCAAAAATTTTAACATCTTCATCGTTTATCCAATTCCCCTCTTCATCCTTAGTTAAACTAGGATCTAATCTAAAATCATGGGTAATAACAGGTATAAGATCTTTAGTAATTAAAATATCTGTTTCGTAAGCATTAATATCATTATCAAATAAATATTTAAAACTTTCCAAGGTATTTTCGGGAAGATCCCCTCTAGCTCCTCGGTGACCATAAATTTTAATATGGTTTGGTTTAGATAAAATCAAATTTAATTAACTCGTTTACCGCTACTTTTATCAAAGATAAAATAGTTATCGTTTTCAATATTAAGACCAAGCTTACTACCTTTTTTAATTGTTAGATTGCCTGCGCATCTGTAGCAAAAATCTTTTTTATCTTTTAATTGACCATAAACAAGATTATCTGAACCTAACTGCTCAACCATATCTACACTTAAATTTATTAATCCATTATCTGATTGTGATAAATGTTCAGGTCTTATTCCAAGTATAACATCCCCGTTATAATCACTTTTTATATTTTTAATTTCAAAACCTTCAGCAGATAATGTGTTATTTTTCAATTCACCTTCCATAAAATTCATTTGGGGAGATCCAATAAATCCAGCAACAAATAAAGATTTTGGGTTATTATAAATTTCAATTGGAGTTGCAAGTTGCTCTATTATTCCATTATTAATAACAGCCAACTTATCAGCAAGCGTCATGGCTTCAGTTTGATCATGAGTGACAAATATACTTGTTACTCCTACTTTTTGTTGAAGTTTTTTAATCTCAAGTCTCATTTGAATTCTTAATTTTGCATCAAGGTTTGACAAAGGCTCATCAAATAAAAATATTTTTGGATTTCTTACAATAGCTCTTCCCATCGCAACTCTTTGTCTTTGGCCACCTGATAGCATTGATGGTTTTCTCTCCAAATAATCTGAAATTTGTAAAAGTTTTGCTGCATCGTAAACTTTTTGCTCAATATCTTTCTTATCAATCCCTCTATTCTTCAATCCATAAGCTAAGTTGTTGTAAACATTCATATGTGGGTACAAAGCATAATTTTGAAATACCATTGCAATATCTCTTTCAGATGGGTCAGTCTCGTTTATCAAATTTCCATCAAGGGTAATTTCTCCCTCTGTAATATCCTCTAAACCGGCTACCATTCTTAGTAAAGTAGATTTACCACATCCACTAGGACCAACAAAAACCATGAATTCTCCTTCTTCAATACTTAACGAAGTTTCATGGACTGCTTTAGTTCCATTAGGATAAATTTTAGTTACATTTTTTAATTCTAAAAAACTCATTTATTTTTCTGTTTGAATTAGTCCTTTTATGAACCATTTTTGTAAAATTACTACCACTAAAACTGGAGGTAACATTGATAAAATAATATATGCAAATCTCTCTGCTGTTCTAGGAAGAGCAACACCTTCATAACTCTCGGTGAATATAATTTTCATTCCCATTACAACTGTCCAATATTTTTCACTAGTCGTCATAATTAAAGGCCATAAATATTGGCTATATCCATAAACGAACATGAATATAAACATTGCTGCAATCATGGTTTTGGATAATGGGACCAAGAAATCTATGAAGAATCTCCAACTATTTGCACCATCCAGCTTTGCAGATTCAAGCAATTCATCTGGGATAGTTCTGTAAAATTGTCTAAAGAAAAAAGTTGCAGTTGCAGATGCAACTAATGGAAGAATTAGACCCGTATAAGAATTGGTTAAGCCTAAATCTGATACAATTTTATAAGTAGGAAAAATTCTCACTTCTAAAGGTACTAGCAAAGTAATAAAGATTAACCAAAAAATAGGTACAGCTAATTTAAACCTATAATAAACTAGAGCATACGCTGACATTGCTGAAATAGTTACTTTAAGGGTTGCTATTCCTAATGCCATTATAAAACTATTAATGAACATTTTTGCTGCAGTAACTTCCTCTGACCAACCACCCTTTTCATTTAAAACCTCATTGTAATTTTTTGAAAAATGTTCACCGATATTAAATTGCATGCCTTTTGTTAATATAGTTACTGTATCGTGAGTAGAGCTAGCGAAAGATATCCAAATTGGAACAACCATCAATAAAACACCTAGTAGCAAAATAATGTGAGCTGAAATTTGAAGTGGTTTAATTTTCATTTATCTTGAAATACTCCCTTAATAAAATGTTTTTGTAAAATAATTATAATTAAAATTGGTGGAACCATAGACATAATTACAAAAGCAAAACGATGTACGATTGATCCCGACATCATTTTTAATCCCATAACTACTGTCCAATACTGTTCTGAAGATGTAACTAATAGTGGCCATAGATATTGATTATAACCAAAGACAAACATAAAAATAAACATTGCAACAATCATTGTTCTTGATAATGGAATTAAAAAATCAATAAAAAATCTCCAAGTACTTGCACCATCTAATTTTGCTGATTCAAGCAATTCATCTGGAACTGTTCTATAAAATTGTCTAAAAAATAAAGTTGCTATAGCTGAAGCTGAAATAGGAACAATTAATCCAAAATAAGAATTTACCAGATTAAGTTTAGCCATAACTGAATAAGTGGGAAAAATTCTTAACTCTAGAGGGACCAAAATAGTAATAAAAATTAACCAGAATAAAAATGTTGCATATTTAGTTCTATAATAGACTAAAGCGTATGCGGCCATGAGAGAGGTAACGACTGATAACAAGGCTACTCCTGTCGCCATTATAAAGCTATTAAGAAACATTTTTAAAGCAGTTATTTCTTTAAAGAAACCTCCTTTATACAACAAAACCCTTAAGTAATTTTCTTGAAAACTATCGCCTAAAAAAAACTGAAGTCCGTGTGTATTAATAAATGAACTTGTGTGGGTTGAACTAGCAAAAATCATCCATACAGGAATTACCATAATTGATATTCCGACGAATAAAATTAGATGTGATAAGTTTGATGTGAATAATCTAGTCATTAATTGTAATGTATCTTTCCCTCAATGTATCTAAATTGAAAAATCGTAATAAATAAAACAATTAACATCATCATTATTGATTGAGCACCAGCACTTCCTAAATCTAGTCCTCTAAATCCATCCATGTATGCTTTATAAACTAGAGTTCTGGTTTCCCCAGATGGGGCTCCAATTGTTGTGGTATCAATAATTCCAAATGTATCAAAAAAAGCATAAGTAATATTAATTATTATTAAAAAAAATGTAGTAGGCATAAGTAATGGAAAGGTAATTGTCCAAAACCTTCTAAAACTACTTTTGCAATCAATCATAGACGCCTCAATTACAGATACTTGAATGGCTTGTAAGCCAGCTAAGAAAAAAATAAAATTAGCACTGATTTGTTTCCAAGAACCAGCTACAATTACGTAAATATAAGCATCATAGACACTTTCATACCAGTTAAAACCCCACAGATCATTGAACAAATGATAAAGAAGTCCAAATCTTTCACTAAAAAAATAATTTGCCATAACCCCCACTACAGCTGGCGCAATTGCATAAGGCCAAATTAAAAGAGTTTTGTAAGCACTTTTACCATGAATTACTTTATTAGCCTGAACAGCAAGCAACAATCCAATAGCTCCTGTTACAAGTGTAATGATGAAGCTATAAATTATTGTAAATTTAAAAGCTGTGAAATAGGCCGGATCATCAAAAATAAATAAAAAATTATCAATACCTGCAAACTGAGTACTTATTCCAAACGCATCCTGAATAGTAAATGCATCTTTAAAAGTTTGTATTATTGGCCAATATAAAAAGATTAATAAAATTCCTAGCTGTGGTGCTAAAAAAAAATATTGTGAATAACTAGATTTAAATTGAACTTTTTTCATACATATAAAAAATGAGGAGGATAATTTAATACCCTCCTCATTAATACTTTTATTTAAAGAGTTTTAGCAAATTGTTTTAACAATTTAGCTGCGCCCTTATCCATATTCTTAAGTCCTTTTTCAATAGATATTTTGCCGTTTAACATTGGCTCAACATTTTCATAAATCACTTCACGAATTTGTGGCCAGTTACCCGCTCTATATCCACCAGGAATAGTCGAACCTTCCAAACTTAGTTGTTCGCCAACAGCTTTATGGTATGGAGAAGCTCTATAAAAATTAATAGTTTCAGCTAACTCTATTCCACCTTTAGTCACTGCAGAATAACCAGTCATATTATGATAATAAAGATCCATTTCAGGAGAACCCATAAAATCTATAAATTTGGCAAGTCCTTTGTATTCTTCTTCTGTATGACCATTTAAGATCCAGTTAGCAGCACCACCAATAAATGTAGGGTACTCTTTACCTTTAGTAACCGAGTCCCAATAAGGGATATGATTTACTGTAAAGTTAGGCACAACACCTTTCATTCCACCGAATGATGCAGCTGAACCAAACCAAAAAGCAGCTTCACCAGCTATAAAAGGAGCCTGATTATCTCCCCATGCTCTACCTTTGTAACCGTAATAACCTTTTTCATACCATTCTTTAACTTTATTCCAATGCATAGCGAATGCATCAGTTTCAGAAAATAAAGTTTTAGTAGGAACAGCATCATAACCATTGTTTCCATCAGTCATTAACAAGTTATGTCTTGAAAAGAAATTTTCAGTCCAAATCCAAGGGAAGTGACTCTGAACCAAAGGAATATATCCTGCATCTTTGATTTTTTGAGCCATAGCTTCAAACTCTTCATAAGTTTTTGGAACTGTTTCAATTCCTACTTTTTTCAATATATCCATGTTTGCATACATCAAGCATGTTGAACTATTGAAAGGTACACCAATCATTTTTCCATCAGAGTCAGCATAGAAATTTTTAATCCCTGCAATATAATTGTCAGCATTTACTTTAATTCCATATTTTTCTGCCATCTCTTCAAAACCAATCACAACACCATTTTTTACTTGTGCTACCATAATTGCAGCTCCAGCATCATAAACTTGTGAATAATGTGGTTGATCTCCCGCTCTAAAAGCCGCAATTGTTGCAGCCATATTATCTTCGTAACTTCCTTTACCTGTTGGAATTACAGTGTAATCGTTTTGTGAAGCATTAAATCTATTTGCAATTTCTATAATTACATCACCAAGAAAACCACTGTTTCCATACCACCAGTGAATTTCAGTCTTTGAATAACTGTTAGATGTAAAAGAAAATGTAAATAATATTGTTAAAATACCAAGTATCTTTTTCATTATTTTCCTCCGTTGATTAAATTTAGTTGAATTTAAATTTATAAACAAAAACATATAAAAAATATTTATGAATTGTTACAAATAAATTAATCTTTTTATTAATTGACAGGTGATAAAGTAAAAATAATTTCTACCTAGAGTTTAATTTTTTTTAAGTAATTTAATCTTCCGATAATTTCATCTCGATCCATATAATAACCCTGTAAGTGTCTGTGACCTGAGTTTGGATCAAATTCAGTTCTTCCATGCAAAAGTCTTCTATTATTAAAAGAAAATATATCACCTGGTTCTAGCCTAAAATTAATTTGATATTTTTCATCATGTAATAAATTTCCAAATCGATGGTGAGCTTTATAAACTTTTTCCATTATATCTGGATTACAATCTAATGTGTCCATGGTAGCAACACTAAATCTAATATCATTATAATCTCCATCTTTGGTTAGAGTTATAGCGGGAGAATGAAAGCTTCTGTGAGCCTCTTGAGTATAATCTTTATCTTTAAATTTAAGTGGAACTGAAACTAAAGTATCAAATATTTCTTTTTCATTTTTTCTTAAGTAGTCTGCAACAGCAAAAGCATCAACTGCTGAAGAATCTCCACCTTTTGCAGAATTAATTAAGCAATGTAAAAATTGATATCCTGGAGGATTTTCAAACCAAGGAAGATCCATATGATTTCTCAAGGCATGAGCTGTGTAAGCTGAATTATTTGGTTTTGGAATGTTTATTACTTCAAATGGAGTTTTAAAAAATGTTTCTCGTGTATGACTTATTCTATTTAAAACTTTAAATGCAGAATTTTTTTTAACTGGTGCATTTTTAACAATTGATATTCCGGTATAATGTAAAAGCTCCAACCATTTAATTAATCCATCTTCTGAATTAATTATTTCATCATAATCTATTTTGATTGATTTTAAATTATTCTGTAATGAATTATCCCAAAGTTTGTATGGTGAAATATATTTAGTTTTATTTTTTATCGTGTAACAATTTTCTCTTAGCCATGAAGGATCATATGAGCTTTTGTGATCCCCTTCGCTCCACTCAATTTCTAAGCTTCCATTATTATTAACGTTATAAGTTTTTGGGCTAATATCTGTAGAAATGTTCAAAATATTAAACATTCTATGACGAGAGTCTTTATCGTGTGCAGATGGACAATTATCTCTTAACCATAAATAGTTAAACTTGCTTTCCTCGCCATCATCCCAAACAACTTTTAAATAATTGGAATTTTTCTCTAATTTTAAAATTGAGATCATGATTAATCATTATATATTATGATTAAAAATTCAATTCAATTTATAGTTGTAAATGGGATTCAGCTCTTGTGTTTTATCCTCATTCATTATTAAATCTTAATAATAAAACTTAACCTAAGGAGATAATTTAATGAAGTTTTTGAAAAAATTAGTTCTTTCAGCTTTCTTTGTATCGTCATTATTAGCAACTAGTGCTAACGCTGGTGATTGCAAAGCTAGACTGGGAGATTTTGACTGGAGTAGTGCAAATATTCATACTGCTATTGCATCTTTTATTCTTGAAAAAGGGTATGGATGTGAAGTTTCAGTAACTAAAGGAAGTACAACTCCTATCATGGCTGCTCATTACGATAAGCAGTTAGATGTAATCACTGAAGTTTGGTACGACAATATTATTGCAAACTACGAGCCTCACGAAAAAGCTGGTACGATCAAAAATATTGGTGTGAACACTCCAGACTCTCAACAAGCTTTCTACGTAGATAAAGCTACAGCTGATAAATACAATCTTAAGTCAGTAATGGATATGAAAGATCCTAAAATAGCTGCGCTATTTAAAGATCCAGAAAATCCTTCTAAAGGTAGAATGACTAGCTGTATTTCAGGTTGGACTTGTTACACAGTAAACTTGGTAAAACAAAAAGAGTATGGTCTAGATGCTTTCTATACAAACTTTGACCCAGGTTCTGGTGGCGCATTAGATGCTGCTATCGCTGGAGCGTTTGCTAAGAAAAAACCTATCTTTACTTACTACTGGGCACCTACTGGTTTAATGGGCAAAGTTGATCTTGTTAGATTAACAGAACCTAAGTTTGATTCTGATTGTTGGAATAATATGTCTGCAGTTGTTGAAAAAATCAAAGCAGATGGTCCAGATGCATACACTAAATCTTGTGCATGTGAATATAGAGATATGGCTTTAACAAAGTCTGTTTTAACTGATTGGGCAAAAGCTAATCCAGCAGAAACAGCTTTCTTAGAAAAGTATACTATTCCTACAGCAGTAGTTAACAAAATGTTAGCCTTCTACGAAGACGAGTCTGATGGTGATATGGAATTAACTGCTAAAGAGTTCTTAAAAACTCAAGCAATGTGGAAAAGTTGGGTACCTGCAGACGTAGCTTCAAAAGTTACAGCTGCTTTGTAATCTGATAAGATAAAATAATTTGAAAGAGCCCTTTACTGGGCTCTTTCTTTAAATAATAATAATCATATATGTTTAAAGATAAAAAAAATTTATTTAACTTAAGTCTGTTAGGTATTTTTGTATGGTTATTAGTTACTAGCTACAGCTCGTCTAAAAGAAAACCAGAGTCTGTTGGCGAATTATTAAATGATTTTTCATGGCTAAGTAATTGGCCTAAGTGGTTAGACTTACCATTAATGCCCTGGATCAACAAATGGTTCAAAGCTTTAAATGAAAACTTTGGTTTTATTTTTGAAGCAATAAATAATGTTCTACTTGCTATGTTAATGGGGCTTAAAAATTTTTTAGTTCAAGCCCCCTGGCCTTTAGTAATTATAGGTGTTGTAATACTTGCCTATTTTGCTAGTGGGAAAAAGATTAAAACAACTGTTGCTGTTGGCTTCTGTACATTTTTTATAGGATTTTTGCATCCAAGATTCTGGGACAAAGCAATTGAAACAACATCTATAATGTTAATCAGTATTTTCTTATGTCTTATAATAGGTGTTCCAATTGGAATCTGGATGTCTAGAGCAAATAGAGTAAGAGAAAAAATTCTTCCTATACTTGATCTAATGCAGACCATTCCCGCTTTTGTGTATTTAATTCCAGGTATTATGTTATTTGGTTTAGGTGCAGTTCCTGCAATTATTGCAACTTTTATTTACGCTGTTCCTCCTTTAGTAAGGCTAACAGATCTTGGAATTAGATTAGTTGACTCTGAGGTAACTGAGGCAGCAGATGCTTTTGGTGCAAGTAAAAAACAGAAATTATGGGGTGTTCAAATTCCATTAGCACTGCCAAATATTATGCAAGGAATTAACCAATGTACTATGATGGCTTTATCAATGGTTGTTATTGCATCCATGATTGGAACAAGAGGTTTGGGAGACGAGGTTCTCCTTGGTCTTCAACAATTAAATGTTGGTCGGGCTGCAGAAGCAGGGATTGCAATTGTATTATTAGCAATTGTTTTAGATAGAATTACGCAATCTTATGGTGAAACACTTCAAGAAAGAAATGCTCCAGATAAAAAGGTTAAAAAATAATGTCAAAAATTGAAATAAATAATATTTATAAAATTTTTGGTACCAATCCAGACTCTGTAATGGATATGGTAAAAAATGGATCAACAAAAGATGAGGTTCTTGAACAAACCGGACACACTGTTGGTTTAGATAATGTTTCATTAAATATTGAAGAGGGAGAAACTTTTGTTTGTATGGGTTTATCAGGTTCTGGTAAATCAACACTGATAAGACATTTAAATAGATTAATTGACCCAACGGCTGGAGAAATTTTTATCGATGGTGAGAATGTTATGAGTTTTAATCCAGATCAATTGATAGATTTTAGAAGACATAAAATGAGTATGGTCTTTCAAAGATTTGGTTTATTTCCACATAAAACAGTAATGCAAAATGTTGGTTATGGTCTTGAGATGCAGGGTAAAGCTGAAGAGGAAAGAGATAAAATTGCAATGGAAAAAATTGAGGCTGTAGGTCTTAATGGATTTGAAAACCAATTTCCTAATCAATTATCTGGAGGAATGCAACAACGTGTTGGTCTAGCAAGAGCATTAGCTACAAATTCTGATATCATGTTAATGGATGAAGCATTTAGTGCATTAGATCCACTTATTAGAAGTGATATGCAAAAACAATTAATTGATCTTCAATCAGAATTAAAAAAAACAATCGTATTCATTACTCATGATTTAGACGAGTCGCTAAGATTGGGGGATCATATTGGAATTTTAAATGCAGGTAAATTAGTGCAGGTTGGAACACCAGTTGATATCATTATGAATCCTGCTGATGATTATGTTAAAGCTTTTGTTAAAGATGTTAATAGAGCAAAAGTTATTAAAGCAAAAATTATCATGACTAAATTAAATGAAACAAATGGGATTGATAAATCGAATTTAATTAAAGTTAATGAAGATCAGTTTATAGAAGAATTTCTACCTCAAATAGTTTGTACCAATGCTAATTGTGAAGTAGTTGATAAAAGTGGAAACACTAAAGGATATATAACTAATAAAGAATTACAGTCTTCATTAACAAAATCATAATTAATGGTTAACCAATCATTAAAAAATAAAAAAATCATTATATCAGCCGGTGCATCTGGAATTGGTTTAGCAACAGTCAAAATATGTCTTGCAAGAGGTGCTACTGTCTATCTTTGTGATATAGATAATAAATCACTTCATAAATTAAATAAGCACCCATTAATAAATAAAAGATTATTTGCATACCTTTGTGATGCATCAAATGAAAATCAGGTTTCAGATTTTTTTGAGAAAGTAAAAAAGAAAACTAAAAAAATTGATGCTCTAATTAATAATGTGGGTATTGCAGGACCC
>JAOHJV010000049.1 GCA_028100865.1 Candidatus Pelagibacter sp. | reverse complement strand
ATAAAGGTAGAGATTGGATTATTAATGAAATTAAATCTTCAGAATTAAGAGGAAGAGGTGGCGCAGGGTTTCCAACAGGATTGAAATGGTCTTTTGCACCTAAGGAAGTTGGATCAAGACCTCATTACTTGGTTATCAATGGAGATGAGTCTGAGCCTGGCACTTGTAAAGATAGAGATATATTAAGATTTGAACCACACAAATTGATAGAAGGTTGTCTGATTGCTTCTTATGCTGTGCAAGCACATGTTTGTTATATTTATATCAGGGGTGAGTATTTTGTTGATGGTGAAAAACTTCAAGCTGCGATAAATGAAGCTTATGAAAAAAAATTGATCGGTAAAAATGCTGCTGGTACTGGATGGGATTTAGATATTTATATTCATTATGGTGCAGGTGCTTATATATGTGGTGAAGAAACAGCATTATTAGAAAGTATTGAGGGAAAAAAAGGTCAGCCTAGATTGAAACCTCCATTCCCAGCTTTAATAGGTTTATATGGATGTCCAACAATTATTAATAATGTTGAAACAATAGCTGTCGTTCCAACTATTCTTAGAAGAGGTGGTAAATGGTTTGCTTCACTAGGTAGAGAAAAAAACACTGGAACTAAAATTTTTTGTATTTCAGGAAATGTAAACAATCCATGTAATGTTGAAGAAGAAATGAATATACCATTAAAAGAATTAATAGAGGTTCATGCTGGTGGAGTAATTGGAGGTTGGGACAATCTACAAGCTGTAATTCCTGGGGGATCATCAATGCCATTAATACCTAAAGAAAAATGTGAAACATTAACTATGGATTTTGATTCATTAATGGCTGAAAAAAGTGGATTAGGGACTGCTGGAATAGTTGTTATTAATAAAGATCAAGACATTATTAAATGCATGGCAAGAATTGCTAGATTTTATAAACATGAAAGTTGTGGTCAATGTACACCTTGTAGAGAGGGATCTGGATGGATGTGGAGAATGCTTGAGCGTATGGCAAAAGGTGAGGCAACCAAAGATGAAGTTGATATGTTAGGTGATGTTACCAATCAAATTGCAGGTCATACCATTTGTGCATTTGGCGAAGGTTCTTCATGGCCTGTACAGGGTCTTTTAAGACACTTTAAAAAAGAAATAGAAGAAAGAAATAATTTAGATCCTGTTTATGAGAAAAAAAATAATATCCCATATTTAGTAGATCAACACTTATTGGATAAAAAAAATGCTTAAATTAAAAGTTAACAATATTGATGTAGAAGTCGAAGATGGTTTAACAGTTCTTCAGGCATGTGAAAAAGCTNGAGTTGAAATTCCAAGATTTTGTTATCATGAAAAACTTTCAATAGCAGGAAATTGCAGAATGTGTTTAGTTGAGATGGAAAAGTCTCCTAAACCAGTTGCTTCATGTGCAATGCCTGCAGCGGAAGGTATGAATATAAAGACAAATACAGCATTTGTAGAAAAAGCAAGAAAAGGAGTGATGGAGTTTTTGCTTGCTAATCATCCATTAGATTGTCCTGTTTGTGATCAAGGTGGAGAATGTGATCTTCAGGATCAATCAATGTTTTACGGTGTAGATAAATCGAGATTTAAAGAAAATAAAAGAGCAGTTCCTGAAAAAAACATGGGTCCTTTAATTAAAACTCAAATGACAAGATGCATTCATTGTACTCGTTGTGTAAGATTTGCAACCGAAGTTGCAGGAGTTCCAGAACTAGGTGCAATTGGTAGAGGCGAAGATATGCAAATTACAACATATTTAGAGCAATCAATGCAATCAGAACTTTCAGCTAATGTAGTAGATTTATGTCCTGTTGGAGCGCTAACATCAAAACCATATGTGTTTGAAGCAAGACCTTGGGAGCTTAAAAAGACAGAGACCATAGATGTTATGGACGCTATTGGATCAAATATAAGAGTTGATACTTATGATTGGGAAGTAAAAAGAGTATTGCCAACTATAAACGAGGATATTAATGAAGAATGGATCTCTGACAAGACAAGATATGCTTGTGACGGTTTACTAAATCAAAGATTAGACACACCTTTTATAAAATATAATGGTAAATTTGAAAAAGCTTCCTGGGAAGAAGTTTACAAAATTATAAAGTCTAAATTTGAAAATACATCTAAAGAAAAAGTGTGTGGTTTTGTTGGAGATCTTACCAATATGGAAACTGGATATATTTTTAAAGAATTTTTT
>JAOHJV010000048.1 GCA_028100865.1 Candidatus Pelagibacter sp. | reverse complement strand
CTAGCTCTTTCTAAATATTTTAAATAATTAGCGTAATAGACAACTCCACCAGCATCAGTATCCTCATAATAAACTTTCACATTGTGATAAAAATTTTCATGCATTTTAAGATTCTATCAAAAAAATTAATATTTTAATACAAACTAAGATATAAATAATTAATGAAAATTTATATCCTCTGGCTTATTGGGGTAATAGTTTGGAATTTTGGATTTCCCAATGCAACCCCTACTGCAGATGTTATTGTTGCGGTTCTATTATCTTTCTTGAGTATGGGTTTAAAAAAATGGTTAAAATTTAATTAATCAGCAGAAAAATAAATATTTTGATAATAAGCTATAGCTTTTAATTTTGAATTATCAGTATCTGACATAATTGCTAGACCGTCCAATTCATCTACGTCTAGATTGTGAAATTTTTTAAAGTCTTCTTTTACATTTGCTTTAACGGTAATCCACTCATTTAAATTTTCTTTTGTTGAGGCTAAAACATTATCAATGGATTTTTTTGTATATGGACTTGGAGAATTAAAGCCAACATCATTATTACTAGAAAATACATAATTTATAGCTCTATTTGATAAAGGAGTTGCTCCAGTTTTTTTTATAGCAAAAACTCTGGCTGCAAAATCGTGCCCTTTTTTTGTATTTTCTTTAATGCCATCTAAGCTTTTTTCTATTTTCCAAGTTATATTTATTATAGGTGTTTTGTTTAGATCAATTACAACTTTCTTTCCAAGTCCTGATGCAGCATTATCTGCAACTGCTTTTAAATAATTTCCATTATCATTTGAACCAACTGAATACTCTGTTTTATTGTCAGCACCCCTAACTTTTTTTACTTCTAAATTTGAGAGCTCTGTATCTGTGAATTCAAAAACATTTACTTTATCTGCGTAGCTTGAGCTGGATAAAATAAACAGTAAAATTAATATTTTTACAAAAATTTGCATAACTTAATTAGTATGTAGATCTACCACCACTAATATCAAACACAGCTGCTGTTGAAAATGAATTTTCTTCAGAGGAAAGCCAGCAGACTAATGATGTGAATTCATGTATTTCTAAAAATCTGCCCCTTGGAACTTTCGAGAGCATTCTTTGAACATGTTCTTTACTCATTTGATTCAGAATTCTAGTTTTTGCACCAGCGGGAGTTACTGCGTTAACTGCTATATTCTTATCAGCCAATTCTTTACCAAGCGATTTTGTAAGTCCAATGGCTCCAGCTTTACCTGAGCTATAAGCACTTGCGTTAGCATTTCCATCTTTTCCTGCAACTGAGGCTACATTTACTATTCTTCCATAATTATTTTCAATCATATCTGGTACAATTGCACGACAACAATTAAACGTTCCCACTAAGTTGATCTGTACAATTTTATTCCACATTTCAACGTCATATTCCCACAAAGGTGCTGTAGGCCCTGTAATTCCAGCATTATTGATTAAAATATCTATTTTGTTTTTTGATGTTATTTCTGTAACGGTGTTTTCAATTTGTGAATAATTTGAAACATCAGTAACGTTATAACTTAAGTTTGGATTATTGACCTCATTAGTTGCTGATTTGAGTAATTCTTCATCTATATCCCATATAATTACTTTTGCTCCAGATTCTAAAAATCTTTTTGCGATGTCTAAACCAAAACCTTGGCCTCCACCAGTAATTACAGCTGTTCTATTTTTAAAATCAAATTTATTCATTAAAATTATTTTTTAGCTAAAAGATAATAGGTTATTAAAGTTATTAATGCACCCATTATCCAAGCATAAGATTGTAAAAACATTAAATTAATATTCCAAATTGTTGACGATGAAAAAATAAAGCCAATGACTAAAGAGTATACAGCTTTTATATGCCATCCATTTGAAAAATAGTAAATACTTTCAGGATTTGCTAAATAAATATCTTTATTGTTTATATTTTTCTCTTTGATTAAATAATAGTCAGCAACCATTAAACCAAAGATAGGTCCAAAAAAAGAACCTAGTGTATCCACAAATGATAAAATTCCAATTTGACTTAAGACTGTTAGCCAAAAAATACCAATTAAAAAACCAATTACTGAAATAGTGTAACTAGCACTTTTTAATGTCAAATTTTTTGGAGAAAAATTAATAAGCGAATACTGTGATGGTATAAAGTTAGCAACCAAGTTGGTTGAGGCTGAAGCAACAACTATAAAAAATAGTGCAATTATTGTTATTTGCATGTTGTCAAACTTACCAATTATATCAGTTGGATTGG
>JAOHJV010000047.1 GCA_028100865.1 Candidatus Pelagibacter sp. | reverse complement strand
CAACTACCCCTGCAATGTCAATGCAGTACTCTACTATTGAGCTAACGGCCCAGTAAAATTAACTTTCTAAGAAACTTTTTAGTTGTTTAGATCTACTGGGATGCTTTAATTTTCTAAGAGCTTTGGCTTCAATTTGTCTAATTCTTTCCCTAGTTACGGAAAACTGAAGACCAACTTCTTCTAAAGTATGATCTGTATTCATACCAACACCAAATCTCATTCTTAGTACTCTTTCTTCTCTTGGAGTTAAAGTAGATAATATTTTAGTTGTTGCCTCACCTAGGTTAGATTTAATAGCTTGTTCAAGTGGTGCTAATGCTTTTGTATCCTCAATGAAATCTCCTAGACTACTATCTTCTTCATCACCAACTGGTTTTTCAAGTGACACAGGTTCTTTAGAAATTTTTAACACCTTTCTAACTTTATCTAATGGCATTCTTAGTTTTTGTGCCAATTCCTCAGGAGTTGCTTCTCTTCCAAACTCACTTAAAATTAATCTTTGAGTTCTTACAATTTTATTAATTGTTTCAATCATGTGAACTGGTATTCTTATAGTTCTAGCTTGATCAGCAATTGATCTCGTAATTGCCTGTCTAATCCACCAAGTAGCATAAGTTGAAAATTTATATCCTCTTCTATACTCAAATTTGTCAACAGCTTTCATCAAACCGATATTTCCTTCTTGAATTAAATCTAAAAATTGAAGACCTCTATTTGTATATTTTTTAGCGATAGATATTACCAATCTTAAATTAGCCTCAACCATTTCTTTTTTGGCAATTCTAGACTCTTTTTCACCTTTTTGAACTCTACTAACTAATTTTTTAAAGTCCGTTACAGATATTCCAAGCCTATGACTAAATTCAATTAATCTTTCTCTAATATTTTTAAACTCTTCTTTGTTTTTTACAAAAAACTGTTTCCATAATGAGTTAGTATCTAAAAATTTTTTCAGATTTGGGTTAATCTCATTGCCAATATAAAACTTAATAAACTCGTTTCTTGGAATGTTATGATCCATTGCAAGTCTTAAAAGATTTCCTTCTAAAGATACAATTTTTTTATTTTCAATATAGTGTTTTTGAACTAGCTCTTCTAAAACTGAAGGTGATAATTGAAGTGATTTAATATTCTCTAAAATATCATCTACAATCTTTTGGTATCCTTTTTCTTTTGCTGGAGAAAAGTTTTGTGAATTTAAAACACATTCTAGTTTCTCTTTTTGGTATTTTATTAATTTTGTATATTCTTTTGTGAGTGTATTTACTGTTTTTAAAACTTTTGGCTTAATTTCTGTTTCCATTGCTGCAAGTGTTGGGTTGAAATCATCATCATCACCATCTCCTGAATTTTCATCTTTAACTGTCTCACCTGCATTTTTTTGTTTCGCACTAGGTCCTGTAGACTCATCTTCCATATAATTAGTATCAATATCAATTATTTCTCTAACTAAAATTTCATCTTTTTGTAATTTATCATTCCACTCATAAAACTGTTGAGCTGTCATCGGACTTTGTGATAATGCAATTAGCATCACATCTTTTCCAGCTTCAATTCTTTTGGCAATTGCAATCTCACCCTCTCTTGAAAGTAACTCTACTCCACCCATTTCTCTTAAATACATTCTGATAGGATCATCGCTCTTCTCCATCGTCTTACCTTCTTCTTTTGACGATCCTTCTTTTTTTCTTAAAACTTTGAAATCAGATTTTTTTTCTACTAAAGCCACACCTTCATCCAAGATATGAATAAATGCTTGTGATAAATTTTCATCAGAAAGATTTCTTTTACCAAGTGATTTACTTAACTCTTCATAAGTAATGAAACCTCTATGGGTTCCTCGACCCATTAATCTAGCAAATGATTTAGTAATTATTCTTTCCACGGCAATATAAGTTTGAAAGACTTATATAATATCAAATTAGCAAAAATCCATCGCTAATTTATTCAGATTAATTGATTTTTCTTTCGTTTTTGAGCTCTTTTAGCTCATTAAATGTTGTTTCGCTCATATCCTTTGAGAACCTCGATTCTAATTCTTGGATTCTAAACTCAAGGTCATAATTAAAGAGATCTTTGGAAATATCATCTAGCAATTCTATCACTTGATTATCATCATCAGGCTTATTTTTTAAAATGTGTTTAATGGGTGCAAACTTATTGATCTTATCCAATAACTGTTTGTCTAAATTTAAATCCTCAATATTTATTTGTTCACCCGACTTTAATCTTTCAATAGTTGAGGTAAATATCTGCGTATTGATCTCGGTAAATAACTTAATGTTTTCTATTAAATGAATGTTAGCTTGAAATAGAG
>JAOHJV010000046.1 GCA_028100865.1 Candidatus Pelagibacter sp. | reverse complement strand
TTTTTTCAAATTCTCTTGATTTGTCATAAATAAATGCCATCCCTCCTGTCATACCAGCTGCAAAATTATCACCTACATCCCCTAAAATTACTACTGTTCCTCCTGTCATGTATTCACAACCATTTGAGTCACATCCTTCAATTACTGTAGTTGCACCAGAATTTCGAACAGCAAATCTTTCTCCCGCCTGTCCAGATGCAAATAGTTTTCCTGAAGTTGCACCATATAAAACTGTATTACCTATAATGGTATTTTCATTTGAGATTAAGTTGCTTTCATCAGACAATTTGATTGAAATTGTAGCACCTGATAACCCCTTGCCAACATAATCGTTAGCATCTCCTTTTAAAACAAGTTTTAAACCTTTTGCAGAAAAGGCACCAAATGACTGTCCTGCTGATCCTTTAAAATTTAATACTAGAAAGTTTTCATTAAGCTTTTCATATCCATATTTTTTATAAAGATGATGGGATATTCTTGTTCCAACAGCTCTATTAGTATTTTTGATAAGGTATTCTTTCCCAACCTTTTCAGAATTATCTAAAATTTTTTCAATCTCTGGCCAAATTTCTTGATCAAGTGTATCTGGTACATGGTTTATTTCTTGATTTTCACAATATCTTTTATTGTTACCGTTATCTGCCTGAACAAAAAGTGGGTTCAAATCTAAATCATCAAGATTTGGAGAGGCTTTGCTAACCTGCATTAAAAGATCTGTTCTTCCGATTATATCATTTAATGATTTAAAACCTATTTTTGCTAAAATTTCCCTTACTTCAGATGCTATAAATGTGAATAAGTTAACTACTTTATCTGGAGTGCCTGTAAATTTATCTCTAAGTTTTTCGTCTTGAGTACAAACACCAACAGGACATGTATTAGAATGACATTGTCTAACCATGATACATCCCATCGCAACTAAAGCAGTAGTTGCCACACCATACTCTTCAGCTCCCATCATTGCTGCAATAACAACATCTCTTCCTGTTTTAATCCCACCATCAGTTCTAAGAGTAACTTTGTGTCTTAGATTGTTTAATGTTAAAACTTGATTAGCTTCTGTTAAACCCATTTCCCATGGTATTCCAACATACTTAACACTAGTTTGGGGTGTTGCACCGGTACCACCGTTATGTCCTGATATTAATATTATATCTGCTTTTGCTTTAGCAACACCAGCTGCGATTGTTCCTACACCTGATGATGCCACAAGTTTAACCCCAATTCTTGCTTTAGGGTTTATTTGTTTCAAATCGTAAATAAGTTGAGCAAGATCTTCTATTGAATAAATATCGTGATGTGGTGGAGGTGATATTAAAGTAACTCCAGGCGTTGAGTGTCTTAGTTTTGCAATCTCATCTGTAACTTTAAAACCTGGTAATTGCCCACCTTCTCCTGGTTTTGCTCCTTGAGCTATTTTAATTTCAATTTCATTACAGTTATTTAGGTAATTAACAGTTACACCAAATCTCGCTGAAGCTATTTGTTTTACTCTAGAATTTGCACTGTCTCCGTTTTCTAGAACTTTAAACCTACTCTCATCCTCTCCACCTTCACCACTACAAGAGGCACCTTTAATTCTGTTCATTCCAGTAGCAAGAGTTTCGTGAGCTTCTTTTGAGAGTGCTCCATGAGACATGCTTCCACTTCCAAATCTTTTAAGTATATTTTGTATTGGCTCAACCTCTGAAATATCTATTGGTCCTTTTAATTTTTTTGATCTAAAATCAATTAAATCTCTCAAGTTTATTGGTGGTAAGTTATATATTCCCTCAGCATACCTTTTATATGCTTCGTAAGAATTAGATCCGACAGCACTTTGTAATAAATGAATTAATTTTCCTTGATACTGATGTGTCTCTCCATTTTTACGATATCTATATATGCCACCTATTGGTAAAATAGTTTCAGAACTTTCAAATGCTTCTTTATGGATAGATCTAATTTTTTTTTCTATTCCTGTTAGTCCAATTCCAGATATTTTTGATACAATACCAGGAAAATAATCAGAAACAATTGTTCTACTTAATCCTACAGTTTCAAAATTACATCCTCCTCTATATGAGCTCAAAACAGAAATTCCCATTTTGGACATAATCTTTAAAAGTCCAGCATTCACAGATTTGATATATCTTTCTATACATTCATCAAAACTAAATTTTCCAAAAAGTTTTTTTTCATGTCTTTGGTACAAGCTATCAAAAGCAAGATATGGGTTTACTGTGGTTGCTCCCACACCAATTAAAGTAGCAAATGAGTGAGTATCTAAAGCTTCTCCAGATTGGACATTTATAGAAACATATCCTCTTAATTTTTTTTCTATTAAAAATGAATTGATTGCTCCTACACACAACAGCATAGGGATGGGCAAATTAGTCTCCGATAATTCTTTATCACTTAAAATTAATTGAGTAACACCCTGTCTTACAGCAATTTCTGCATCTTTTTGAATTTGTTTTATTGCTTCA
>JAOHJV010000045.1 GCA_028100865.1 Candidatus Pelagibacter sp. | reverse complement strand
CCTATAAGTAAAGTTGCAATTGCAAAATAATGACCACTTAATCTTAGCATTGGAATTCCAATTAAAATTGCAAAAATTCCAGATACTAAAATTCCAAAAGGCATGCTTAACCAAGGAGATATTCCATATTCGATATAAAAAAATGAGGTTGCATATGCACCTATTCCAAAAAATGCTCCATGACCCAAACTAATTTGGCCAGAAAAACCAGCTATTACGTTCCACGATTGAGCCATAACAGCATGCATAAAAATCATAATTAATAAATGAAGATAAAATGAATTTAATCCAAAAAGTGGTAAGGCAAATAATAAAACGATTAAACTACCAATAAAATAAATTACTCGATTGTCAGTGTTCCAAAGAGGTTCAGATTTAGCAATTAATAATTTATTTTCCATTAATACCTACCAAACAAACCTTGAGGTCTATAAATCACAACTAATAGATAAATTGCAAAAACATATAAAAGCTTAAATGAAGGATCTATTAATAAACCACCTAAAGACTCAACAAGTCCAATAATTATTCCTGCATATAAGCATCCAATGATACTTCCAAATCCACCAAGAGCTACTGCAACAAAAGCAAATAAAGCAAAATTAATTCCAACATCTGTAAAAATAAAAAAGTAATTAGCCATCATGCCTCCAGCAACACCAACACAACCCAGTCCAATTGCCCATCCAATTGCAAACATTTTGTTTGAAGGAATTCCTAAAATCTCAGCAGCATGCCTATCTTGTGCAGTTGCTTGAAGAGCTAAGCCAGTTTCAGTTTTTGTAACAAATAAATATAAACCTATAAAAGCAACCAAACATACTAGACTAGCTACCAATTGAGGCTGACCAATAAATACTGAGCCTATTTCTAATCTACCTTCCAATAAAGGCTTATCTACATTTCTAAAATCAGGAGTCCAAAGTAGTTGAGCAATTGATCTAATGAATATTGATAATCCAAATGTTGCGCAAATTTGAATTAACATTTTTGCTTTTAAAATATATCTAATTAGAAAGTAGTGAGTGATTACTCCACAAAAAGCCATTAACAAAATTGTAATTGGAATAGAAAAAATTGGATCCAATCCAAACAATGACCACAGCCAAAAAGAAGAAAACATTGATAGCATTAAGTGCTCACCATGAGCGAAATTAACAATATCCATTAACCCAAATATTAAACTTAATCCTGCAGCTATTAATGCATAGATTAAGCCCATCATTAATCCTGTAACTATAGCTTGAAGAATTATTTCTGAGGTCATTATGTTAATTTACTAATATATATACAGATAATATATATAATAAATAAATCTTATTTAGAACGATTCTTAATATTCATCGATAAAGTAAATCGTTGAATTGGTATCTTAGATAGTATTAGAATGTTCTTTTAAAAAACAAATACGAGGGGAAAATAAATGAAAAAATTAATACTTTCAGTATTTACTTTTTTATCATTGGTTTGTGCACCTGTTATAAGTTCAGCACAAGATGTTAAAATTGGAGTACTGTATCCATTAACTGGTCCTGTAGCTCAAGTTGGTAAGGACGCAGTTGCAGCAGTTCAAACTGCTTTAGATATTATTAACAATAGCCACAATATTCCTGGTATGCCTTTAGCAAAAGATGCTGGTCTTAAAGGATTGGGTGGTGGAAAAATATCAATCGTTGTAGGTGACCATGGTGGAAAACCTGATGTTGGAGTTGGTGAAACTGAAAAGATGTTAAATTCTGATAAGGTTCACGCGATGTTTGGAGCTTACTACTCATCTGTTACAGGTGCAGCAAGTCAGGTATCTGAAAGAGCTGGAATTCCTTGGGTTAACGGAGAGTCTACATCTCCAAAACTAACTACAAGAGGATTTAAATATTTCTTCAGAGTTACACCTCATGATGGTGAATTCACTCAGTTGATGTTTGAATTTATGAATGACTTTAACAAGAAAAATAGTAACAAACTAAATACTCTTGGTATTATTCATGAAGATACTTTATGGGGATCAGATAGTGGTGGAACTCAAAACAAAATGGCTAAAGATCAAGGCTATAAAGTTATTGAAAAAATAAGCTACAAAGCAAAAACAACATCTCTAAGTTCTGAAGTTCAAAGATTGAAAGCAAAAAACCCAGATGTTTTATTGCCTTCATCTTACACAGCTGATGCTTATTTATTCTTAAATACTGCAAAAGAACTAGATTATAATCCTAAGCTTCTAGTTGCTCAGAATGCTGGTTATACAGATCCTAAGTTTATAGCTACTATGGGAAGTAAAGCAGAAGGTGTGATTACAAGATCACCTTTTAACACTGACTTAGCAACTACTATTCCAATGATAGGAACTGTAAATGAACTTTTCAAAACACATTCAGGTGGAAGAGATCTATCTGATGTACCTGCAAGAGCATTTACTGGATTTATGGCTTTAGCTAATGCAATTAACAATGCAGGATCAACTGACCCTGAAAAAATTAGACAAGCGTTAGTAGATCTTGATATGTCATCAGAATCTTTAATTGTTCCATACAGAGGAATTAAGTTTGGTGCTGATGGTCAAAATGAGAAAACAAGAGGTATTTTGATGCAAGTTCAAGGTGGAA
>JAOHJV010000044.1 GCA_028100865.1 Candidatus Pelagibacter sp. | reverse complement strand
ATCGACAAAATTAGTTTAAAACGAAAAAAACCAATCGATTTTAAAATTATAAAAGAAGCCCTAGGAGAATAATTGAATAAATATAGGTCACATAATTGTAATGAACTAAGAAAAGATGATTTAGATAAAAACATTTTAATTTCTGGGTGGATTAATAAAAAAAGAGATCATGGGAACCTTCTATTTATTGACCTGCGAGATAACTACGGAATTACCCAATGTATTATAGATAAAGAAAATAAAAATTTTTTAGATTTAGAAAAAATTCAACTTGAAACTGTCATAAAAGTAAGTGGAAAAGTTGTTAGCCGTTCTGATGAGACGATTAATAAAGAGATCGAAACTGGTGAAATTGAAGTTGTTATAAATGAATTTGAAATATTGGGGACCTGTAAAGAATTACCAATGCCAGTTTTTAGCGATCAAGAGTACGCTGAAGAAATAAGATTAAAATATAGATTTTTAGATTTAAGAAGAAAAAAAATTCACGAAAATATAATCTTAAGATCAAAAGTGATTTCATATATTAGAAATGAAATGACTAAACTTGGTTTTTTAGAATTTCAAACACCAATTTTAACCTCATCAAGTCCAGAAGGTGCGAGAGATTTTTTAGTTCCTAGTAGACTTAACCCTGGAAAATTTTATGCCTTACCACAAGCGCCTCAGCAATTTAAACAATTAATAATGGTTTCTGGATTTGATAAATATTTTCAAATTGCTCCTTGCTTTAGAGATGAAGATGCTAGAGCTGATAGAAGTCCAGGAGAATTTTATCAATTAGATTTAGAGATGTCTTTTGTGGAACAAGAAGATGTTTTTAATGTTGTTGAAACTTTAATGGTTAATACTTTTAAGAAATTCTCAAATAAAAAACTGTTGTACGATAAATTTCCAAAAATTTCATATGCTGATGCAATGTTAAAATATGGAAGCGACAAGCCTGATTTAAGAAACCCATTACTTATAAATGATATTACGAAAATATTTACAAGAGAAGATGTATCGTTTGAGATATTTAAAAAACTTGTAAAATCTGGTTCGAAAGTCAGATGTATTTCAACTAAAAATACAAAAGATAAACCTAGAAGCTTTTTTGACAATATTGATAAATGGGCGAAAGAGCAGGGTGCTTCTGGATTAGCATATTTTACTTTTGAAAAAGAAGATCAACTCTCAGCTAAAGGACCGATTGGAAAGTTTTTTTCACACGAAGCATTAGAAGAAATTATGAAACAAACTAACTCAGAAGTAGGAGATAGTATTTTCATGGCATGTGGAAAGCAAAATGATCTAGAAAAAATTACCTCACTCGCAAGAGATAAAATAGCTAAAGATCTAGATTTAATTGACGATGATATTTTTGCATTTTGTTGGATTGTTGATTATCCAATGTTTGAAAAAAATGAAGTAACTAACAAAATTGAGTTTAGTCATAATCCATTTTCTATGCCACAAGGAAATTTAACTGAAGAAAATTTTGAAAAACCTTTAGATATATTGGCTTATCAATACGATATTGTCTGTAATGGTATTGAACTTTCTTCTGGTGCGATAAGAAACCACAAACCAGAACTTATGTATAAACTTTTTTCAATAGCAGGCTATGACAAGAAACAAGTAGATGAAAAATTTAGTGGTATGATTAATGCATTAAGTTATGGAGCCCCACCTCATGGAGGAATAGCCCCTGGTATTGATAGAATAGTAATGTTACTAGCGAATGAAAAAAATATCAGAGAAGTAACAATGTTTCCTATGAATCAAAATGCACAGGATTTAATGATGAAAGCTCCATCTGATGTGAGCGAAGACCAATTAAAAGAACTAGGTATTGATATAAAAAATAAGAAATAAAATTATTTTTTACCTTTTAAACTTATTTTAACGTCTGAAAGATCTACTAAATTTTTCTTATAATTATTTCTTACAAAACCTTTACTGGTTATATCTTTTACAATTTTTAACAATTGGTTTTGGTCTTCAGATTGATTTTCTTCATTTGTAGCTATCTCGCTACCACCAATCGAAGGTGTATGAGCTAGATCTTCTCTATTTTGATATGATATTGCTAATTCTCTAAAAATATAATCTAGTATTGAACTTGCACTTAGTATTCTGTCATTACCATGCACTTTTCCAGATGGTTCAAACTTTGTGCCAACAAATGCACTTATGAATTCATCAAGCGGCACACCATATTGAAGTCCTAATGAGACGGCTATAGCAAAATTATTCATTAGAGCTTTTACTAACTCTCCTTCTTTGCTTGTATCAATAAAAATTTCTCCTATTTTACCGTCTTCGTACTCACCAGTATGTAAGTAAACTTTATGATCTCCAATAGTAGCTTTTTGGATGTAACCTTTTCTTCTATCTGGCATTCCAAATCTTTTACCACCTCTTTCAGATGATTTATTGAAGTTTGCAATAATATTTTCTTTATTTTCTGTGCTAGCTTGGTTTACTTCAGCAACAACTTCTACCTTTTTACTTTCAATGACTTTATTATTATTTGGATCAAGACTTTTTGTTTTACGATTATCAAGTTTTACGTCTAGTACCTCGAATTTTCCATCATCTCTTTTTTCAAGATTTTTTAACTCTGTTTCATTTATATCATCCAAGTAATGATT
>JAOHJV010000043.1 GCA_028100865.1 Candidatus Pelagibacter sp. | reverse complement strand
CTTTTAGGAATTTTTTGTGGTCTAGTAGGAGGAAGAATTGATGATATTGTAATGAGAATAGTAGATGCATTTTTATCAATACCTTGGATATTAGCTATGCTTTTAATAGTTTCACTTCTTGGAACAACTACTGAAGTATTAATACCTGCTCTTGGATTTTTTTATGGAAAAGGAATTGTTCGTGTTGCAAGAGCTGCTACTCATGATGTAATAGCTAAAGACTTTATAGTTTCTGCAAAAGCTAGAGGCCATAGTAATCTTTCAATTATTTGGAATGAAATATTACCAAATGTGAGAGATGCTATTTTAGTTGAAGGAGCAATGAGATGGTCTTGGATGCTTCTTGGATTTAGCTCATTATCTTTTTTAGGATTTGGAGTAAGCCCTCCAACTCCTGATTGGGGATTAATGATATCAAATGCTAGAGGATTAATGTCTTTTGCATGGTGGGCAGTAATAGCGCCTATTGTTGGGTTAAGCTCATTAATTATTGGAATAAATTTAACAGCTGATGCTTTTGCTAAGGCTTTAGGAATTGATAGATCAACAAAAGCTCCTGTTTAAAATATGATAACTAATATTCAAGAAATTAAAGACTTATCAATTGGTTTTAAAAGTCAAAAAGGTAAACAAATATCAATACTTAGAAACATAACCACAAATATTAGAAAAGGTGAAACTGTAGGTATAGTAGGAGAGTCTGGGTCAGGAAAAAGTACACTTGCGCTTGCGATGATGGGGTATATTAAACAAGGTCTTTTTACTATCGGAGGTGAGTGTTTGTTTAAATCACAAAATCTTCTTAGTCTAAATAATAAGCAATTAGAAGATATAAGAGGTAGAAAAATTGCAATGATCCCACAAAATGCTGGGCAAGCATTAACTCCAAATCTTAAAATTGGCTATCAAATTGAAGAAGCTCTTAGACTTCATACTGATTATAGCAAAACTGAAAGAGTGCAAAAAATTTCAGAATTACTAAATCAAGTTAGACTTCCTTCTCCAAAAATAATGGCACTTAGATATCCTCATGAACTTTCAGGAGGACAACAACAACGAGTTGCAGTTGCTATGGCTTTAGCTGGTAACCCAGAGCTATTATTGTTAGATGAGCCAACTACTGGATTGGATGTAACAACTCAAGCACATGTTTTAGAACTTTTAAAAGATATAGCAAAAGATACAGGAACATCCATGGTTTATGTAAGTCACGACCTTGGAGCAATAGCTCAAGTTTGTGACAGAGTGATAGTAATGTATGCAGGTGAAATTGTCCTTGAAGGACCAGTAAGAAAAATTTTAAAAGATCCTATTCATCCATATACATATGGATTATTAAAATCAATTCCAAAACTTTCTTTAGCAGGTCTTCCCGACTCAATGCCAGGTAGTCAACCACAACCAGGTAACATTGAGAATGGTTGTAGTTTTTATGATAGATGTAATTTTTCAAATGAAAAATGTAAAACACAAGTTCCTGAGTTAGAATATTTATCTGAAATGGATACAAGTGTAAGATGTTTTAATCATTCTGAATTCATTTCTAAAACTAGTGAACAAAAAACAAAAAATTATTCACAAAAAGAAGTAACGATAGATGAAATTTTAGATTTAAAGGACGTTTCTATATCTTATGCAAAACAAGGTATTATAGATCAATTCTTGAATAAAGTGACCGATACAAATCCAACAGTAAAAGATATAAATATAAACATTAATAAAGGTGAGACCATTGCATTAGTAGGAGAGTCTGGAAGTGGCAAATCTACAATCTTAAAATCTATTGCTGGGTTATTAAAAACAAAAGATGGTCATATAAAATTTGATAAAGAAAAATTGTTATCTGGTGATCTAAAAAAAAGAAATTCAGAGGATTTAAGATCTATTCAATTAATCTTTCAAAATCCAGACGAGTCATTAAATCCTAATCATACAGTTGAGCAAATACTCTCCCAACCTTTAAAATTATATTTTGGTCTGACAGGTAGTAAACTTAAAGAAAGTATTGCTGAATTACTTGAAAAAGTAAGATTAGGTCCTTTTTATATGAGTAGATACCCAAGACAATTATCTGGAGGAGAGAAACAGAGGATAGCTGTTGCAAGAGCTTTTGCAGCAAGACCAGATATTATTTTATGTGATGAAGTAACTTCAGCTTTAGATGTGTCGGTACAAGCTGCTGTATTAGATTTATTACAAAAATTAAAAGAAGAGTTAGGCACAACTTATGTATTTGTTTCTCATGATCTTGCAGTTGTAAAGGCTATCAGTGATAGGGTAGCTGTTTTATATCAAGGAAGGTTATGCGAAATTGGTCCATCAAAGGATGTTTATCAATTTCCCTCTCACCCTTATACAGAAGTTTTAATAGGTGCTGTATTAGAGCCAGACCCAGATATAAAACCAAAACTAGTTGCAGAAGATATAGTTGAGGAAAAACCTCCTGAAATTGGCTGCTCTTTTCAAGGAAGGTGTCCAAGAATTATTGGTGATAAATGTAGAAATGAAACTCCACCATGGCAATTTGGAGATAATGGAAATGCAATTCGATGTCATATAGATATTGAAGAATTAAAAATCCATCAAAGTCAATATTGAGACGATTTATTTATTTTAAGTTTGATTTAATTTTAATATAAGAACATTCTAATTTTATGAATATCAAGAAAGTT
>JAOHJV010000042.1 GCA_028100865.1 Candidatus Pelagibacter sp. | reverse complement strand
CTAAAAGTATTAGAAAATTGTAATTGTGAAGAGTATGGTGAGTTAAAAGAAATTATTGAAGGTACCAAGAAATCAAAATACTAAATCCTATGCTTGATATTCAAGATCCAAATGAAGCTAGAAAAATTATAAGAGATAATAAATATACTGAACAAACTGCAGGAACTGCAAATAAATATGTTCAAGGTAATCTTTGTATTCTTCCAAGCAAATATGCAATGGATTTTGCATCTTTTTGTCAAAAAAACCCTAAACCTTGTCCGTTAATTGGATTTGGTACTAAAGGAGATCCCTCGTTAAAAGATTTAGGGGATATTGATATTCGAACAGATGTTCCTCAATATAGAATTTGGGAAAAAGGAAAACTTATAGATGAGCCTTATGATATTAAAAAATATTGGAATGATGATTTAACTACATTTGTTCTAGGTTGCTCAATGTCTTTTGAACTTCCTTTAATAGAAGCTGGAATTCCTATTCAACATATTGAAAATAATACTATTGTTCCAATGTACCAAACATCAATTGATTGTGAACCTGCGGGACAATTTTCGGGTAAACTTGTTGTTTCAATGAGACCTTTAAATTCAAAAGACGCAATAAGATCAATACAAATTAGTTCTAGATTTCCAGCAGTTCATGGAGCACCTATTCATTTAGGAGATCCAGCTGAAATTGGAATAAAAGATATTATGAAGCCTGAGTATGGGGATGCGCCAAGATCATTTAAAAATAATGAAATACCGGTTTTTTGGGCATGTGGAGTAACTCCACAGTCAGTTCTAGAAAATTCAAAGCCAGATTTTTGTATAACACATAGCCCTGGTAAAATGCTTATAACTGATAAATTGAATAACGATCTTGCCGCTTTATAATTAGTTTCCTAAAAAAACTTTTGTTACTTTTTCATTATCAATAAGATCTGAAGATTTTCCATCAATCACTAATCTTCCACTTTCAAGCACATAACCTCTATCAGCCATACTTAATGCCAACCTAACATTTTGTTCAACAAATAGGATTGATATTCCTTCATTTACTATATTCTTAAATATCTTAATTAAATCTTTCATAACCATAGGTGAAAGACCCAAAAAAGGTTCATCTACCATTAAAAGTTTTGGAAGCCCCATCATTCCTCTTGCAATAGCTAACATTTGTTGCTCACCACCAGACATTGTTCGTGCAAGTTGACTTGATCTAACTTCAAGTTTTGGAAAAATTTTATAGATTTTAATTAAAGAATTATCTAACTGTTCTTTTGCTTTTGGATGCCAAGCTCCAAGTAATAAATTTTGCATTACTGTTAAATGGGGGAAAACCCTTCTTCTTTCAAGCACATGAGATATTCCAAGTTCAGTTCGCTTATGAGTAGGTATTTCTGAAATTAAATTGTTTTCAAAATGTATGCTTCCATTTCTATGGTGAACTAAATTGCTAATCGTATTCAAAATAGTACTTTTTCCTGAACCATTTGGTCCAAGCAATGCTACCATCTCACCTTTATTGACGTTAATAGAAATATCCCAGATAACTTGAAAATCATCATACAAAACATCAATATTTTTTACATCAAGCAGCATCAAATGTTCCTAAATACGAGTCTATTACTTGTTTGTTATTTTGAATTTCTTTTGGAGATCCAAAAGCAATACTTTTACCTTGATCTAACGCTAGAACATTATCTGAAATTTCCATTATGATATTAATATTATGTTCTATCGTAACAATTGTTACTCCTGATTTTTTTAGTTTTTTAATAAGTTCTACTAATCCAGGTATGGTTTTTTGATCAACACCTCCTGTTACCTCATCCATTAAAAGTAATTTTGGTTCAATAGCCATTGCTCTTGCCATTTCTAATCTTTTTCTCTGTCCTGTAGAAAGTTCTTTTGCAAAATGATGTCGTTTTTCTATCAAATCAACAAAGTCTATAATCTCTAAAGCTTTGTCACGAGCTTTTTTGATGTTATTTTCTTTTACAAAAGAACCAATCATAACATTTTCAAGTAATGTTTGATCTGCGAATGGTTTTAATTTTTGAAAAGTTCTACCTACTCCTAAGTTACTTATTTTATCAGGACTTAGTCCAAAAATATTTTTATCGAAAAATTGTACTTTTCCATTGTCTGCTTTTGTGTAACCAGTAATTAAATCAAATAAAGTCGATTTACCTGCTCCATTGGGACCAATAACCCCTAAAATAGTTCCTTCTTCAACTTCAAAAGAAATATTATCATTTGCTTTAATTCCTCCAAAAGATCTACTCAAATTTTCTACAGATAATATTTTCATCTTTGTTTTTTTCTCTCTAAAATATCTTTTGGAACAAACGATATAAGTCCGTCAGGCCTAAAAATACAAATTATCATTAAGATCAAACCATAAAGAATTAGATCCACAGCACCTCCCGTTCCTCCTAAATAAATTCTTGAATATTCTGAAATAGGAATAAGAATAGCTGCACCAATTATTGGCCCCCAAACATTCCCTATTCCACCAAGAACAGTAATCAACAAAACAATAATTGAAATCTCTATATTAAAAACTCTGTCTGGATCTATGATTAAAATATATTGAGCAAATAAACTACCCATTGGAGCCATGATCATGGCTGAAATGACATATGCAATTATTTTATAATTAGATACATTAATACATAAGCTTAATGCTGCTTGTGGGTCATCTCTAACAGCTCTTAACC
>JAOHJV010000041.1 GCA_028100865.1 Candidatus Pelagibacter sp. | reverse complement strand
TAATTTTTATTATAACAAGCTAACAAATATCTTGGAGACAACTGGTAATGTGAGATATTTTGATAAAATTAAAAAAATTATTATTACAACTGACAAGGCAATTTACCTTAAAAATGATGAAAAAATATTTAGTATTGGTAATTCAAAAGCCGTTAGTGATGATAATAATATTCAAGCCCACAAACTTGAATACGATAAAATCAATAATATTTTTAAAGCAAAAAAAGAGGCAATAGTTAAAGATCTTAAAAAAGATACAACAATATATGCAGATGAAATTACCTATCTTAAAAATGATGAAAAAGTATATTCTATAGGAAACTCTAAAGCTGTTAACCAAAACAATACTATTACAGCTTTAAGACTTGAATACGATAAAATCAATAATATTTTTAAAGCAAAAAAAGAGGCAATAGTTAAAGATCTTGAAAAAGATACAACAATATATGCAGATGAAATTACCTATTTTAAAAATGATGAAAAAATTTTTACAGAAGGAAAAACTAAAGCTTTAATTGAAAAAAAATATATATTTAATTCAAAAGATGTTACATTTTTAAGAAATACTGAAAAATTATTCTCTCAAAATAAATCATCGTTAAAAGACGATAGTGGCAATATTTATAAATTAGATAACTTTTCATACAATATTGCTACAGAAGTTCTGACGGGGAAAAAAGTTGAAGTTTTGGCTAAAGTTGATGGTAATAAAATTGACCAATATTTTTTCTCAGAGGGATTCTTTAATTTCAAAGAAAAAAGTCATATAGCTAAAGAAACAAAGATCAAGACACATAAAGACGTATTTGGTGATAAAAATCATGATCCAAGAATATATGGTTCATCCTCAATAAGTGAAAAGAATAAAACTATTATTAAAAATGGAATTTTTACGAGCTGTAAGTTTAATGATAATTGTCCACCTTGGAGTATAAAATCAGAGGAAATAACTCATGATAAAATTAAAAAAGATATAATTTATAAAAATGCAATTCTAAAAATCTATAATGTACCAGTCCTATATTTTCCAAAGTTTTTTCACCCTGACCCAACTGTAAAAAGAAGATCGGGTTTTTTAAAACCACAATTTAATAGTTCACAAACTTTAGGCTCATCACTATACGTACCTTACTTTAAAACACTGGGTCCTAGTAAAGATTTAACATTTAATCCAACAATATTTGACGATAACAAATATACCCTTCAAAACGAATTTAGAGAAAAAGGTAAAGATTACAGTCTTAACAGCGATTTTGCTTTAACAAAAAACTACAAATCATCATCAGACAATAAGACAAAAGATATTACTCATTTTTTTTTAAATTATAATAAGGATCTCTCATTACCAGATTTTACTAATAGCAATATTGATATCAACGTTCAAAGAGTAAGTAACGATACTTATCTAAAAGTATTTGAAAGCAGTCTAATTAAAACACCTTTAATGCCAAGCAATAAAGATTTGATGGAAACGACTGTAAGTCTAAGCTTAGATAATGAAAGTTATGATTTTAGTGCAGGTCTTGCGTCTTATGAGCAATTAGGTGTTAAAAATAATGATAGATATCAATTTGTATTTCCATATTATGATTTCTATAAAGAAATTTTGACTAACAAAACTAATGGCATTGTGTCTATTTCTTTAAATGGAAGCAACACTCTCTCAGATACGAATAAACTAATGACCTCAATTACTAATAATATTGAATACAAATCAAATGATTATGTGACAAATTATGGTTTTAAAAATAATTTTAGCTTATATTTTAAAAATTTTAATTCGATCGCTAAAGATGATCCTGATTATACTTCTAGTCCAAATATCGATGGTATGAGTTTAATACAATTAGATACTATTTTTCCTTTATTAAAAAAAAGTGATAAAATAATAGAAAACTTAACACCTAAAATTTCTTTTAGAATCAATCCAGGTGACAACATGGATAATTTTAGTGGAAATAATAAAAAAGTAGATGCTGGTAACGTTTTTGACACTAATAGATTAGGCTTAAATGCGTATGAAGCAGGTAAATCACTTACTATTGGTCTGGACTATAAAATAGATGTTATAGAAACTGAAGAAAAAGAAAAAGAAAATGTAAAAGATAAATATTTCTCATTCCATCTAGCTACCGTCTTTCGAGATGAATATGAAAAAGGGATACCTGTCACTTCAACTATTAATAAAAAAAATTCAGATATTTTTGGTTCAATAAACAACAGTTTATTAGAAAATATTAATTTTGGTTATAATTTCTCTTTAGACAATGATTTAAAAACATTAAATTCAAATTCAATTAATACCCAAATCAATATAAATAATTTTATTACAGAATTTAATTTTATAGAAGAGAGAAATGAAGTAGGATCAACTCATTTACTATCTAACTCAACTCAATTTAAAATAGATGACAATAGTTCGTTTAAATTTTCTACACAAAGAAACAAGGAGATTAATTTAACAGAATTTTATAATTTAAGCTACGAATATAAAAATGATTGTTTAATTGCAGCTTTAAAATTTAATAAAACATTTTACCAAGACCACGATTTAAAACCAACTGAAGATTTATTTTTTACTATAACATTAATACCTTTAACGACATATGAAAAAGAAATTTATAAAAAAACACCTGGTCAAAGTGGATTAAAGGGTTGGTTTAGATAAATGCATAAAAAAAATTTTAAAGTTTTTTTTACAATTATTTTTTTTATTCTTATTACAAAC
>JAOHJV010000040.1 GCA_028100865.1 Candidatus Pelagibacter sp. | reverse complement strand
TGGAAAAAAGGCGCTCTAGATTGGGAATAAATTTTAATCATAATGAATAATAAAATAGATCAAGTACCTGAAGAATTTAAACAACTCGCTAAAGATTTTAGTAAGAATGGATTTATTACAACATCATTAGACAATTTAATCAACTGGTCTAGATCTGGATCTTTACACTGGATGACTTTTGGTCTTGCATGTTGCGCTGTTGAGATGATGCAAACTGCGATGCCAAGATATGATTTAGAAAGATTTGGAGCGGCACCTAGAGGATCCCCAAGACAATCTGATGTAATGATTGTAGCAGGTACTCTTACAAATAAAATGGCTCCAGCTTTAAGAAAAGTTTATGACCAAATGCCTGAACCAAGATATGTAATATCTATGGGGAGTTGCGCTAATGGTGGAGGATATTATCATTATTCATATTCTGTAGTCAGAGGCTGCGATAGAATTGTACCAGTTGATATTTATGTTCCAGGTTGTCCGCCTTCTGCTGAAGCTTTGTTGTATGGGATATTACAATTACAGAAAAAAATTAGAAACAAAGGTTCCTTTATTAGGTAGATATGAAAAATTTAGAAGATTTAGAAAAAAAAATAAATTCAGAATTGACAACTAAAATCAATATCACTGAAATAAAACATAATCAGCTATACATTGAAATTGATAAAGAGGATTTAATTGATGTAACTCTTTTCTTAAAAACAAATCAAGAAACTAAATTTAGACAACTAATTGATGTAACTGTTGTTGACTACCCAGAGAATGCTCAGAGATTTAAAATGGTTTATCTATTTTTAAGTCATGAATTTAATCAAAGAATTATTTTAACTTATTTAATAAATGAAAATGAAGTAATTCCATCATTAACAAGTATATTTCCAGCTGCTAATTGGATGGAAAGAGAGGTTTTTGATATGTATGGGGTATCATTTCAAGATCATCCAGATCTAAGGAGAATTTTAACTGATTATGGTTTTGAAGGCCATCCTTTAAGAAAAGATTTTCCTCTTACTGGTCACTCTGAGGTTAGATATAGCGAAGATCAAAAAAAAGTTATTAGTGAACCTGTCAAACTAGAACAAAATTATAGAAATTTTGATTACGAAAGTCCTTGGGAGGGAACAAAATATATCAAGGAAGAAATAGATAATAATGACAAAAAAAATTAAAAATCTTAATTTAAATTTTGGACCTCAACACCCTGCTGCTCATGGTGTTCTTAGATTGATTTTAGAGCTTGATGGTGAAGTTGTTGAAAAAGCTGATCCACATATAGGTTTACTTCATAGAGGTACTGAAAAGTTAATTGAAAATAAGACTTACATGCAAGCAGTACCTTATTTTGAT
Organism: Candidatus Pelagibacter sp.; assembly: GCA_028100865.1. The sequence continues at coordinate 1,481 of JAOHJV010000040.1, read as the reverse complement.
AGATTAGATTATGTTGCACCCATGAACCAAGAGCATGCATTTGCTCTAGCAGTTGAAAAAATATTAGATATTGATGTACCAATTAGAGCTCAATATATAAGGGTAGTTTTTTGTGAGATAGGTAGAATATTAAGTCATATTTTAAATGTTACCACACAAGCACTTGATGTTGGTGCACTTACGCCTTCATTATGGGGGTTTGAAGAAAGAGAAACATTGATGACTTTTTATGAAAGAGCCTCAGGATCAAGACTTCATGCAAATTATTTTAGAGCAGGTGGAGTTCATCAAGATTTACCTCGAGGACTAGAGGAGGATATAGAAAAATTTTGTGAAACATTCCCAAAAATTATTGATGATCTTGAAAGTTTATTAACTGATAATAGAATTTTTAAACAAAGGAATGTGGATATAGGAATTGTATCGAAACAAGATGCATTAGATTATTCTTTTTCAGGAGTTATGCTTAGAGGTTCTGGAGTTCCGTGGGATTTAAGAAAATCACAGCCTTACGAATGTTATGATCAACTTGATTTTAAAATTCCTGTTGGAAAAAATGGAGATTGTTATGATCGATATTTATGTAGAATTGAAGAAATGAAAGAAAGCGTTTCTATTATAAAACAATGTCTTTCAAAAATGGAAAAAGGACCAATTAAATCTTTAGATGGAAAAATAAGCCCACCACCAAAAAAAGATCTTAAGCAATCAATGGAAGCTTTGATCCATCATTTCAAACTTTTTACAGAGGGTTATAGAGTTCCAAAAGATGAAATTTATACTGCTGTTGAAGCTCCAAAAGGTGAGTTTGGTGTATATTTAATTTCAGATGGTTCAAGCAAACCCTATAAGTGTAAAATTAGAGCACCAGGGTTTTCACACCTTCAGTCAATGGATTATTTAATAAAAGGACACATGTTAGCTGATGTACCTGCTGTATTGGGTTCAATGGATATAGTTTTTGGAGAAGTGGATAGATGAGTTTAAGAAGGCCAGCAAAAGATCAGCCAGAAACTTTCGAGTTTAATCCTTCATCTTTAGAGGCTGCAAAATCTATAGTTTCTATATATCCTGAGGGTAAACAGCAAAGTGCTGTCATGGCTTTACTTTACATAGCTCAGAGACAAAATAATAATTGGATACCATTGGCTGCCATGAAGTATATCGCTAAATTTTTAGAGATGCCTTACATAAAAGTTTATGAGGTCGCTACTTTTTATACAATGTACAATTTATCTCCTGTTGGAAAATTTTTTGTACAAGTTTGCACTACTACTCCATGCATGATTAGAGGAGCAAACAAACTAGTTGAAGCATGCAAAGAAAAAATTTCAGAAAATGAGTCGGAATTATCAAGTGACAAGAGTTGTTCATGGATGGAAGTTGAATGCCTAGGAGCTTGTGTGAACGCCCCAATGATGCAAATTAATGACGATTATTACGAGGACCTTGATAAAGAAAAAACTTTAGAAATTTTAGAT
>JAOHJV010000004.1 GCA_028100865.1 Candidatus Pelagibacter sp. | reverse complement strand
AATATGAACATGAATATTAAAATTAAGACTAGTAAGATCAATAAACCTCTGCCTTTTTCTTATTGGATTGATCCTAAAAAATTAAAAAAATATACACTGCCAACTTTTACTAAAAAAATTGTTTCATATTTGGAAAATCAATTATGAAAAAAATTGCAATAATTGGAGCGGGTATTTCTGGCTTATTTATTGCTAATTTATTTAAAGAGAATCAAGATTATCAGGTAACTATTTATGAAAAAAATACTTCAATTGATTTAGTTGAAGGATATGGAATACAGCTATCAACTAATAGTATCAAACTTCTTAATAAAATTGGATTTAATACTTTAGAAGATGGAGATAGGTTTAACCCTGAGAAAATTGATTTTTATACAATTAAACCAGAAAAAAAAATATGCGATCTAAATATTTCAGATTTTAATTCTGAAGACTGCAAGTACACAATCCTTAAAAGATCTAAGTTAGTTGAATTTTTAAAGTGTAAATTAAATAATGATATAATTAAGTATAATCACGGCATTGAAAAAATTGAAAAAAATAATGATCAAATATATTTAACTTTTAATGAAAACAATAAAGCAATTTGTGACCATTTAATTATTTCTGATGGTGTTTTTTCAAAAGGAAAATCATTAATTACCAATGATGAGATAAAGCCCTCATATAATAATTCCATTGCTATTAGAGGCAATATTTCAAGAAATAAACTTAAGAATTTAAATGAAAATAATATTTCATTATTTATGGGACATAATTTTCATTATGTGATTTATCCCATAAAAAAAGCCCATGAAAGTTATAATTTTATTGGAGTTTTAAAATATCAATTAACAGAAAAAGAGCTCAGCAATTACAGTCTTTTTAAAGAAGAAACTTTCATTAAAGGTATTAAACATAAACTGCTAAATGAGTTTTCAACAACTATTTTAGAAAATATTGATAATATTAAGTGCTTCCCAGTTTTTGTAAGTAAAGGCTATCTTAAACCAGGTAAAAATATCTTTTTACTTGGAGATGCATTTTTTGCTTTTCCTCCTTCATTTGCACAAGGCGCATCACAATCAATTGAGGGAGCATCAGAATTATTTGATAACATTATAAATAATAAAAAAAATTTTTATGAAAACAGAGTTACAAAAGTAAAAATGATTAACAACAGATCAAAATTAAATCAATTTACTTTTCATTTATCAAATCCTATTATGATTTTTTTTAGAAATGTAATTTTAAGAGTCTTGACAAAAAATAGTAAATTTTTAGATAATTATTTAGGAAAAGTTTATAAAAATTAATAACTATTAATTTAATTCTAACCATTCTTTATTAATCTCTTCTTTCCCAAATAAACTATTAATTATTACGATGTGAACTAAGGCTTTATATAACTTATAAGAGTAAAGAAATTTTATTTTATCAGTTATAATTAAAATTCTTGTTAATATGAAACTCATTAAACCAGATAAATAATAAATAAAACTATATAAAATTTTAATAAATATATTTTTATTTTTGTATTTTGTATTTAATTTGCTCAGAAAAAGTAGAGCTTTATATTCTTTCAGATCACTAGATATAATTTCATATTTTTGCTTATCGTTATTATTTTCAATTCTATTCTTATTGTATGGGTAAAAAAGAAAAAAATATGTTTTTGCAAAAGAATTTATTTTTTTCTTAAAAATTGGTAGTGGCGTGCTGTCTTGATGCATTACTTCAGCATTATTTGTTTTAATCTGAAAATCTTTGAACAAAGCATCTATACCAAATTGTAAATCCTCAAAACCATAGGTATTAAATTCCTCATTAAATTTGAGATTATTTTCTTGATAAGTTTTTTTTTTAAAAGACATATTCATTACAACTATATTATGGAAATTTAAGTTTTTAGATAATTTATAAAACTTATCAAATTTTCTATGTCCCTCATCTCTAAATCTGAAATAATTAGATCTATCTTTTAAATTTTTATCATAATTAATTATTCCACATATTATTCTTTTCTTATTATTTAAATCTATAAGTGATGAGTGGTGATTCCTTAAAAAATTTTTGCATGGAATACAATCATCATCAATAATAATAATATTTTCAGAATTTGCTTTAGAGATACCAATATTTCTTTTTTTACTAACATAATCCTCAGTGTCATAAATTTTTACGTCAGTATTTCCATAATTATTCATTTTCGAAATATTTTTCTCTAAGTCCTTTCTGCTTTTACTATCTACAAAAATTAATTCTATTTTTAAATTTTCTTTTTTTGATTGATGATTTATTTCCTCAAATATATTTCTTCCATAATCATCTCGTTTATAAAAAGGCACTATTATTGAAATATCGTAATTCATTTTTTTTAATATTTTTTCCAATTTAATAAAATTTTATTAGGAAGGAAAAATGCGATTAAAAATTTAATGATATGTATAGTTTTTGTTAACATCTTAAGATCATTTAAAGATTCAATTCTTTTTTTATTTAGAATTTTATATATTGCCCCATATAGAATTATATTATTTTTAAAAAAATCAAAATTTTTATTTTGATTGTAAATATTTTGATAACGTATATCATTGTAAAGTATTTTAAGCTCTTGATAGTTTAAATTAATTTTTTTATAAGTAAGATTATTTTCATGTAATCTATAAAAAACTAAAGGAGCTTGTATTCCTGCTAGTTTAGTAATAGTAGATAATCTTAATACAAAATCTAAGTCTCCAACAATTTCATATTTTGGATTAAAATTTATTGATAAATTTTTGAGAATCGATTTTCTAATAACTAGAGATGACATAACTATAAAATCCTTTTTTAATAGGTGTTCTAAAACATCACCAGAATAAATTTTTTTAAATCCTAATTTATTTTTCCCTTTGATTCTTTCATTAATTTTCCAAGAGTTTGTACATGAGAAGCCTATTTCTGTATTTCTAAATAGTTTGATTTGTTCTTCAAGCTTTGTAGGAAGCCAATAATCATCTACATCTAGAAAAGCTATAAATTCTCCACTACACTTTTCCAATCCCTTATTTCTAGCTTTATACTGAGAGGTGTGGATATCTGATAAAAAATATTTAATTCGTAGATCTTTAATATTGTTTACAATTTTTTTAGATTTATCAGAAGAAAGATTATCCCAGAAAACTAATTCCCAATTTTTATAAGTTTGATTAATTACAGAACTTAATGCTTCATCAAGATATTTTTCACCATTATAACAATTCATTAAAATTGAAACTAGAGGTTTAGACATATTTTAGTTAAATAAGATTTATTTCATTTTAACCATGGTATATTCTTGGATATCCATATTTCTTCAAGCATGTCTTTATCTCTTTTGGTGTCCATGCATTGCCAAAAATTTTCATGTCTAAAAGCTGATAATTGGTTCAATTCTACTAATTTTTCCAATGGCTCTCTTTCAAACATTATATCATCACCTTTGATAAATTTGAAAATTTCCTTATTTAATACAAAAAAACCACCATTGATCCAACCCTTTTGTAGTCTAGGTTTTTCAGCAAAGCTAGTAACTAACTCACCTTGAAGTTCTAATTCTCCAAATCTAACTGGAGGTCTAACAGCAGATAGTGTTGCAAGTTTATTATTGTTTTTGTGGTGTTCAGTTAGAAGTTTAATATTAACATCTGATATCCCATCTCCATAGGTCATCATAAACTCATTTTCATTTATATATTCTTCTGCACGCTTTACTCTGCCTCCGGTCATTGTCTTTTCACCTGTGTATAAGATAGTCAAAGTTAATTGGTTTTGAGAGTTTTTATTTGAATTGTATTTTAATTTTATAACATCTTCATTTTTAGAAATAATGCTTTCTGCATTTTCAGTGAAATAGTTATTAATTACTTCAGATTTATAACCTGTGGCAATTATAAATTCTTTGTGCCCATACATGGCATATAAATTCATCACATGAACGATTATAGGGATATTTCCAACAGTAACCATGGGTTTTGGGATCTCATGTGTGTATTCAGATAACCTTGTTCCAAATCCACCTGCTAAAATTAAAACTTTCATAATATTTTTTTAAATCAGTCTATTTTAATTTATATAAATTTTCGTCCATTAATTTCATGTGTTATATTAGAAAATCTTTTGTCCATTGGATCATTTGATACTGCAGCAAGATAGACTACAGTGTCATAATTTTCAGACCACATATTTTGTTGAGAGATCTCATTTCTGATATCATCAATAATTTGTTTTTTAGTATATTTTTTCTGATCACTAATTATTTTATCATCACCAAACCAGTTAGCATTAAGTCCAAAAACTTCGCTATCATTTTGATTTAGGTATTTATTTAGAACGCATCCCACATATCCAAGATTTCCAATTATCAAAACTTTTTTATTCAATTATTACTTCCTTCTAATTCCATCAAAGTTTTTTTTATCCCATTTGAAATATCAATTTTAGGTTTAATATTCAATTTTTTCATTTCGTTATTAGAGATTCTAAATTTATTTTTATTCTTTATCACTAAATTTTTTTTATCAATTTTTTGACCTTTAACAAATAAAGTTGGATTTTTATTTATCACTATAGAGTTTTTTTGAACAATTTTAGCAATTTCAAGCATGCTAATAGTTTTTCCAGAACATAAATTCATTACTTTTGGTAGGTCTTTTTTAAATGTTAATAATTTCTGAACTGTTAAAGCTATATCAGATATATGAATAAAGTCTCTCAAGGGTGATCCATCTGAATTAATTTTAATTTCGTTTTTTTTTTGAGAATTTTTACAAAAATCATTTATTACTAACCACCAACAGTCACAAGTTTTTAGTTCTGGATAACCATATCCATTTGATAGTCTTAATGAAGTAGATTGGACGCCACTATATTTTGAGAATATTTCTAAAATATCTTCACACATAGAGTGTGTTAAACTATAAATATTTCTGCAATTTTTTTTAGTTTTTTCTGTGATTATTTTTTCTTTGGAGTAGTTACCATAAACCTGGATAGTTGAAAAATAAATTATTTTAATTTTAAGATTTTTTCTAGCAATATGATTACAAATATTAAGTAGAGGTATATAGCTTATATTAATAGAATGATCTAAATTTTTTTCAGAAACTTTATGATTTAAAGAAACAGTATATACAATTGACGAAAATGTATTTAAAAAAATTTTTTTTTGTAATTTTGAGTTTGTAATATCACCTTCGATAATTTTAAAAAATTTTTTTTTGAATTTTTTATTGTGTTTTGGAAATTTCCTACATACTCCTATAACTTTATGACCTTGGCTATGTAGTTGTGCAGAAATTTTGCTACCTAAGTAGCCTGTGCACCCAATGACGCAGACAATCATTGTTTATGAACAATATCCCAATTATAAGCAATTAAATCGTTTGAGATTGGGTCGTATCTATTCATTTCACCTGAAGCAACATGGGGTATAGTTGCACAATTTGCAACAATCGCAGTTTTATCACCTATGCATTTATATCCATTTATTACTCCTGTAGGAATTCTTACCAAAACATAGTTTAAATCTCCCATAAATATTTCTAAGAGATTTTTAAATGTTGATGACTCTTTTCTATTATCAAATAAAACTAACTTTATCATTCCATGTATAACTGCATAATTTTGAACTTGATCCTTATGTTCATGCCAACCTTTTATAGCCTGAGGATATGCAGTGGAAAAATATACTTCTCCAAATTTTTCAAAGTTTTTATCATCATTCCTGAGCATATGCATGATTGATCCTCTTTCATCAGGAATTTTTTTTAGATTTTTTATTGTTACACCTTCAATTTTGGTCATAAATTATTTAGGTTATTGATAAAATTCTTAATCTACTTAATTGACTATGTAAAGACACATTTAAATTAATCAAAATATATTTGAAAAAAATTAATTTCTGGGTCTTAGTTTTTCCCTTAATACATCTATTGGTTTTAATGAACTTCCTGATAAAAAATGCCAAAAAGTCCATCCATTACAACTTTCAGCACCCAAAATAGTAGCTGCAACTTTATGTATTGAGCCTTCGGCTTGATTATGCTTGATACTACCGTCAGCCATAATTCTTGCAGTTATTTTCTTTTTATTATCAAAAATGTTAGTGCCAGGCTTGATTATTCCTAATTCAACTAGTGAGCCGAAAGGTATTCGTGGTTTTGATCTATTATTTTTGAGTGTATCTAGCCAATCATCTTCAATAGGTTTAGTATTTTTTAATCTTTGTTCCGCTGCTTCAAAATAACTTTTTTCTTTTTCAATACCAAAATAATTTCTACCCAATTTCTTTGCAACTGATGCTGTAGTTCCAGATCCTAAAAATGGATCTAAAATCATGTCATCTTTATTAGAAGATGCCAATAACACTCTGTGAAGAAGAGACTCTGGTTTTTGCGTTGAGTGTACTTTTTTGCCATTTTTCTTAAGTCTCTCAGATCCATTACAAATTGGTAAATTCCAATTAGATCTCATTTGAAGATCATCGTTTAAACATTTTAATGATTGATAATTGAATGTGTATTTTGATTTTTCACTTTTTGAAGCCCAAATTAAAGTTTCATGCGCATTAGTAAACCTTGTCCCTCTAAAATTAGGCATAGGATTATTTTTGTTCCAAATGACATCATTTAAAATCCAAAAACCTAGGTTTTGTATTGCTGTTCCAACTCTAAATATATTGTGATAACTCCCAATAACCCAAATAGCTCCATCTTTTTTTAAAATTCTTTTGCATTCAGATAACCATTGATAAGTGAAGTCGTCATATTTTTTAAAATTTTCAAATTGATCCCATTTGTCGTTTACTGCACTAACTTTTGAACGATCTGGTCTAGTCAACTCACTTTTTAGCTGTAAGTTGTATGGAGGGTCTGCAAAAATTAAATCAAAAGTTTCACTTGGAATTTTTTTTAATTCTTCGAGACTGTCGCCGTTAATAATCTTATTTTTAAATTCACTTTTCATTTGTAAAAATTAATTAGACTCCAGATGGATTCTCCAGTCAACCTAGGATTGAATTATTTGGATTCGATATGTGTTCAGTGAGCAGTAGATAACTATATATTGTGTGTCTTCAATCTAGATATCGGGGAAAAAGTTTTTCTATGATGCTTGTTAATACCAAGTTTTTTAATTGCCTTTAAATGTTGTTTAGTTCCATAGCCAAAATTTTGATCCCAACCATATCCGTTATTATTTTTAGCAAGTGTAGATATAAATTTATCCCTTGAAACTTTGGCAATTATAGAAGCAGCAGAGATAGACGGAATTTTTTGATCACCTTTAATTACAGCTTTTAAATTATAATTCTTTAAATCTGGAACTTTATTTCCATCAATTAAAATATGAGATGGTTTTATTTTGAGCTTTTTTACAGCTCTTTTCATTGCTAATAAACTTGCTTGTAATATATTTATTTTATCTATCTCTTTAACCGACGCTTTGCCAACTGCCCAAGTTGAATTTTTTTTAATATAATTAGACAATAACTCTCTTTTATCTTTAGCAGTTGATTTTGAGTCTTTAAGTAATTTTATATCAATTGAACTATTTAGAATTACTGCAGCAGCATAAACAGGACCCATTAGACTTCCTCTTCCAACTTCATCAACTCCTGCAGTAATTTTCATTAAATATTTATTTTTAAATCTTGAATTTTTTGTCTAATTCTTTTCAAATCTTCCCAAGAATATTTTTTATTTTCTGGAAATCTGATTAAATATGATGGATTGAACGTAATCATTATTGGATAGGTTTTATTTTTTAATATCACTTCTTTCCATTTTCCTCTTTCAGAAGATATTTTAGTATTTATACTCGTAACAGCTTCCATTGCAGAACTTCCCATTAAAATAACAATCTTTGGGTTAATAATTGATATGTGTTCCTTAAGAAAAACTGAGTATCTTTTAACTTCCACAGATGTAGGTTTTCGATCTTCTGGTGGTCGAAAATTTATTGCATAACTACAATAAATATCTTTTCTTTTTATATTAATAGCTAAAAGCATTTTATTTAATAGTTCGCCAATTTCTCCCTTAAATGGCATACCGGATTTATCTTCTTCAATTCCTGGAGCTTCACCTACGAGCATAATAGAACTGTTTATATTGCCATCTCCCAAAACAAGATTTTGTGAATTATTTTTTAGATTACAATTTTCAATTGAATTTATTTGCTTTTTCAAACCATTCAGCAATTCATTTTTACCAGTTTGATTTTCTTCTAAAATAATTTCTGTAAACTTAAATCTATTAATAGGCTTATTTTTAAATACAAAATTTGGTTCTATTGTATTTATTAATTCTTCGTCGAATTTGCCTTTTTGATTTATCACTTTTTTAGTCATACAATGATTAAATGTTTAATAAACTAATAAAACTATTTGTTATTCTAGGTCTATTCTATCAGACACCAGTATATTCTAAAAGCGCTAGTTTTAATGAGTTTAATTCAAGAGATTTATCAAATTATTTTTCAGGAATTATTGCGTTTGAAAATAAGGATAATTCTGATGCATTAAAATTTTTTAACGCATCTAAGGTATTGTTAAATAAACATGATGCATATTTAAAACGATATTCTTTTTCTTTAGTTTTAGAAAATAAAGTCGCTCAAGCTATTAATGTAATTAAAAATAGTAGCAATAATGAAAATTTAGATTTTTTTGAAGCTTATCTACTTTTAATAGCTGATAGTTTGAAAAAGAATAATTTAAATCAAGCAGAAAAGTATTTAAATCTAAGTTTACAATTTCAGAATGAAAATAGATTTAATTTTGTAATATATGAAACATTAAGACAATATCTCTACACCTTTAAAAATAAAAAAACTTTATTTAATAAAAAAAATTTTGGTAATATCTCAATTATAAATCAAGCATTTCAAAGATGTTATTTGAAAAAAGAAACTACCAGATCATCTTTTTTAAATTTAATAAATAATCCTGATGGAGATTATTCAAGATATATATTTTTTTATATAAATTATTTGATCGAAAATAATCAAATTGAAGAAGCTGAAGCAGTTACCGATCAACTTGAATATATAAGCTCTACACTTCTCTTGTCCCAAAGCAAAAGTTGGGTAGATGGTAAAAAATTTAAAGAATTTGGTAAAATTTTTTCATGCAATAATCATAATGATATTGTCAGTGAGTTTTTATTTTTAATTTCTAATTTGTACTCCTCTCAAGAGGATATTGAAAAATCAAATTTCTATTTAAATCTTTCTAATTATTTAAATCCGAAATTTATTTTAAATTCATCACTTGTTGCTGAAAATTTTTACTTAAATGGAGAATATGATAAGGCAAAAAAAATATTAAGTATTTTTGATAAGAAATATGAATTTTATTATTGGTTTAGGCTAAAAAAAGAAGCTCAAATTATTATTAAAGATAAAGGTTATGAAGAAGGGATAGATTATTTAAGCTCAAAATTTAGTAAAATTAAAAATCCAAACAAGAAGATGGTTTTTGATATTGCAAATTTTTATAAAAATTCAAAAAATTATGAAAAAGCAAATGAATATTACACTAAAATTATTTCATCCTTGGATGATAACTCAGAGATCAAATCTGATTTATTATATAGAAGAGGTGGTAGTTATGAACGGTTAGGGGATTATCAAAAAGCAGATGAAGATTTAAAATATTCATTAAAAATTAATCCAGATGATGCTTATGTTTTAAATTACTTGGCCTATTCATGGTTGGAACGTGATTATAAAATTGAAGAAGCAATGGAAATGTTGGAAAAAGCATATACTTTAAGAAGTAATGATCCCTATATTACAGACTCAATAGGGTGGGCGTATTATTTGATAGAAAATTATATTGAAGCAGAAAAATATATAAAAAAAGCAGTTGAGCTAATGCCCGAAGATCCAACAGTTAATGATCACTATGGCGATATTTTGTGGAAATTAAATAGAAATATTCAAGCCAGATATTTTTGGAACTATGTCCTAAGTTTAGATGATACAGATGAAGATATTAAAAAACAGATAAATATAAAAATTATAAAAGGTCTCAACAATTCTTAATGAAAATCCATGAAGTAAAATCATTTGCTAAGATCAATTTAGCTTTACATGTTACTGGCAAACTAACCAACCTTCACAAAATTGAGAGTATTGTTAATTTTATTGAATTACATGATAAGATATTTATTAAAAAAATTAATAGCGATAAACACAATATTTCTTTCATAGGTAATTTTTCTAAAAATATAAAAAAAGAAAATACAGTTAATAAGTTATTTAAAATTTTAGAGGAAAAAAAAATATTAAATAATAAAAAATTTCAAATTAAGATAAAAAAAGATATTCCACAGGAAGCTGGTCTTGGAGGCGGATCAATGAATGCAGCTACTATTTTAAACTTTCTAATTAAAAAAAAATTTATCAAAATTAGCCAAAAAAAAATTTTACAAATTACGAATTTAATTGGTTCTGATGTAATTTTGGGTATAAATCCAACAACTACTGTCTTGTCATCAAATGGAGCTGTAAAAAGATTTTTAAAGACCTCTAGTTTTTATACTTTATTAGTGCGTCCAAATTTTGGTTGTTCTACAAAAGAGATTTATTCAAGAGTAAAAAAAATTACGAATTCTAAATTTAATAATCCAAAAAAATCAATGTTTAATGCTGAGTACTTGTTGAGACAAGAAAATGCCTTGGAAGGAGCTGCATTTTCTAGATATCCAAAACTTAAAAAGATTAAATCTTTTTTAGAAAATTTAAAAAATCCATTATTTGTAAGAATGACAGGTTCGGGCTCAGTAATAATTGCGTATTACCAGTCAAAAAAAGATTGTGAAATGGCAAAAGTTCAATTTAAAAGGAAATATAAAAATTATTGGTGCAATACATCAAAAACTATATAATTTTTTTTTTTTGTGATATATGAAATAAATATTGGCCCATGGTGAAGTGGTATCACATCTGTTTTTGGTACAGAGATCCGAGGTTCGAATCCTTGTGGGCCAGCCATATATGAATAACTTATTAGATAGAATTTTTTTTAGATCAAAAAACCTTGATTATATAAGTCAAAATCTAAAAGATATTACTAATCAGACGCCTGCCAATAAAATCTTTGAAGCTATTAATAATTATTCAGAAAGTAGTGAGGTTAGATATGTTGGTGGTTGCATTAGGAAGGTTATAAAAAAAGAAACTGTTGATGATATTGATCTGGCAACAAATTTAAAACCTGATGAAGTTTGTGAGGCTTTAAAAAATAAAGATATCAATTTTTATGAAACTGGCATTGAACATGGAACAGTAACCGCAATAATTGATAAATATAGATACGAAATTACCTCATTAAGAAAAGATATTAAAACAGATGGAAGACATGCAAAAGTTCAATTTTCTTTAGACTGGAAAGAGGATGCTGCAAGAAGAGATTTTTCAATTAATTCAATTTATTCAGATGGAGAAGGAAATTTATTTGATCCAAATAATGGAAAAAAAGACTTAGATGAAGGTTCAATTAATTTTATTGGAGATACCGAGGATAGAATTAAAGAAGATTACTTAAGAATACTTAGATACATTCGTTTTTTTATAAATTATTCAGATAACAAGCACAGACCAGAAACAATTAAAATTATAAAAAGAAATATTGATGGAATATCGAAACTATCAAGTGAAAGATTGTTAGATGAATTCAAAAAATTAACAAAATCTAATGGTTTTATAAAGTTATTTAAAGATAAAGAAAGTTTAGAGCTTATAGAAATTATATTTCCACAATTAAAAAATTTAGAAAGATTTAAAAAATTAAACTCATACGCAAATGACAATTTATTAAAAATTGATTTTATTTTTTTATTATCACTTATGATTATTGATGAAACCGATAATACTGACTATTTTTTTTATAAATTTAATATTTCTAAAAAAGACCAAAAGAGATTAAAATTAATTAATCTTTTTTATAAAGAAAAAATTACTATCAAGAACTTTACAGAAAAAAATTTTAATAAGATTTTTTATTTTAACGGTAAACAGGCTGTATGTGATATTATTAATTTTAAGTTATTTACATCAAGTAAAGTAGAAAAAAAACTGATTAAATTAATGAAAATTTATCAAGATAAAGTAATTCCAGCTATGCCTATAGAAGCTAATCTACTTATGAATAAATATAATATTCCTGAAGGCAAAACATTAGGCAGTAAACTAAAAATGATTGAAGAAATTTGGGTAAGTAATAATTTTAATATCTCTGATAAACAAGTCGAAAAAATTGCTAAAAGTTAGATATATTTTACGTCTTTAATTTCAAAATTTTTTAATCCAGCAGGAGTTTTAATTTCTACTAAATCGTTTTTGTTTTTACCTATTAGTCCTCTACCTATAGGGGACTGGAAGAAGATTAATTTTTGTTTTAAATCAGCCTCATCTTTTCCGACAATTTTGTAGCTAATTTTTTCTCCATTATCCAAATTTTCTAAAAATACAGTAGAACCAAAAATTATTTTGCCCTCATTATTTAATTTTGTAACATCTATGACATTAGCTCTTGCAATAATATCATTGATTTCTGTTATTCGTCCTTCGCTATGAGACTGCTCTTCTTTAGCGGCATGATATTCTGCATTTTCTTTTAGATCTCCATGCGATCTTGCTTCTGCAATTGCAGCTATAATTTCTGGTCTTTTTTTTTCTTTTAAAAAAACTAGTTCCTCTTTTAGTTTGTTCAAACCATTTAATGTTATTGGTTCTTTATCCATTTTTATTTCCACTTAGCTATTGGTGGTAATGACATTAATATACCTTCTACGTTTCCACCTGTTTGTAAGCCAAATTTTGTACCCCTATCATATAATAAATTAAATTCAGCGTATCTTCCTCTTTTAATATACTGCATCTCTTTATCTTTTAAAGTCCATTTTTTGTTAATCTTTTTTTCAATAATATTATTGAATATTATTTGAAATGTTACCCCAACATCTCTTACAAACTTGAAGTCTCTTTCAAAATTATCTTTCTTGTAATCAAAAAAAATTCCACCAATACCTCTTGCTTCATTTCTATGTGGTAGATAGAAATATTTATCACACCATTCTTTATATTTTTTATAATAAGTCTTATTATGACGATCACACATTTTTTTTAATGATAGATGAAAATTGCTTTCTTCTTTTTTATCTCTAATTGAAGGTGTTACATCCATCCCACCACCAAACCAATTTTGAGTTGTACAAATATATCTAGTATTAAAATGCATTGCTGGAATGTGAGGATTCTGCATATGCATTACTATTGAAATCCCAGAAGCCCAAAATCTTGGATCATTACTAGCTCCAGGAATATTTTTTTGAAATTGTTTTGGAAATTTTCCATAAACTTTTGAAAAGTTTACTCCTACTTTTTCAAAAACTTTTCCATTTGTAATAATCCTATATTCACCACCTCCCTCATCTTTTTTTTTACTTCTTTGCCATGAGGTTGATTTAAATTTTATTTTATTTTTTTCTATTCTGCTAATATCATCACAGATTGCATTATGAAGTAGCTTAAACCAATTACTTGCTAAGTCTTTTTTAATTTCAATATCCATTTTATAATAATTTAGTTTGTCTTAAGCTTTCTGCCAAAACAATTGCAACTGAAGATGCAATATTTAAAGATCTAGCATTTTCGTTCATTGGTATTTTTAAGCGATCAGCAATTGATTGATGTATGCTTTCTGGTACTCCGGCACTTTCTCGACCAAATAATATTGTATCATTTTTTTGAAATTTAAACTTTAAGTACGATATAGATGCTTTTGTTGTCATTAGTATTACTCTATGATTCTTTTTTGCTTCAAAAAATTTTTCTGCACTTTGATGTATCGCAATTTTATCTAAATCCATGTAGTCCATTACCACTCTTTTAAACCTTTTATCACTTATATGAAAACCACATGGCTCGATAATTTCAAGTTTGGCTCCTAAACAAGCACATGTTCTAATTATTGCTGCTGTATTTTGAGGAATATCTGGCTCATATAGTGCAATTTTGGGTCTTAGAATTGTTGAATTCTGTGTCATTCTTTCAGTAGTAAAAATATTATTTTATATTATATGAATTCGTATATTAAGTATTTTTAAATCAATAATAGACAATATAAACAACTAAATCAGATGTCAGATAAAAAACCAGAAAGAAGAGATTTTTTATTTACTGCCTCATATGCCGTAGGAGCAGTAGGCGTAGCTGCAGTTGTTTGGCCATTAGTTGACCAAATGAATCCTGATGCTTCAGTGAAAGCATTAGCCAGTACAGAAGTTGATGTAAGTTCAGTTAAACCTGGAAACACTATAACTGTACTTTGGAGAGGAAAACCAGTTTTTATCAGAAGAAGAACTAATGAAGAAATTTCAGAAGCAAAATCTGTCAAAATGGAAGATCTAAAACATCCAGAAAAAGATGAGGATAGAGCTAAAGATCCTGAATGGTTAGTAATGCTTGGTGTTTGTACCCATTTGGGCTGTGTACCATTAAACGATAAAGGTGATTACGATGGTTGGTTTTGCCCATGCCATGGTTCACATTATGATACATCAGGTAGAATTAGAAAAGGCCCTGCACCTTTGAACATGGAAGTTCCAAAATACGAATTTGTTAATGCTAATACAATTAAAATTGGATAATCAATATTATGAGTGATCACGAATATACACCTACATCAAAAGTTGGAAAATGGTTTAATGATAGACTTCCGCTTTTAACTTTAGCAAATCATTTAACAGATTATCCTACCCCAAAAAATTTGAACTACTGGTGGACGTTTGGTGGGATTTTAACTTTTTGTTTAATAACTCAGATTGTAACTGGTTTAACACTTGCCATGCACTACATAGCTCATGCTGATATGGCTTTTGAAAGTGTTGAGCATATAATGAGAGATGTTAACTATGGTTGGTTAATAAGATACATTCATGCAAATGGTGCATCAATGTTTTTTCTAGCAGTTTATATTCATATATTTAGATCTTTATTTTATGGATCTTACAAATCTCCAAGAGAAATTATTTGGATAATTGGAATAATTATTTATCTATTAATGATGGCTGCTGCATTTATGGGATACGTATTACCATGGGGACAAATGAGTTTCTGGGGAGCGACAGTTATCACAAATTTATTTAGTGCAATCCCATTAGTAGGTGAGGGAATTGTTACTTGGTTATGGGGTGGTTATTCTGTAGACAATCCTACTTTAACTAGATTTTTTACACTCCATTATTTAATTCCTTTCTTAATTTTAGGATTAGTAGTTTTACATATTTGGGCTCTTCATGTTCCTGGAAATAACAATCCAGTTGGAATTGATATAAAGAAACCTTCAAAAGATACAGTGCCGTTCCATCCATACATAGTTATTAAAGATGGATTTGCATTATTGATGTTTATGATCGTTTTTGCCTTTTTTGTTTTTTATTCACCTAATATATTAGGTCATGCTGATAATTATATCGAAGCCAATCCAATGGTAACCCCAGCTCACATTGTTCCTGAATGGTATCTTTTACCTTTTTATGCGATTTTAAGATCTGTGCCTGATAAGTTGCTTGGAGTTGTAGCAATGCTTTCAGCTATTTTGATTTTAGCTGTACTACCATGGTTAGATACTTCAAAAATTAGATCTGCAGTATTTAGACCTTTATACAAACAGTTCTACTGGATACTTGTGGCTGATGTTCTAATTTTAGGATACATGGGAGCTATGCCAGCTGAAGGGCTTTACCTGTTGATTGCAAGAGTAGCTACAGGATATTATTTTCTTCATTTTTTAGTAATTTTACCTGTATTAGGATTTAAAGAAAAAACATTGCCAATTCCATTGAGTATAACCGAACCTGTTCTTGGGGGCTCTGCAAATTTAGCAATGGCTAAAAATAAAGAAAGTATAGAAAAATAAAGTGAGAAACTTAATTAAATTATTTTCAATTCTAGTCTTATTTTTTTTTACAGTTACTCAATCACAATCAGCTGAAAAAGTTGATTATTTAAAAACTGATTGGAGTTTCAAGGGACTTTTTGGTAAATTTGATAGAGGTTCACTTCAAAGGGGTTATCAAGTTTACACAGAAGTATGCGCGTCTTGTCACTCAATGAAATATCTAAGCTATAGAAACTTAGGAGAAAAGGGAGGACCAGAATTTTCAGAAGCTGAAGTCAAAGCTATAGCAGCCTCATTTGAAGTAATAGATGGACCAAATGCAGATGGTGAAATGTTTGAAAGACCAGCAAAATTGTCTGATAAATTTGTAATGCCATACGAAAATGTCAAAGCAGCCCAAGCAGCAAATGGTGGAGCATATCCACCCGACATGTCAGTTCTTGTTAAAGCTAGAGGTGGTGGAGTAGATTATATTTATTCTTTGCTTCAAGGTTACGAAGATGCACCAGCTGGAATGACTTTAGATGAAGGTGTTCATTACAACAAATATATGTATGGAAATAAAATTAGAATGTCTGCTCCACTTTCAGAAGATATAGTTGAATATGGTGATGGAACAAAAGCAACAGTTGAACAAATGTCAAAAGATGTAACAACATTTTTAATGTGGGCAGCAGAACCACATTTAGAGTCTAGGCACCAAATGGGTTTTAAAGCAATTGTTTATTTGATTATTTTAACTATCTTAGTTTATTTTAGTATGAAAAAAATATGGTCACGTGTTGAATCTGAAGTTTAATACATCGCCATCTTTGACTATATAATCCTTACCTTCTAGTCTCATTTTTCCATTAGTCTTTGAATTGACCCATCCATCATTTCCCACAAAATCTTCATAAGAAACTGTTTCTGCTCTTATAAAACCTTTTTCAAAGTCTGTATGAATTTCACCAGCTGCCTTAGGAGCTGTACAATTTTTTTGGATTGTCCATGCTCTTGTTTCTTCTGGACCAGATGTAAAATAGGTTTCTAGCTCCAAAATCTTATAACCTTTTTGAATCAGCATACTCAGTCCAGTTTCTTTTAAGCCTATCATTTCCATGTAGTTTTTCCTCTCTGAAGACTCCAGCTCATTGATTTGATTTTCTATATCAGCTGATACAATAAGAGTGTTTTCTTCACCAAATTTTTCTATAAATTTTTTTGTATACCCATTACCTTGCTGAACACTTTGTTCATCTACATTACATACAAATATTTTAGGTTTTATTGACAATAAACCACTTTGATTGAGCTGCTTACTTTCAAATTGAGATTTTAGAATTGAGATATCTTTATCATTATTGATACAATCTAATGCAACTTCTAATATTTTTAATTGTTCCTCATCAATATTTTTTTTATTACTTTTTTCCATCCTTTTTTGAATTGACTCTAAGTCAGCTAACATCATTTCAGTTTCAATAATTTCTAAATCTCTGATGGGATCTACTGTTGGATTAACATTTTGAATATCGTCAGAATCAAAACATCTAATCATGTGAATAATTGCATCCACTTCTCTAATATGTGATAAAAACTTATTACCTAAACCCTCACCTTTAGAAGCGCCTTTTACTAGTCCAGCAATATCCACAAATGAAATTGTGGTATTTATGATTTTTTTTGATTTTGAAACTTTAGATAGGTTGTTTAATCTTTCATCTGGAACTGGAACAACGCCAACATTTGGGTCAATCGTGCAAAAAGGAAAATTAGCTGCTTGAGCTTTACTTGAGTTTGTTAATGCATTGAATAGAGTAGATTTACCAACATTGGGTAAACCAACAATTCCACATTTAAAACTCATTATTTGTTGTTATTTACTGTACTAGAAAATAGATCTAATTTTTTTTCAACCAATATAGAAATCGATTCGTTAATATGATTTGAGATTTTTTCAATACCAGCTAACTCTTCTTCTTCAAAATTTTGAAGAACGAAATCACCAACTTCTATGTTTTCTTTTGGTTTACCTATTCCAATTCTTACTCTTGAGTAATCTTTGCCTATAAATTTATCAATAGATGCAATCCCATTATGTCCTGCACTTGATCCACCAAATTTTGCTTTAATCTTCCCAAATTCAACATCTAAATCATCATGAAAAACAATTACATCTTCTGGATCTATTTTAAAATATTCAATAAGCTCTCTTATACAAATTCCTGAATTATTCATAAATGTTAAAGGTTTGATTGCATAGACTTTTTGATCACCAACATTTCCAGTTGTGAGTAGTCCTTTAAATTTGGGTTTTTGTTTAGATAAACCAAATTTTTTATTAATAGAATCGATAATTTTAAACCCAACATTGTGTCTATTATTTTCACTGTCTGGTTTTGGATTACCTAAGCCTACGAATAAAAGCATATTTTTTAATGGATAGTAAAATTTAACTTTGACAGTTTATTTATTTTCTTCAGCTGCTTTTTTATCGTCACCCTCTTTTTTTTCACCTTCAGCTGCTGGTTTATCACCTTCTGCTGCTGCTTCTGCTCCAGCTTCTCCTTCTGCAGCTTCTGCTTCAGCTGGTTTTTCAGGTTCCTTCATTACAGTAGGTGCGGCCAATGTTGCTATAACAAAGTCTCTTCCTTTAATTGTTGGGGTTACATCTGTTTCTAAATTAATAGATGATATTTTGAAACTTTCACCAATCTCAACGCCATCAAGGTCAATTACTAAGTTTTCAGGAATTTTTTCACTTGGGCATCTTAATTCTACTTTTCTTCTAACGATGTTCAAAACTCCACCTCTCTTCAAGCCTGGAGATTTTTCATGGTTAATAAATTGAACAGGTACTTCAATTCTTATTTTTACACCAGGAACCACTCTTAAAAAGTCTACATGAATAGGTTCATCTGAAATGATGTGATATTTAATTTCTCTTGGAAGAACGTTTTGAGGTTTTCCATCAACATTTAAAGTAACTATATTGGAAAGAAAATTTTCTTTATCAATTAGAGACTTTAATAGTTTTTTTGAAATTGAAACAGTTTCATTTTGTGCTTCACCACCATAAATTACAGCTGGCACACTACCATTATTTCTAAGTGCACTAAGTTCACCCTTAGTTTTTGTATTTCTAATGTTTGCATCTAATGAAATCATAAAATCATGGGTTTTTAGCCCAAGTTCTTTAATAACTCAAGGTAATTATTTAAATAAATCTGATACAGATGTTGAATTAGATATTCTTTTAATTGCTTCTCCCATTAAGCCAGAAATTGGCAGAACCTCAATGTTTTTAGCATCCTTAATTTTATCATTGTTGTCAATTGTATCGGTAATAACAAGATTTTTGATTACAGAATTTTTAATTTTTTTTACAGCCTCACCACTTAATACTCCATGTGTGATGTAAACATAAACTTCTTTAGCACCTCTATCTTTAAGCGCTTTTGCAGCGTTTACTATTGTTCCGCCTGAATCAATAATATCATCAACGATTACACAGGTTTTTCCTTTAACATCTCCTATCAAATTCATTACTTGTGATTGACCTGGCTTTGGTCTTCTCTTATCAACAATTGCAAGTCCTACATTTAATAGTTTTCCTAAAGCTCTAGCTCTTTCAGTTCCACCCACATCTGGTGCAACACAAATAATATTTTTATTTTTTATTTTTTTCTTTGCGTGTCTTGCAAAAATTGGAGTTGTAAATAAGTTATCAACAGGAATGTCAAAAAAACCTTGAATTTGACCAGCATGTAAATCAACTGTTACCACTCTATCTGCACCTGCTTTAGTAATTAAATTTGATACA
Source organism: Candidatus Pelagibacter sp. (assembly GCA_028100865.1). The sequence continues at coordinate 13,337 of JAOHJV010000004.1, read as the reverse complement.
AGTTTTGCTGAAATAGAAGTTCTTGGAACAACCTTTCTATCTTGTCTTGCATATCCAAAGTATGGAATGACAGCTGTAATATTTTTTGCAGATGACCTTTTTAAAGCATCTATGCAAAGCAAAAGCTCCATTAGATTATCATTAGCAGGCGATGAAATTGACTGCATAATAAAAATACTGTTTCCTCTTATATTTTCATTAATCTCAACATAAATTTCACCATCAGAAAAATTTCTGATGCTAGAATTTACCAATTTAGATTTTAAATATTTTGCAATATTTTTACTAAGAGGTTTATTGCTGTTACCGGATAATAATTTCATTAAAAGTCTAATTAAGCATAATTATTGATATATTTCTACCATAATCATCATGATTTAATTTTAAAGCTCTTCTTGCACTAAATAATTTATTTGTTTTATCAAAAGTATCAATTCTTAAAATATCTATATTTTTAATCTTAATGGTTTTAAGCGATGCATATACATACTTAGTTAAATCAAAGTATAATCTATTTTTTTTATTCTTAAAAAATATATAATTTTTTTTATCTTTTTTAATAAACTTTTTTTTAAAATCATGTTTAACTTCATAATTTTTTTGAGAAATAGATGGTCCTATAGCAGCTGTAATATTTTCTAATTTGCACCCTTTTTTGATCATAAACTTGATTACTTTAGCAATAATGCCTTTAAACGCTCCTTTCCACCCAGCATGAATTGCAGCTATCATCTTCATTTTGTCTTCATAAATTAGTATTGGAGCACAATCGGCAGTTAGAACGCCTATAGGAAAATTTTTTTTATTAGTAATTATAGCATCAACCTTAGGTTTGTCTTTATTGTCATATGCATTATCAATGAAAACGAACTTATTGCTATGAATCTGATGAACTAAAAAAATATTTTGTGCTTTTTTACTAATTTTTTTTCTAACTATTTGTAAGTTTTTTTTGATATTTTTCTTATTATCTTTTGAGCCTGGACCACAGTTTAAACTTTTGTAAATATTTTTAGAGTGGCCACCAACACTATTAAAAAAGCAATGTTTTAGGTTTTTTATTTTTGCTAATTTTTTTGATCTAATCAATTTCAAAACCTGTGTTGAATTTATTTTTTTTCTTTTTTATTAACATTACTTTAAATAGTTCACCCATTTGTTTTTCATCAATAAGTCTTCTTATTCTATAAAATAAATCTGATTTTTCAGAAAAGGTTAGATTTTCACTTATAATCTCAGCTCTTTGAACTATCCCCATACTTGTCAAAAATTTCTTATGGCTACTAATTATAGAACTTAATTCATCGAATTGATTAGTAAATTTTTTAAATAAATCGAAGTTAATATTGTATGTTATGTCAGTTTCTCCAATATTTTCTAAAATATTAGAATATTTGTGATTTTTGATAGCCTGCAAAGTTTCACGCATTTTAATATCTAAATACCCATAATCAATTATTAATATTCCACCATTATTTTTTTTTATTAAGTTGCAAATATTCTTTAAATATTTAAATGAACTTGGTGAGTATTCAATAATTTCTTGTTCTTTTGAAATAGCAAAATTTAAATTTTGCTCAATTTTTCTTATATCAGCAGGCTGTTCTTTAAATTCAGCTTTCCCTTCTTCTTTGAAATTAACAAATCTTTCAACCCAACCTTCTTTTTTTTTAAAAAACTGCTTTATAGGAAGTGCATCAAAAAATTCATTAGCTAAAAAAATAGTTGGGTAGGAATTATTAGTATTTATATCTTCTATCCAAATTATTTTTTCAGACTTCAAACTTAATTGTTGTTTTTTTTTCAATAGTTCACTTTTTTCATGAATTTGAAAATCACAATTAAGAAAACATTCTGGAAAATTTTTTAATGTTTCAATTATAACCTTCATCATTTCACCATTTCCAGCTCCAAATTCTAATAGGTTAAATTTTTTTGGTGATCCTAGACTTTTCCAAAAGGTCACTATCCAGATTGCTATTATTTCTGAAAAAACTCTTGTAATATTTGGGGCAGTAATAAAATCTCCTTCTTTTCCAAAAGGATTTTTTTTCATATAGTATCCATTAACTTTGTCGTAAAGAGCGAATTCTATAAATTGATCTAACGGTAAATCTCTATTATTTATTTTCATTTTTAAGGTAAAAGATAGCCATTCCAATAGAAGCAAATACTAAACTAATTATTTGGCCCATAGTTAAACTCAAAATTAAATAACCTATTTGTTCATCTGGAACTCTAAAAAACTCAATAAGGAATCTAAATATAGAATAAAAAATTAAAAATAATCCTGAAATTAAACCAGGTTTGTTTAAATAGTTTTTATTTGTAAAATANATTAATATTATAAACAAAATTAAGCCTTCTAAAATTGCTTCATATAATTGTGATGGGTGTCTGGATAAATTATCTACTTTAATAAAAATTACTGACCAAGGTACATCTGAGACTGTTCCATAAAGTTCTGAATTTATAAAATTAGCCAATCTACCAAAAAAAATTCCAACTGGAGCAACTAATGATACCTGGTCTAAATAAAAAAATGGATTTTGACTATTTTTTTTTGCAAAAATGTAACTTGAAACAATTATACCTAATAATCCTCCATGAAACGACATCCCACCTTGCCAAATTTTAAAAATATCTAAAAAATTATCTAAGTAATATGAAAAATTGTAAAATACGATGTAACCTATTCTTCCACCTAAAATTATCCCAATGATGAGGTAAGTAATATAATCATCAAATTTTTCACTTATATCTGATTTTTTGATGAATATTTTTTTGCATAAGATCCAGCCAATTACAATTCCTAAAATGTAAGCTAATGAATACCATCTAATTTCAAATGACATGATTTGAAAAGCAACTGGGTCAAAATTATTGATGAACATTTTAAATATTACTTATAATGTATATCTTAAATATGAAAAATTCTAAATTTTTAATTGATAAACTTGGTAAACTCTTTGAACAAGGTATTATTTCTTCAAAAGATCTTACTTCAGAACTATTTAATATTTTAAAATCTAAAAGAGATGAAATTGTTTTTAAGATGAAAATTGTTAGCAAAGATGAATTTGATGTATTATCTAAACGGGTCGAAAATTTAGAAAATAAAATAAAAAAATTAGAGACTAAGAAGAAAACTAAACGGGCAAAAAAATCTTAACACTTAGTCCGTTCATTTTAGATTTATCAAGAATGATATTTCCACCATGTGATCTAACGATATCTGATGCTATGGATAATCCAAGACCAACACTTGATTTTGAGTCTGCTCTTCCTTTATCTATTTTATAGAATGGTTTAAACACATTTTCATATTCTTTTTTGGGTATACCAGAACCATCATCATCGATTATAATTAGTATATTAGTATTTTCTTTACTCAGTTTTATTTGAACTTTATTCCCATATTTTAATGCATTATCAATTATATTATTTAAGCATCGGTTAATTAAATTTTTTTTACCATTAATGTAAATTCTAGGGAGTAAATTGTTTTGAATATTTTTATTATTATACTTGATAACAATTTCTTCTATCAATTCTGACAAGTTGAACATTTCATCTTTTTCAACATATGATGAGCTTGTAAATTGAAGGTATTCATTAAGCATTTTTTCCATTTCGTTAATATCTTCTGCTAATTTTGTAGCTAAATCTTTATCTTTAATGAAAGCTATTTGCAGCTTCATTCTAGTGAGTGGTGTTCTTAAATCATGACTTATGCCAGATAGCATTTCAGTTCTTTGATTTAAATGTCGAAGTATTCTCTTTCTCATTTTATCAAATTCATGTCCTGCTTGTCTTATTTCTAATGCTCCAGATGGTTTGAACTCTTCTATGTCCTTACCTTTACCAAATCTCTCTGCTGCTCTGGCAAGGTTAGTAATTGGTCTAGTTTGATTTTTTAAAAATATTAATGAAATTATGACCATTATGACTGCGGGAACGGTAATCCAGAGTGCAAATATTCTTGCTGATGAACTAGTAACCCTATCTCTAGGTACTAAGAATTTAAAGTATCCATCTTGATATTTTATTCTTAAGTCAATTAATTCTTTATAACTGGTAGTATCAAACCAAAATTCTTCTGTACCAAAGCTTGATTTCAATTCTCGTCGAAGTGTTCTATCAATGGGACTAAACCATCTTTCAGTATATTTATTTTCTAAATTTTTATTTTTAACAAGTTCTATGTTTAGATCTATGAATAAAGAAAATAGATTTTTTAATTCGTCTTTATTTGTTTTTTCGTTGCCATAAACCTCAACAAACAAATTGATTTCATTAATTAATGCTCTGGTCATTCCTTTGTTAGTTTTAATCCAAAGACTGTCAAAAAATACTACTGTTATTACTAATTGAAGAACTAATACAGGTACTGCAACAATTAAAAGAGCTCTGTAAAATAATCTTTTAGGAAGTATATCTTTTAAAAAGTTACTCAATCCAGAGAACATACCCGGCACCTCTTATTGTTTGTAAAAATTTTGGATTCTTAGGATCTATTTCAATTTTTTTTCGTAATCTTGTGATAATTACGTCTATAGATCTCTCTTTATCAAGTTCAATTAACTGACCAATATCCTCCCTTGAAAATGTTTTGCCAGGATTATTAATCATTTTTTCTAAAATTATTTTTTCTGTATTATTAATTTTAAATTCCTTATCGTTCTTGTGTATCAAAAGTTTATTCAGATCTATTTTAACATTTGCAAATTCAATAATTCTGACCTGTTCAGTTTTTAAAGTTTTGTCTAAAATATTTTTAATTCTTAAAATTAGCTCTTTTGGCTCAAATGGTTTTGGCAAATAATCATCTGCTCCAGTCTCTAGACCCTCAACTCTTTCATTTGCTTCTCCTTTAGCAGTCAAAAGGATAATAGGGGTATCTAATTTTGTTTTATGATCTTTAATAAATTCTAAACCATTTTTTCCAGGCATCATTATATCTAAAATAATTAAATCAAATTTTATGATGCTAATTTTTTCTGATGCATCTTCAGCACTATCCGCAGTTGTAACTAAAAAATTATTTTCATTTAAGTATTTTTTTACTAATGATCTTATTCCATCATCATCATCAACAACTAGGATATGAGCAATAAATTTATCCATTTATAATTTTACTCAAAACATTATCAAAATTGATTACTTCCTCTGAACTTGAATTAAGTAATGCATTGTAAATCCTTTTTTTTTGCAAATCGAAAATTTCATTAAATATTTTTTTTCCTTTTTCATTTAAAAAAACATGTTTAACTCTTGTATCTTGATCGTCTTTTTTAAAAGTTACTATTTCTAATTTAATTAAATCTTTAAGAACTCTATTGAGGCTTTGTTTTGTTACTTTTAACTTCTTTAAAAGCTCAGAAATCGAAATACCTTGGTACATAGACAATAAATGAATAACCTTATGATGAGCTAAACCAATAGAATACCTGTCTAATACTTTTTTTGCGTCTGAAAATGTTTCTCTGTAGCTGACAAATAATTTTTCAATTAGATCTTTGAGCTGCTCATCTTTTAAATATAAAAGTTCTTTCATTATAGGTAAGTTATATTGACATATTAAAGATACAAAGATAATTTTCACTTATAATTTAAAAAATTTCATACATGGTACCGTACGATAAAAGAACTGGAAAAATTTGGTATAATAGTGAGCTAGTTGATTGGGCTGACGCTAAGATACATGTTTTAAATCATGGACTTCATTACGCTAGTTGTGTTTTTGAAGGAGAGAGAGTTTACGATGGCTCAATATTTAAATTAGAGGAACACACTTCAAGACTTTTTTATTCAGCAAAAAGAATGGGTATGACAATTCCTTATTCTGAAAAAGAAATCAATGATGCCTGTAATAAAATTATTTCAGTTCAGAATGTAGAAAATGGCTATGTAAGACCTACTATTTGGAGAGGAAGTGAAATGATGGCAATTTCTGCTCAACAAACAAAAATTCATGTTGCTATTGCTACTTGGGAATGGGGTTCTTATTTTGATCCAAAACTTAAAGTGGAAGGAATAAAATTAAATATTTCAAATTGGCGAAGACCTGCTCCAAATACAATTCCATGGGATACAAAAGCTTCAGGTCTTTATATGATTTGCACTTTATCAAAACACGAAGCAGAAAAAGAAGGTTACACCGACTCTTTAATGTTAGATCATGATGGAAATGTTGCAGAAGCAACTGGTGCAAATATTTTTTTCAAAGATAAAAATGGTGAAATTCACACACCTATTCCAGATTCTTTTTTAGACGGAATAACAAGAAGAACAGTAATTGAGATAGCAAAATCCAAAGGTATTAAAGTTCATGAAAGAAAAATAAATCCATCAGAACTTTCAAGTTTTGTTGGATGTTTTTTAACTGGAACGGCAGCAGAAGTAACCCCTGTATCATGTATTGCGGAAAATCAATTTAAAGTATGTGAAACTATAATTAATTTAAATGAAAGTTATCAAACTTTAGTAAGAAAGAAAAAAGCTGCTTAATCTTTGTTGTCTTCTGATATTGCGTGATCTATTCCCTTACGCATGTAATCGTAACCAGTGAAAAGAGTTAAAAATGCAGAAAGCCAAAGAAGTATAATCCCAATAGTTTGAGCATTATAATCTTGAAAGTTTATAATTTTATTTCCTGTCTCCCCTGAAAGTAAAAAAGCAATTGATACCATTTGTAAAACAGTTTTTAATTTTGCAAGGTTGGATACTGGAAGTTTTATTTGTCCTTTAGCCAAAAATTCTCTTAACCCAGAAATTAGTATTTCTCGTGTAAGAATAATTATTGCAGCAATGACTTCATAATTTCTAATGGTACCATCCATTACTAACAAGATTAGCGCAGTAGCTACAATAATTTTATCTGCAATTGGATCTAATAATTCACCTAACTTCGACTCCTCTCCAAGCATTCGAGCTAACATTCCATCTAAAAAATCAGTGAATGAAGCAACAATAAATAATATTAATGCAGTTAAATCTCCATAAAAACCTGGAAGATAAAAGGCCAAGACAAAGAAGGGGACTATTATTATTCGCCCAATTGTTAATATGTTTGGAATTTTTCTAAGCATAATTATTCGTGAAAAAAGTTATATATCTTTTTTGCAACTTTTTCCTCAACACCTTCTACAGACTTTATCTCATCAAAACTAGCAGACTCGACAGATCTTGCAGATCCAAAATGGTTTAATAATGCTCTTTTTCTAATAGCACCTATACCATCGATCTGATCCAACAATGATTTTGATAATCCTTTAGCTCTTTTGGCTCTATGAGAGGTAATTGCAAATCTATGCGCTTCGTCTCTAAGTCTTTGCATGAAGAATAAAGTTGGATCATTTTTTTCAAATTTATAGCTTTTGCCATTATAGAAAAATGTTTCATCTCCACTATTTCTTAATTTACCTTTTGCAATAGCAATCATTGGAAGATCATGAAGGCCCAATTCATCTAGTACTTCTTTTGCCGAAGAATATTGGCCTTTACCACCATCAATTAATATTAAATCTGGTAATGTTAAGTAATTTCCTTTTTCTAAAATTGCTCTTTTAAACCTTCTAGATAACACTTCTTTAAGCATAGCAAAGTCATCTTGTTCTGCACCTTTGGTCTTAATATCAAATTTTCGATATCTTTTTTTTACAAAGCCTTCATTGCCAAAAGTAACCATAGCACCAACACTATTAGTTCCTGAAATATGACTGTTGTCATAAACTTCAACAAGATTGATGACATTTTTTAGATCAAATTTTTTAGCAACCCCTTCAAACAAGTTTTTATTATTATTTGTTTCATAAAGTTTTCTGTTTAATGACTCTTTGGCATTTTTTTCAGCCATTGCCACAACTTTTGCCTTAGTACCTTTTTTAGCAGTGTTAATAGAAATAGTATTTCCCTCTTTTTTACTCAAAGTTTCTTCTATTAGTTTCTTATCTTTAATATCACTATTGATAATAACTAACTTGGGAACAGTTTTATTTTCATAAAATTGCATTAAAAAAGAAGACATAATCTCTGAAATTTCTTGATCCGGATCATGTTTTGGAAAGTAAGCTTGGTTTCCCCAGTTTTGTTTTGATCTATAAAAAAATACTTGAATACAAGCTTTACCAGATTCTTTGTATCCAGCAATTACATCAGCATCAACTAGGTTTGCTTCATTAATTCTTTGAGAGGATTGAATTATATTTAAAGATTTTATTCTGTCCCTAAAAATTGAAGCTTTTTCAAAATCAAGTTCATCACTTGCGGCTTCCATTTCTTTTGAAAGGTTTTTTTGTATATCTCTTGATTTGCCTGATACGAACAGAATTGCTTGGTCTACAGTTTTTTTATAATCAGATTTATCTATGTAGCCCACGCAAGGACCTGAGCATCTTTTTATTTGATAAAGTATGCAAGGTCTTTTTCTATTTTTAAAGGTTCCATCATCACATACTCTTAATTGAAATATTTTTTGAAGCATCTTAATAGTCCAATTAGCAGTTCCTGCTGATGCAAAAGGACCAAAGTAAAACCCTTCTTTTTCTTTTTTACCCCTATGTTTCATGACCCTTGGCCATTGTTCTTTTTCACCAATAAATATGAAGGGAAATGATTTATCGTCTTTAAGTAAAATATTAAACTTTGGTTTATGTTTTTTGATTAAATTAGCCTCTAAAAGTAAGGCTTCACTTTCATTTGCTGTAGTTGTGATCTCTAATTTGAAGGTTTGAGATAACATTCTTTCTGTTCGAATGATGTGATTTTTTTCAGCTACATAACTTTTTAATCTATTGGGAAGATTTTTAGCTTTTCCAACATAAAGAATATCATCTTTATGATTAAGCATTCTATAAACACCAGGACTTTTAGGAATTAATGGAAGCTCTTTTTTTATTACTTCTTTTCCAAGTTCAGAGCTTTTCATGACTTCTTTTTTTGGTAATTTGAATACCAACAGAGGTACATTCTTTTAATATCTCTAGTTTTTCTATTTGAAGCATTATTTTGCCAATACGCTTATCTTTAAACAAGACATCAAAAACATCTTCCGCAAGCGTTTCTAGGAAATTGTAATGTTTATTTTTGGTAAGTTTTTTGATCAATTTTACAACTTGACCATAATTTACTATCGATTTGATATCTTTATCGCTTGTTGGTTTTTTATCTTCATAATCAATTTCAAGGCTAAATTTTACTTTTTGTGGTTTTTCTTTCTCAAAATCATAGTAGCCAAGCTTTAAATCTAAAGTTAGTTCTTTGATCAGAATTTTTTTCTCATAATTAAATAAATTTCTATTTTTATCAATTTTTACAACTTTAAAATTATTCTTTTTCATTCTTTACCTATTACATCTGGTGTTTGCCAATTTAAGTTTTGACCGCTGTCAATCGCTAAAACTTGTCCTGTAATAGAGCTGTTTTTAATGAAAAAGTCAACTGCATTACAAATTTCATTTACATCTACTTGTTTTTTTAAAGGTGTCGCTAAGTATTGCTTTTTAAAATGTTTTTCAGTTTGTCTTTGGTTTTTTATTGTTGGGCCTGGAGCAATTCCATTAACTCTAATTTTTGGAGCAAAGTTCATGGCACTTGTTTTGGTTAAAGTATAAAGACCAGTTTTACTTATTGTATAAGAAAAGAAATAAGGAGTAAGTTTGAATACTCTTTGATCTATAATGTTTATAATATTGTTATTTTTACCTTTAATGTTTTTAGAAAACTCTTTAGACAATAAAGCAGGTGTTCTTAAATTTGTTCTTAAGTGCCTTCCCCAGCTATCAGTGGTAAAGTTATCCAATTTATCGTTTTCAAAAAGGGATGCATTGTTAATCAGGCAATCAAAATATTTCAATTTAGATTTTGCAAATTTAACTATTTTATTTACATCTGTTTCTTTGCTTAAATCTCCCTTAACCAAATAAATTTTAGTACCATTTTTCTCTAATTCTTTTTTTAAAGCTTTAGCTTTTGATTTAGATTTATTATAATGGATTAATATTTCTTTTTTTGGACCAGATAATTTTCTTGCAATAGCAGCACCAATTCTGGTTGCTCCACCAGTAATAATTATTTTGTATGCTTCCATTTTTTCTTACCCTTTTGTGCTCTTGTACCTGGAAGACCCATTGTTGATCTACCTTTTGGATACATTTTATTTTTTGAACTATATTTTTTTACCTTAGGATTTAAAGTAATTTCTAGTTCAGATGCTTCAAGTTTTCTTATTTCATCTCTAATTTTAGCAGCTTCTTCAAATTCAAGGTTAGTTGCAGATTCTTTCATTCTTTTATTAAGGGCTTTTAGATGTTTCTTAAGATTGCCACCAATATTCTCATCGGTTCCAACTTTTACATAATCTTTCTCATACACACTCTCAAGAACGTCCCCAATTCCTTTTTGGACACTTTTTGCAGTGATGTTATGTTTTTTATTGTAAGCTACTTGAATAGTTCTCCGTCTATCTGTTTCTTTGATTGCATTTTTGATACTTTTTGTTTCTTTATCAGCATAAAGAATAACTTTACCTTCAAGATTTCTTGCAGCTCTTCCAATAGTTTGAACTAAAGAAGTTTCAGATCTTAAAAACCCTTCTTTATCAGCATCTAAAATTCCAACCAAAGCACATTCTGGAATATCAAGTCCTTCTCTAAGCAAGTTAATTCCAACCAATACATCAAATACTCCAAGCCTTAGATCTCTCATGATCTCAATTCGTTCTAAGGTATCAATATCAGAGTGCATATATCTAACTTTAATACCGTTTTCATGAAGATATTCAGTAAGATCTTCAGCCATCTTCTTTGTTAAAGTAGTAACTAATACTCTAAAGTTATTGTTAATTACTTTTACACACTCGTGCATTAAATCATCCACTTGGTTTTTAGCTGGTCTAATCTCAACTGGTGGATCAATCAATCCAGTTGGTCTAATGATTTGCTCCACAAATTTATTTTTTGTTTGTTTTAATTCCCAAGGTCCAGGTGTAGCTGACACAAAAACTGTTTGAGTTCTCATTGCGTCCCATTCTTCAAATTTAAGAGGTCTATTGTCCATACAAGAAGGTAGTCTAAAACCATATTCTGCTAAATTACTTTTTCTAGATCTATCACCTTTGTACATCCCATTTAATTGAGGAACTGTTACATGGCATTCATCAACAAAAATTAAAGTATTATCTGGAAAATATTCAAATAGGGTAGGAGGTGGTTCTCCCGGTTTTCTACCTGATAAAAATCTAGAGTAGTTTTCAATACCAGCACAAGATCCAGTTGCTTCAATCATTTCTAAATCAAATTTAGTTCTTTCTTCTAATCTTTGTGCTTCAAGTAATTTATTTTGTTCTTTAAATTTTTTTAATGTTGCCTCCAATTCTCTTTTGATTTTAATTATTGCTTGCTCAATAGTTGGTTTTGGAGTGATGTAATGACTATTTGCATAAACTTTTATTACATCAAGTTCACTAACTAAGTCTCCTGTTAATGGATCAAACTCTTCTATCTTTTCTAGTTTATCTCCAAATAAACTTAATCTCCAAGCACGGTCTTCTAAGTGAGATGGAAAAATTTCAAGGTATTCACCACGTGCCCTAAAAGTTCCTCGATAAAAATTTTGATCATTTCTCTTGTACTGAAGTGCTACTAAAGATTTAATTAATTCTTCTCTGTTATAATCATAATTAGTTTTTAGGCTTAAAGTCATCTTACTGTAAGCTTCAACAGAACCTAAACCATAGATACAAGAAACACTTGAAACAATAATAACATCATCACGTTCTAGAAGTGATCTTGTTGCTGAGTGACGCATTCGATCAATTTGCTCATTAATTGATGCTTCTTTTTCAATATAAGTATCTGATCGTGGAACGTACGCTTCAGGAGTATAATAGTCATAGTAGGATACGAAATATTCAACAGCATTATCAGGAAAGAAAGATTTCATTTCTCCATAAAGTTGAGCTGCTAATGTTTTGTTGGGTGCAAGAATAAGTGCTGGTCTATTTGTTTTTTCAATAACTTGAGCCATTGTAAAAGTTTTTCCAGATCCAGTTACACCAAGTAAAACTTGGCTAAGTTGATCCTTGTTAGCACCATTTACCAACTGTTTTATAGCCTCAGGTTGATCACCTGCGGGCTTAAAATCAGTTTTCATCTGAAACTTTTTTCCACCCTCTAGTTTAGGGCTTATTGCAGGATTTTTATTCTGCACAGCTGTAATTAGATCTTGATAAGTGTTCTGCATTATTTATAAAACTATTAGATTAAAATTATTTTTCAATGAGCATAATATCAGACAGTTTAAAAAAGATTAAACCATCACCAACGATTGCTGTAACTCAAAAAGCAAGAGAATTAAAGGCTGCTGGTAAAGATGTAATAGGTCTTGGTGCAGGAGAGCCTGATTTTGATACACCAGATAATATCAAACAAGCTGCAATTAAAGCCATTAATGATGGAGACACTAAATATACTGCAGTTGATGGAACACCAGCTTTAAAAGAAGCAATCGTAGAAAAATTTAAAAAAGAAAATAATTTAGATTACACAACTGATCAAGTTACAGTTGGAGCGGGAGGAAAGCATGTAATCTATAATGCAATGATGGCAACTCTTAATGAAGGAGATGAGGTTATTGTTCCAGCACCTTATTGGGTTTCTTATCCTGATATGGTTTTGTTAGCAGGTGGAACTCCAATTATTTTAGAGTGTAATGAAAAACAAGGATTTAAAATCAATCCAGCTGAATTAGAAAAATCTATAACTCCAAAAACTAAATGGATTATATTAAATTCACCCTCAAATCCAACAGGTGCTTGTTATACAGAAGAAGATATTAGAGAGATTGCAAAAATTTTAGAAAAACATCCACATGTTTATATTTTAAGTGATGATATTTATGAGCATGTAACTTATGAGGGTTTTAAATTTTTCACCATCGCTCAAATTGATAGTTTAAAAGAGAGAGTGTTAACTATGAATGGTGTAAGTAAAGCTTATTCAATGACTGGTTGGAGAATAGGATATGCAGCTGGTCCAAGAGATATCATTAAAGCAATTGCAAAAATTCAATCACAGTCAACAACTAATCCATCTTCAATTAGCCAAGCAGCTGCAGTTGAGGCATTGAGTGGAACACAAGATTTTATAAAAGAAAGAGCGACTTCTTTTCAAGAGAGAAGAGACTTTGTTGTTAAAGCATTAAATGAAATTGATGGAATTGAATGTTTAAATCCTGATGGTGCATTTTATGTTTTTCCAAGTTGCAAAGGTTTAATGGGTAAAAAAGATTCAAATGGAAATGAATTAAAAACAGATACTGATTTTGTTCAATCTTTA
>JAOHJV010000039.1 GCA_028100865.1 Candidatus Pelagibacter sp. | reverse complement strand
CTAATCGATATTTTAGTAAAAAAATAATTAAAAAATATAATAGTTATGCATATACAACTATTATTAAACATGATCAAATTCTAAATGATACAGCTTTTCAAATTTTTACAAAAAAAGGACCTTTAGCTTTTTTGCCAATTTCTAATCGAGAAACTTCTGTTGTATATTCTATTCATAGTTCTAATAACAAAAAAAATGAAAATGTAGAACAATTAATAAAAGATAAAAATTTTAAGTATAAAATTAAAAATATTAAAAAAATAAAAAGCTTTGAATTAAATTCATTAAACTTAAGATCTTACTACCATAAAAATATATTAGGATTTGGAGATTTGTTACATAAAATTCACCCCCTAGCAGGTCAAGGTTTTAATATGACTATTAGAGATATTAAAGTTCTTTTGGACATTATCAAAAAAAGGATTGATGTTGGTTTATCGCTGGACAGTTCAGTAAATTTAGAATTTCAAAATAAAATAAAGCATAAAAATTTTATTTTTTCTAATGGAATAGATATGATTCATGAATTTTTTAATATTGAAAGAAAAATGAAATCTAATTTTTTAATTAAATCTCTTAAGCAAATTAGTAAGTATCCTCGAATTAATAAAATGTTTACTGAAATTGCTGATAGAGGTATTTTGTTTTGATTATTGTAGGGTCGTATTGTTGAAAACATCATAAGTATAAGTACTTAAAATTTCTGCAATTTTTTTTTTTCTGGTATTAAGGTTTTCTGCTTCTAATAATACTTGTTTTTCTTCAAGAGAAAATGGAGATGCCATCGCTAGAGCATTTATAATTTCATCTAAACTTTGTTTTTCAAGCTCTTTCCAATTTATTATAAAACCTCTTTTTTCAAATAATGATTTAAGATCTTTAAAAATTAACTCTAGGTCAGAAAATTTAATTTGTTCTTTTCCCCCCTCAAGATCTTGATCAAAATTATTAAAATCAACTTCATATTCTCTGTATTTTTTTTCAGTTTCTATCTCTTTGATAACTTTAAATCTAATTAAACCTTTAAGTTCTATCAAATAGGTCCCATTTTCAGTTTCTTTAAAACTTGTTATTTTTCCAAGGCAACCGACCATATGTAAAATAGGAGGAGCAGAGTCATTAATTTTTTTTTTGGGTTGTATCATTCCGATAAGCTTGTTTGACTTCATGCTATCATTAATCATATCTACATATCTTGGTTCAAAAATATTTAATGGGACTGTCGTTTTAGGGAATATAATAAAATTACTTAAAGGGAAGACAGGTATTTTTTTTGGCAAATCACTTATTTTCATTATTATAAAATATAGTTTGGTTATATTGGAATTTTTAGTTTATGTCTTTATTTAAAAGATAATAATATGGTTGATATTTTGTATCTTCGTATTTTGTTATCTTTCTTTTTACTTGTAAAAAACTATTTGTTTTATTGAAAAGTTTATTGTTTTTATCAAAATCAAGATAATTATTATGAAATTCAATATTACAAAATTCTAAAATTCTTTTTGTTTCTTTTTCTTTGTGGTTTGAAAGTTTACTTAATTCTACATCTATTATTTTTTTAGGATATTTTTTTTTAAAATAATCAATGGTTTTTCTATATATATCTATATAATCAACAATATCTTGAATCTTATGGCCCCAAGATAATTCTGGTAACATTGTTTGATATATCCCTATTATTGCATCATTTGTATTTCTATAGGTGTGTATAAACTTAGCATTAGGGAAGAATTTTAATATAATTTCAATATTAAAAAAATTCTCCAAAGATTTGTCTAAATAAATTTTATTTTCAAAATTATCATATTTTTCTATAAGATTTTCTTGGAATTCTTTTTGATTAATCAATAATTTAAAATTTTTATAATTAAAGTCCTTAGAATAAATTGTTTTTCCTATTTGGTCTAATATTGACGTGTTGATTCCATGAAATTCTCCCACAGGAGTTATGTTTGGTTTGTTGTGAGCAATAATAGTTTCAACTAAACTGGAACCTGATCTAGGAAGCCCTACTATAAAAATGTGATTGGAATTATTAAATTCAGGTATTATTTCAAATTTTTCTTCAAATATAATTTGATTAAAATTTTTTGAAATTATTTTTTTATAGTAAAAGTCAGATTGTTCATTATAGGCTATGTTACTATCATAACAATTTTGATGAGATAATTTTAAATAATTAATTTCGCTACTTATTTCATTTTTCTTTTTTTCATATTTAGAAAATATGAAATTAATTAGACTTTTTTCAAAAAGAGATATTTTATTTTCTTTTATTATTTTTTTTAAATTATTATAAAGTCTGGTTTCTATATACCCAATATCTAAAATAGATAAACCATAGTAAGACTTTATATCGTTAGAGTTTATTGAAATTAAGTTTAGGTATTGTTCTTTAGCTTCTTTAACTTGTCCAGTACTTTGAAAAATTAATGCTAAATTAAAAAGTATATTGGGTGTATTGGGCTGTATTTTGTTGCATTTTTCAAAAAAAAAAAGACTTTTGCTCAAATTATTTAGCTCATAATAAATTTTGCCCATTTGGAAATTAGCTTTTAAATCTCTAGAATTATTTTCCAGTAATTTTGAAAATATATAAAAAGCTTTTTTGTATTGCTTTTGTTTTATTAGTTTTTTACCAATTTCGTGTGACATTCTCTGTAATTTAGTGCTTTTTTCTTAGTTTAATTTGTTCTTTTTGAAATTGATCAAAATTTTTGTCATTTATATCAAATTTAATAATTTTTTTGTACGAATCATCATCTATTATTTTTGCATATAGAAGCCAATTTTTAATGATCAGAAAATCTGTAAGATTAAATTTATTCA
>JAOHJV010000038.1 GCA_028100865.1 Candidatus Pelagibacter sp. | reverse complement strand
GAGGCTAAAATGAAAGAAAGCCAAGAAAAAATTAAGGAGATAAAAGCTGAAGGAGTTTCTGGCTCCAATTCAGTAAAAATTACTCTTGATGGGGAAGGTGAAATGCAAAAAATTGAACTATCTGATGAGATTATTAAAGAAGATAAAACAATTATTGAGGATTTAATTGTTGCAGCTCACAATAGTGCAAAATCACAATTAAAAACAAAGACCACTGAAGAGATTTCAAAAGCCACAGGTGGTTTTGGAATACCTGGTTTTAAATGGCCATTATAATCAATGCAAAATATTAGTGAGATTGAGGAATTAATAAAATTAATCTCAAAACTTCCAGGTCTAGGACCTAAGTCAGCAAAAAGAATAGTTCTTAAACTTATTAATAACCGTGATGAGTTAGTAAAACCGATGGCTAGTACATTAGCTCAAGTTTACAAAAATGTGACAAGATGTAATTCATGTGGTTCATTAAAATCTAATTTAAATGGGTGTGTTAATTGTGAAAGTTTGAAAGAAAAATATACAAAAATTTGTGTTGTTGAAGATATTGCTGATCAGTGGTCAATTGAAAACTCAAATATTTTTCAAGGATACTTTCATATTTTAGGAGGAACAATTTCTTCTGTAGGTCAGAGAAAAGAAGATCTTTTAATTGATTCTCTAGTTGAGAGAGTAAATAGAGAGGGTATCGAAGAAGTTATACTCGCTACAAGTGCAACTGTTGAGGGACAAACTACTGCATATTATATTCAGGATAGTTTAAAAAATACCAATACTAAAGTTACTAAATTAGCACAAGGACTCCCGGTTGGTGGTGAAATTGAAAATTTAGATGATGGAACTTTATTTTCAGCTTTTAAAAATAGAGCTAATTTAAATTCTAATTCAGATTAAGTTTTTTTTTTAATCTATTTTGATGCAACAATGGTTCTGTGTATCCTGAGGGTTGTTCTTTGCCTTTAAAAATTAAATCACATGCTGTTTTAAAAGCTAAAGATCGATCAAAATCATCACTCATTTTTATGTATTTCGGGTCAGCTTTATTTTGATCATCTACTATTTTTGCCATTTCTTTCATTATTTCCATAACTTGAATTTTAGTTGTAATTCCGTGGTGTATCCAATTAGCAATATGTTGTGAGGAGATTCTAAGTGTTGCTCTATCTTCCATAAGTCCAATATTATTAATATCTGGAACTTTAGAACATCCTACACCTTGATCAATCCATCTAACTACATAACCAAGTAATGTTTGTGCTGAATTTGATATCTCATTATTAATGTCCTCTACAGACCAATTTGGTCTATTTGCAACAGGAATTGTTAAAAGATCATCTAGTTTTGCCTTTTCTCTTTTCGAAATATTTTTTTGTTCATCAAAGATATTTATTTCATGATAGTGCAATGAATGCAAAGCAGCCGCTGTTGGAGAAGGAACCCACGCACAATTAGCTCCTGCTTTTAAATGTCCAGTCTTTTGCTCCATCATATCTTTCATTTTATCTGGCATTGCCCACATTCCTTTTCCGATTTGAGCTTTTCCTGATAAACCACATTTTAATCCAACATCAACGTTGTTATTTTCATATGCTAAAATCCATTTAGAAGATTTCATATCTCCTTTCTTGATCATGGGTCCAGCTTCCATTGAAGTGTGCATTTCATCACCCGTTCTGTCTAAAAATCCAGTGTTAATAAAGAAAACTCTATTTTTTAAAGTTCTAATGCATTCTTTTAAATTTGACGATGTTCTTCTCTCTTCATCCATAATTCCTATTTTGCAGGTATATTTTTTTAAACCCAATACTTCCTCAACTTTAGAAAAAATTAAATCTGTAAATTTAGTCTCATCTGGCCCATGCATTTTTGGTTTCACTATGTAGATTGATCCTGTTCTAGAATTTGTTTTATTTTTTAAATCATGAATTGCCGCAGTTACTGTTATGAATGCATCCATAATACCTTCAGGTACTTCGTTACCATTACTTAAAATTATTGAAGGATTTGTCATTAAATGACCTACGTTTCTAACTAATAATAAACTTCTTCCATGCAACTTAAGTCCTTTACCATCTTTTGAAATATAACTTCTATTTGGATTTAATTTTCTTTCAAATAATTTTCCATCTTTTTCAAACTGTGTTTTAAGATTACCTTTCATCAAACCAAGCCAGTTTCTATAACAAATAACTTTATCTTCAGCATCCACCGCTGCAACACTATCTTCGTTATCACAAATTGTTGATACAGCAGCTTCTAAAATTATGTCACTGATCCCTGCATGATCTTGTTGAGCACTAAAAGCTCTAGAATCTCTTAAAATTTCAATATGTAAGTTATTATTTTTTAATATAATTGCTGAAGGGTTATCAGCTTCCCCTCTATGACCAATAAATTTTTCTTCTTCAGCTAAATCAAATATATCTGCTCCTTTTAAAATCTTTAAATTACCTTCTTTAACAGCAATACTTGTAATTTTATGCCAACTAAGATTTTTAAGTGGAAAATGCTTATCTAAAAAATCTCTTGAATATTTAATGACCATCTCTCCTCTTAATGGATCATACCTTTCAGATACACTGTCTTCAGATTGCTCTATGACATCAGTTCCATATAAACTATCATATAAACTCATCCATCTTGCATTTGCTGCATTGAGAGCATAACGCGCATTCATAATGGGTACGACTAGTTGAGGCCCAGCTATATTTGTTATTTCATCATCTACATTCTTTGTTTCTATCGAAAAATCTGCTTCTTCTTCCTTTAAGTATCCAATATCATGTAAAAATTTTTTATAATCATCTAATTTAATTTCATTGCCTTTGTTTTTAATATGCCACTCATCAATTTTTTTTTGTAAAATTTCTCTAAAGTTGATTAATTCTCTATTTTTAGGCTCAAGTTCGTTAACAGTTTTCTCAAATCCTAACCAAAATTTATCAGGTGATACACCTGTGTTTGTTAACAGCT
>JAOHJV010000037.1 GCA_028100865.1 Candidatus Pelagibacter sp. | reverse complement strand
TGATACAAGTTATCCTATAAAATCCTATAACAGTATTCAAAAAGCCTGAGGCGTGGCTATTTATTAGAATTTTTTAGTCTTGGTTGTAGTTTTTTATTTGTGGTATCGTTTTATCGATACCCCTAGGAATTTTTTTTTCTTTATCATAAAATGGTAGGTCAGTAATTTCACAATCTATCAATTTATTTTGATCAGTCTCCACTTTAATTGAAAAATTCTTCCATTCATCAGCATGGTTAAAACGAACATAGCCTATGAATTTTTGTAAAGTAGGTGACCATGTAGAGAGTGGAAGATATCCAACACAATCCCCATTCGATGTAAAAACCTTAGCTTTGTATATAAGAGATTTATCTGTAATTATACCATATAGTTTTTTTCCTGGCTTCTTACTTAAAGTGACTAAAGCATTTTTTCCAATAAAATCTGGTTTATTCAAATCAACTAATGCACCCAATCCTGCCTCATAAGGATTAACACTCATATCAAAATCTGTTTTATTGTCCAAGATACCTGCTTCAATCCTTCTGACTTCCATTGATTGAATACCATCCACTTTTAAACCAAGTGGTTCTCCAATCTCAAGTAAAGTATTCCATAATTTTTTATAATCAGTATCAGGGTCGTAAGTATAAATCTCATATCCAATTTCACCAGTCCAACCTGTTCTTGATATGTAAACATTTTGATCAGCTATTTTGAAATATCCAGAATGATAATATGTAAAACTTTCATTAACTGCACCATTAGTAAGTGCATTTAAAATATTATAGGAACTTGGGCCTTGAATTTGAATAACTCTAGAATTTGGATCGCTAAATTTTACATTAAAATCATTTTTATGGGCCATTAACCATGTTTCTAAAGCACCATCTGGTTGAACATACCAAAATTTATTTTCTGCTAATCTAAAAAATACCCCGTCTATGAATATACCACCATCATTATTACAAGCTATTGCATACCTTCCCCTATTCACTTTCATTGAGGAGATAGTTCTACTAAAAACTTTATCTAAAAATTTAGCTGCATCTGGTCCTTCTATTTGTATTGGTTTTTCAGGCACGTCATAGAGCACTGCTTTTGTTCTAAGATGCCAATACATATCTTCTAAATTGTTATTTAGGGAGATTGGGTAAAATCTTTCTGCATATACACCATATTTATTATTTTCTTTATGATAAAAATTAAAATAGGGTCCTTTATCAAATCTCTTTGTACCAATTGGCAAAGCACTTACATCTGAATGAATAGAGTAGCTCATAGATAAATATCGTTAGTTCTTTTTTTTATAACTAACCCTACCAAACCAAGAACCACGATCCCTAAAAGTTTTTTCATTCATTAAAAATTTTTTCTCTAACATATCCTACTTCAGTAGTTTTAAAATGCTTGAAGGGTACATTTGTATCTTCAATTGCTTTAATAGTCTCTTCTGTAATATTCCCGTAAACTTCTATTTCAAATCTGTCAGCAATCTCTTGATGTTTTTCAACATAAGCTTGAACAGGGGGATTATTAAGGTGATGCACCATAGCTTCACTGTTTCGGTAGACTTCACTCCATGTAAATTCTAAAGGATCAGTTGGATCTTGATCAAAAGTATGAATAAGCATATCTGGTTCTGACTCATTAACGGCATCATCTGCTTCTTTTGCTATCTTAAGATATTCTTCAACCTTACCTTCTTTAACACGTATTCTAGCTATTAAAATAAAAGGATTAGACATTGACAAAAATTTATATACATATTTTTAATTATTAATCAATAGTCTCAAAAGCTAGTACTAAAAAAACCCAGAACCACGATCTCTAAAAGTTTTTTCATAATTTTCTTACACTCCAAGCTTGATAGGAATTTAGTGATTTATTACATAGTTCCAATGATAATTTTCTCATTAGATGTATTGGATTTCCGCCCCCACCTTTCTTGGATTGTTCTTGACCAACAGTAAGACATAATTTTCTATTACTAATCAAACGGATCTCATTTTTATTAGACCATTCAAAATTTTGAAGTTTGTTACGATCACATTTTTCTAATTTTAAATTTGTTGATGTTTTAAGTGATGAGGCTTCCATACAAACGTTAAAAAATGGTAAGATAAATTGGTTTTTAGTTAGTTTAAGAGAATTAAAACCCTGATCTGGAGAGATTTCTCCTTGGTAAGAATAACAGGTGTGAGCCTGAAGTCCTTTATTAATTTGCGCTTTTAATTTATGACCTTTTACATCAATACAAAAACCTCTTGGGTCATCTAATTGGTTTAGCAAGTAAATTTCAACATTATCATCCGCCTGAGATGAAGTTATTAAAAAAAAACCCAGAACCACGATCTCTAAAAGTTTTTTCATTTTTTATAAAAATATATCATTTATAGATGTACTCCAATCAGGATCAGAATGTTTGTCCCAATAGAGTTTATGAATTTTTCTTGTGATATCTCCCACAGTTCCTTTATTAATATTTTTTCCACTAATTTTTGTTATTGGCATTACACCTCCTGCTGTAGAAGTTGCAAATAACTCTTCAGATGATTTTAGCATTTTAATTGTTATGGGTTTTTTATTAACTTTGATATTCAGTTCTTTAGCTAAATCAATAACGGTTTGTCTTGTGATACCTTCTAATACTCCATGGTCTGGTGTATTAATTCCATTTTCATCAACAGAAAAAATATTAAAGCCAGGTCCCTCAGATACATTGTTATTTTCATCTACTAATATAGCAGTATGATGTCCTCTGTCGTACGCATCAAGCATACCCGTAACTAAATCCATCCAATGATAATTTTTAATAGTTGGGTCAACTGAACTTGGAGGAATTCTTGTTATATCAGTCAAATATACATCTAATCCTTTTTCAAAATTTTCTGGCCTAAGTATCCAGCCAAAGGGTACTGCAAAAGCCATAAACCGTGGTGTTGCTTTACGAGGATCTCTAACAAAATTTGGAGACATTCCTCTTGTTTGTATCATTTCAACATAAGAGTCTTCGAGATCAGCTTTTTTAACACAGCCTGCTAATATTCTTTTTATTTCTTCACGACTAAGTCTGCATGGCATTCTAAGTTTTTCTGTTGATTTAAAGAAACGATCAATATGTTTATCTAACTGAAAAAAACTACCCTTCCAAACATGGACAACGTCATATGTTGCATCTGATCTTAAAAACCCCCAATCTAAAATAGGAATTTTTGCTTCAGAAAGTTGAATGAATTCACCGTTCATCCATGCCGAACCTTTTGGAAAAATATCACTCACAATCTAAGACTAACAAATCCTGAACCATGAGTCTATTTGCTTTGAAAATGGCTATTTGATTTATCTATTTATTATCGAGTTATAGATCGAGTTTTTTAATTAAATTGATGAGTCTTTAAGCGATTTATTTGAAGCTAACTTTTTAATATCCGCATA
>JAOHJV010000036.1 GCA_028100865.1 Candidatus Pelagibacter sp. | reverse complement strand
CAGGATGGTCTTTCAGAGGTAGATACTCAAAAAATATCTAGCACACAAGCTGAGCTTGATGAGAAATTAAAAGATATCTATTCAAATCTTGATCCTTGGCAAACCACGATGGTTGCTCGTCATGAGGATAGACCGAAATCTAAGTTTTTTATTGATAATTTGTTTGATGATTTTATTTCCCTGTCCGGAGACCGTTTCTATGGGGAGGATAAATCTGTTTTAACAGGATTTGCAAAATTTAATGGCGCATCAGTTTTAGTAATTGGCCAGGAAAAAGGTGAAAATTTAGAAACTAGAATTGAAAGAAATTTTGGAATGATGAGACCTGAGGGGTATCGTAAAACAATTCGATTAATGAATTTAGCAAATAAATTTAATATCCCAATAATATCATTTATTGATACACCAGGAGCTTATCCAGGTGTTGGAGCTGAAGAAAGAGGTCAGGCAGAGGCTATTGCTAAATCAATTGAGTGCTGTATGGAACT
This sequence comes from Candidatus Pelagibacter sp., assembly GCA_028100865.1. The sequence continues at coordinate 3,019 of JAOHJV010000036.1, read as the reverse complement.
TAGTGTTCCAACTCTAGCAATTATTATCGGAGAAGGAGGTTCTGGAGGTGCAATAGCATTAGCATCATCAAATAAAGTGATTATGTTAGAAAATGCAATTTATTCTGTAATTTCACCAGAGGGCTGTGCAACTATCTTGTGGAGAGACCCAAAAAAAATGCTTGATGCCGCAAAAGCAATGAAGTTATCAGCAAAAGATTTATTAGAATTAAAAGTTATTGATGAGATAATTCCTGAACCACTTGGAGGTGCTCATAGAGACAAGGATCAAATGCTAGAAAGTTTAAAAGACTCTATATCAAAAAATTTAGATTATTTTAAAGATTTATCCTCTGAAGAAATAATGAACGAAAGAAAAAATAAATTTTTAAAAATTGGAAGAAATCAAGGATTTATTAGTAACTCTGAAGATTTAAGCACACTGACGATTAGAAATAATAGTTTTGATAAAATATTTAAATCAAAAAAAGTTTTAATTGGATCAACAATTGCTGGATTAGTCTTACTGCTTATTGCTTTTAGTTTGTTTTAAAATTTATAAAGCACCACAGCAATGTTTAAATTTTTTACCAGACCCACATGAACAGGGCTCGTTTCTGCCAATTTTTTTCCCACTTTTAATTTGATCTACCATTGATTTTTTGTTTTCTTCTTGTTGTTCTGTAACAACTTTTAAATTCATTAGAATAGTTACAAAATCTAATTTTAATTTTTCAAGAAGATTAGAAAATAAATCAAAAGCTTCTTTTTTATACTCAACTAAAGGATCTCGTTGCCCATACGATCGAAGCCCAATTACTTGTCTAAGTTGTTCAAGGTATTGAATATGAGATTTCCAGTTAAGATCTATTGATTGCAAGAAAATTCTTTTTTCAATTTCTTTTGCGTGATCTTCACCTAAAATTTTTATCCTTTCCTCTCTAGACTCTGAAAATTTATTTATAATTTTTTCTTTTAACTCACCATCTTTTGCAGAGATTAATGCTTTTAATTCAGACTCATCAAAACTTTTACCAACAATCTGTCTTAGACGATTACTAAACTCATTACTTTTAGGATTTGATAAACTTTGAATTTTTAATTTGATGATATCGTCAATTATTTCCTTTAAAAATTCATCAGAGTAGTCAAATATGCTTTGACTATTCATTGCGTTTTTTCGTTGAGAAAACACGACATGTCTTTGATCATTCAAAACATTATCAAATTTTATTAAGGTTTTTCTAATATCAAAGTTCCTTGCCTCAACTTTTTGCTGCGCTCTTTCTAATGCTTTATTGATCCATGGGTGATCAATACTTTCTCCGTCTTTAAGTCCTAATTTTTCTAACATTTTATTCATCGACTCTGAACCAAAAATTCTCATTAAATCATCTTCAAGACTTACATAAAAGATTGAGCTACCTTCATCGCCTTGTCTTCCAGATCTACCTCTTGCTTGATTATCAACTCTTCTCGATTCCATTCTTTCAGTTCCTACAACAAATAGCCCGCCCAAAGTTTTTATTTTGTTTTTATCTGTTTTAAGTTGGTCTTCTTCAATAGATCCTTTTTTACCACCAAGTTGAATATCCACACCTCTACCAGAAATGCTTGTTGTGATAATTACAGATTTTTCTTTACCTGCATTAGCTATTATATCTGCTTCATTTTCATGATTTTTGGCATTTAGCACAACGTGTTTAATGTTTTTTTTCTTTAGCAAGGTTGAATAAATTTCTGATTTGTTAATGCTAGATGTGAAAATTAAAATTGGTTGGCCTGCATCATGACGCTCAACAATTTTTTCAATAATCGCATCATTTTTTTCATTTTCTGTTCTAAATATTTGATCATTATAATCTTTTCTAATCATTTCATTATTGGTTGGAATAATCACAACAGTTAAATTATAAATTTCAAAAAATTCTTCAGCCTCAGTTGCAGCAGTTCCAGTACATCCAGATATTTTTTTATATAGTTTAAAATAATTTTGATATGTTATTGAAGCCAAGGTTTGATTTTCTGCTTGAATATTTATTCGCTCTTTTGCTTCTAATGCTTGATGTAAACCATCTCCAAATCTTCTACCTTCAAGTATTCTACCTGTTAGTTCGTCTATAATTTTTAAGCTTTCATCTCTAACAATATAATCTTTACCTTTTTCAAATAAATGATTAGCACGAAGAGCTTGATTGACATGATGAACTAGATGTAAATTTTCTGGATCATAAAAATTATTATTTTTTAGAATTCCAGCATTAGAAAAAATTCTTTCTACATTATTTATTCCATCATTAGTTAAAAGAATACTTTTTTCTTTTTCATCTATCTCATAATCTTTATTGCTCAACTGTCTTACAAGTTTATCAACAGCAAGATACTGAGCAGTTTTATCTTCAGCAGAGCCTGATATGACTAGTGGAGTTCTAGCTTCATCAATAAGACAAGAGTCTATTTCGTCTACTATAGAAAATGAGTGCTCTCTTTGAACCATTTCATTTTCTGAGAATTTCATATTATCTCTTAGGTAATCAAATCCAAGCTCACTATTTGTTGCATATGTTATGTCACATTTATAATTTCTCTTTCTTTCATTATCATCTTGGTCGTTATTAATGTAACCAGATGATAAACCTAAAAAGTTATAGATTTGCCCCATCTCAATAGAATCTCTTTTTGCTAAGTAATCGTTAACAGTTACAATGTGTACACCTTTTTCAGTTAGAGCATTTAAGTATGCAGCAAGAGAAATTGTGAGAGTTTTTCCTTCTCCAGTTCTCATTTCAGCAATTTTACCTTCATGAAGAACAACTCCCCCAATTATTTGAACATCAAAGTGTCTTTCATTTCGAGTTCTTTTTGAGGCCTCTCTTACCAGTGCAAATGCTTCTGGCAAAAGTTCGTCCAAGGTTTTTCCTTGTTTAATTTGTTCCTTATATTCTTGTGTTTTTTTTGGAAAATCTAAATCATTAAGTTTTTTAAATTCATCCTCAAGTGAATTTATTGTTTTTACAATTTTACTAATTCTATCCAACTC
>JAOHJV010000035.1 GCA_028100865.1 Candidatus Pelagibacter sp. | reverse complement strand
CTAGTCCTGGGTAATTAAACACTACTTCAGTTACAACTACCCCACCTAATAACCAGGCAATAGTTAAAGCAACAACATTAATTGCTGGCAATAATGCGTTTGGTAATACATGTTTGAAAACCATTTTCCAATAAGGCACTCCTTTTAATATTGCCATTTGAATATAATCACTTGCCATTACTTGAATAACACTTGAGCGAACCATTCGAGCCATATGAGCAGTCATTATCATTGCAATTGCTATCACTGGTAAAATGATGTTAGGAAGTAATTCAAAAAAAGTGACATCTGTTGGTACAATTACTATGCCAGGTAACCACTCTAACCATATTGCTACTATTAAGATCAGTAAAGTAGCACTTATAAATTCTGGAATAGTCATTGAAAATATCGCAACCGTTGAAATGATAATATCTGGCATTCTATCTCTCCAAAGAGCTGTGATTATTCCTAATATTAAAGCTAATGGAATACCAATAATTATTGCTGCAGAAGCGAGAACCAATGAGTTTTTTACCCTCGGTCCTAAAACTTCATTAATTTGCATTTGTCCACTTAATGAGTAACCAAAATCACCTTGAATGACATTAAATGCCCAAGATAAATATCGTTCATGAGCGGGGACATCTAATCCTAATCTTTTTATACATGCAGCTAAAGCTTCACCAAAAGCTTCTCTTTCTAGATAAGAAGTACAAGCATCACCTGGTAGTATTTCAACACCAATGAAAGTAATTAAAGATACAATAAATAATGTAATTAAACCTAATACAAATCTTTTAAAAATTAAAAAAAACATATTTCAGCTAATACACCCAAATAAAAAATTAATTATTGATAAATGAAGTAAATTTTACAGGCCTATTTAAAGGCCTGTAAAATATTATTTTATATTAATCTACTTTAACTTTATGCCACTGAACTGAAAAAACCTCAACTTCATCAAGGTTTTTTACTCTAGAATTAGTAACAACTAATTTAGAAACATGGTAAGGAATCATAGTACCAGATTCTTCCCATAAAGTTTTCTGTAGGCTGATCTTCTTTTATTAAAGTTTAACTCAGCTCTAGCACTTGCTAGATTTTTATCAAAGTCAGAACTTTTATAATAAGATTCATTCCATTTCGCACTACTGTGATAAACTTCATGAAGTACACTATCCGCAGATCTTTCGTTCCAACGCGTCATTGCAACATCTTTTTTCATCCAAGTTTCTTTCCAGTAACTTTTTGATGGAGTCATTTTAATTTCAACTTTAATCCCAGCTTTAGCTACTTGTTGCTGAATTACCTCAGCAATTGTAGGCCATGTTGGTTCTTTAGTTGAAACATGAATTACCATATCAATTCCATCAGCATATCCGGCTTCTGCTAAAAGTTTCTTAGCTTTTTTGATATTCTGAGGACATTTCATTTTCAGTCTATATTGATCTGCAGGCGATACAGGTGTATCGCATGAAACAATTGCTTCTCCACCCATAACAGTATCTACAAGCTCTTGTCTATCTACAGCTAAACGTACAGCTTTTCTAACCTTTGGATCGTTAAAAGGGGCACGCTCTGTATTCATAACCATACCTCTCCAGTTACCAGTTGGTATTACTGCAGTTTTAAATTTAGAATTACCGTCAAAGATCTTTTTCTGACTAAACTGAACGTATCTGTTCATATCAATCTGACCAGTTAAAAGAGCTTGTACTCTTGCTTCTCCATCAGGTATTGCAATTACATGAACTTCGGCAAGTCCAGGTGCACCTTCCCAATAATTAGGGTTAGCTTTTAAAATTGTAGTTCCTTCAGCGTCAAATTTTTCAACTATAAAAGGTCCTGTTCCAATTCCAGTTTGCCCAATAGTATCTCCAGATCCTGAAGGTATCATTCTTAATCTGTAATCAGTTAAATTAAGAGGAAAATCCGCAAAAGAAGTGCTTAATTTCATTTTTACTGTATGAGAGTCAATTACCTCAATATCAGTTACAACACTTAAGCTTTTTTTTGCAGGTGAGCCAATTTCTGGATCTTTAACTCTCATTAAAGAATATTTTACATCTTCAGCGTCAAAATCTGATCCATCATGGAATTTAACTCCTTTACGAAGGTTAAAAATCCACTCAGTTGCATCTGCATTAGCTGACCATTTTGTAGCTAGTTCTTCAGAAACTTTACCTTTTAGATCTTTTCTTACTAAACGGTTTTGAGTCATTATTACCACTTGAAACAATCTACCTTTAGTAATTGCGTCTAAGTTTGTATCTTTTCCAAATCCAAGATCATTTTAAAAGTCCCACTTGATGCATTTGCAAATGAAAACGATATCATTAATGATAACAGTGAAACTGATATCAATTTAAATACATTATTCATTATTAATTCCTCTTAGTTAATTTTCCAGAAAGCTAACATCTTACTTAATTTAGAACAATAACAATGTAGTATGCAATCATAGATTGTAATTCTATTTAGGTTTCAGTGTGACGATATTTTCTGGATTAAAATTTAGTTTTAATTTAATAAAAATATTCATGCATAAATCTTTACAAAACGTAAGGTTTTCTATCAAACCTCAAACAGAAAAAGGTAATAGACCTGTAGAACTAGCTCGAACTATGAGCATTCATCCTTTAACTTATCAGGAGCTACCTTTTGACCCAGAGTATTCGCATTACGCGGGAAGATTGACAACTGAAAAATTGTCAAATGCTTCACCGGATGAGCAATACTGGAAAACAAAACAAGAAATTATCCTTAGACATACAGGAGAACACCCTTATGAAATTTCAGGTCCAGATGCGCTTAAATTATTACAGAAAATTTTTCCAAGAGATATTTCAAAAGTTAAAAAAGGAAGATGCTCCTATCAGTTTGCCTGCTACCACGACGGAGGAATAATAACTGATGGATTACTTTTAAGAATTGATGATAATTGTTATTGGTTCGCACAAGCAGATGGAGACATGTTTTCATGGTACAAAGCTAATTCAGAAGGACTAAATGTTGAAATTAATGAACCAAATGTTTTTGTTAGTCAAATTCAAGGACCAAAATCAATGGAACTTCTTGATCATATAATAGAAGAGTCTATCGCATACACATGGAATTATTTTGATTGGACTGAAGTTACAATGTTAGGTCAAAAAGTTTTAATTAGTCGTACAGGATTTACAAATGAACTTGGATGGGAAATTTATTTTCGTCCAGAAAATGATATTGAAAAAATAGGTGATTTAATTCTTAATGAAGGAACTAAGATGGGCATGATTATTACTGCTACACCATCATTTAGAGGTAGAAGAATAGAAGCTGGACTGTTATCTGCAGGTCAAGATTTTACAAATGATACAAACCCTTTTTCTGTTGGTCTTGGTCGTTTTGTTGATTTAGAAAAAGATGACTTTATAGGTAAAAAAGCTTTGATAAATGCAGATAAAGAATGTCGAAGCTGGGGTATTAGAGTTGTTGATGGAATAGCAAAAAAAGGAAGGTCCATAAAGATAAACAATCAGTATGTTGGAAAAATAACTTCTAGCACATGGTCTCCTTATCAAGTTTGCGGCGTTGGAATAGCATTATTAGACAAATCTGACATTGGTCCTGGGGTAGTAGTTGATGTTGAGTGTACTGATGAGAAAATTCACAAAGCTGAACTTTGTGAATTACCCATGTATGATCCAAAAGGTGAAATTGTAAGAGGTATAAATAAAAATATACCTACAAAACCTG
>JAOHJV010000034.1 GCA_028100865.1 Candidatus Pelagibacter sp. | reverse complement strand
TCGTAATCAAAACTAATGTTTTCAAATCTAATTTCTGCATCGTTACTTTGGGGTATATCATTTAGATCATTATTTGTTGTTGGGGCAACTTCCAATAAGCTAAACATGTTTTCCATATCAGTCAATGCTTGCCTGATTTCTCTATAAACAGAACCCAACCAATTCAATGGCTGATATAATTGGAGCATGTACGCATTAATTACAACAAAACCACCAATATCAATTTCTCCACTTTTGATCCCATAAACTGACATCACCAACATAATAGTAATACCCACCATTATGATAAATGTTTGAGCTATGTTTAACAGTGAAAGAGAATGTCTACTTTGATTTGCTGCTAACTCATATTCTTCTAATGATTGATCAAGTCTATTTGCCTCAAAGTTCTCATTATTAAAATATTTAACTGTCTCAAAGTTCAATAAACTATCAATCATTTTAGTGCTTACATCGTTATCAGCTTGGTTCATTCTTTTTCTAAATACATTTCTCCATTCAGTAATCTTAAAAGTTAAGAAAGAATAAAGGCCAATAGTTACAAGCGTTACTACAGCATACCATGGGCCATATAGATAAAACAAAATTCCAGAAACCAAGAACACTTCAAAGAAAGTAGGGGCAATATTAAACAAGACATATCTTAGGAGAAAATCTATTCCTTTAGTTCCCCTGTCGATATATTTTGCTAGTGCACCTGTTTGTCTATTTAAATGAAATTGTAAGGATAGATTGTGAAGATGTTTGAACATTGTCAAAGATATTTGTCTAATAGAATGCTGGGAAACTTTTGAAAATAAGGCGTCTCTAATTTCAACAAATGTAAAAGCAATTACTCTTGTGACACCATAGCCAACTACTAAAGCAATTGGTACTAGCATAAATAGATTAATGCCTGAACTTAATTCTGTCAGAGAGTTTACCGCACTACCCAATACTAAAGGAGTACTAACACTTGCTATTTTTGCTAAAACTAATGAAACAACCGCAAAACTAACTCGTATCCTTAAATCTTTTCTTTTTTTAGGCCACAAATAAGGAATCAACAGTTTAAAAGTTTTAATGTATTTACCTTTTTTCACAATCTAGTTACAAGCAAATTAGACCTTATAATTAATTAAAAGATGATATTTAAAATAAAAAAGCAATAATGAAAACAGCATTATTATTTGGCTCATCCGGTTTGGTGGGAGGCCACCTACTTAATCAATTAATTAACGATAATAAATATTCTAAAATAAAGTTATTTATACGTAAAGATCCTGAAATTAGTGATCCAAAAGTAGAGGTTATTAAGACTAATTTTAATAATTTACAAAATCACAAAGAGGATATCAAGGGAGATGACTGCTTCTTTTGTATTGGTACAACAAAGCAAAATTCACCTGATAAAAATGAATATCGAAGAGTAGAACTTGATATGCCTAAAGAAATTGCTCAAATTGCTAAATTAAACTCAGTAAATTCATTTGTTTTTGTCTCATCTGGTTATGCAGATCCAAAAAGTTCAGGAGATTATTTAAAATTCAAGGGAGAAGTAGAAGAAGAATTAAAAAGAATTAGTTTTCCAAAGCTTGGAATTATGAGACCCTCTTTCTTATTGGGCGATCGAAAAGAAAAGAGAATAGGCGAGAAAATAGGAATTTTTATATTTAAATTATTGTCTCCACTATTTTTAGGCCCTCTAAAGAAAATGAAACCTATTCATTCAGCAACTGTTGCAAAAGCTATGATTAGGACTGCAAATGAAAACCTAGAAAAAAATATCTTTGAGTCAAACGAAATAGCTGAATTAGTTTTAAACTAACCCTAATCTTACAACAGATTTAGCAGTTTCAGATATACATCCTTTTGCAGGATTAAATTTTAATCCCAATAATTCTTCAGCATAACTTGTGTCAGTTTGCATTGTGATCTCAAGGTCTGGAATCATTGTTTTTGCACTCGAGTCTAAGTAGCTAAACAATTTAACCATAAAATTTGGAAGATGTTTTTTTGGAAGTTTTTTTGCATATTCTGGCATTGCTTCAGCCATTATTTGAGATAGCTCAATTAGTGTTTTTACTTCTTTACCTACAATTAATCTTCGTCCACCAACATTATCATTGCCAATACAAGCAACGTGTGCTTTTGCTATATCCTTTACATCAGAAATTAAAACTCCCCACTTAGGTGCTGCAGGAAATTTGCCTTTTAGAAACTGTCTAACATATTCAATTGAAGTTCCTCCTTTTTTATCTAGTGCATCACCAAAAACTCCCCCAGGACAAATAGTAGTAAACTTATTCTTTAATCCCTTGCTTTTCATGAATTCCCAAGCAAGTCTCTCAGCTTTTGTTTTTGATAAAAAGTAGTCAGTTACACCCTCTGTCCAATCTTCATCTGTCCAATCATTTTCTCCAAATGTATAAGGGTTACTTCTGTTTGGTTTTCTAAACATTGCAACAATCGAAGAAGTTTTAATTATCTGTTCTACATTTGCATTAAGACCAGCTTTTAAAACTCTTAACGTTCCATTTACAGCAGGTGCCAATAAACTATCTCTATCATTTGAAACTTTGTAAGGAAAAGGTGAAGCAATGTGCATTATATATTTGCAACCTTGAGCAGCTTCATTCCATCCATCATCTTTTAAAAGGTCCAATTCAACAAATGATAATTTTTCAGTTGATGCATATTTGCTTATAGTTTCTTTTGTTTGATCAATAAGTTCCTTATTTCTTACTGTTCCTAAAACTTCATATCCTGCATTTAATAATTCTATTGCAGTATGTTTTGCTATCCATCCACTTACACCAGTTAGTAATACCTTGTCTGACATTTTATTATTTCTTTCTGTTAGTATTTATTTTTAATCTCAAATTAGTGAGATAGGAATTTTTCGGCTTCTAATGCTGCCATACAACCCATTCCTGCAGCTGTAACGGCTTGTCTAAAAGTTTTGTCTTTAACATCACCTGCAGCATAAACTCCAGGGATATTAGTTTCTGTTGAATCTGGTTTAGTTACTAAATAACCTTCTTTATCCATATCCAACTGTTCTTTAAATAAAGCTGTTGCTGGATCATGGCCAATTGCAATAAATAAACCATCAATTTTCATTTCTTCAACATTATTAGTTTTTAGATTTTTTACTTTAATACCTGTAACATTTTTAGGTTCACCGTCTCCAATTACTTCATCGACAGCGCTATCCCAAATGATTTCAATTTTTTTATTTTCCATTAATTTCTTTTGAAGCATCTTTTCAGCTCTTAATTCATCTCTTCTATGAATTAGTTTTACCTTTGATGCAAATTTTGTAAGAAACATTGCTTCTTCGACAGCAGCATTACCACCACCAACAACTGCTACAACTTTTTATTTAAAGAAAAAACCATCACATGTTGCACAAGCAGAAACACCAAAACCTCTAAATTTTTGTTCAGATTCTAAATTTAACCATCTTGCTTGAGCACCAGTTGAAATAATTATACTATCTGCGGTATATTTTTGACCACTATCACCTATAGCTTCAAAGGGTGTAGATTTTAAATTTACTGATGAGATATGATCCTCAATCATTTCTGTTCCAACAGCTTTAGCTTGATCTCTCATTTGATCCATTAACCATGGACCTTGAATAACATCTGAAAATCCTGGATAATTTTCAACATCAGTAGTTGTTGTTAATTGTCCACCAGGTGCAGAACCATAAACTAAAACAGGATTTAACATTGCACGAGCTGCATAAACAGCTGCAGTGTATCCGGCTGGACCGGATCCAATTATCAACACTTTTGTGTGTTTTGTTGGATTATCACTCATACAAAAGTTATATAAGGATAAATGGCAAAATTAAAAGGGATATTATTGACCGAAGGTATGCATGGCATGATTAGCCAAGTAGAAGGTTTGGCTAAAGCCTTAGATGTAGATTTTACACACCACAAGGTTGAACTAAATCATATATGGAAATTCATTCCACCAAATCTAAGTCCAGTTTCACAAAATGTA
>JAOHJV010000033.1 GCA_028100865.1 Candidatus Pelagibacter sp. | reverse complement strand
TTAATTGCCGTATCTTCATTTTTGTCAATAAGTGGAATAAGACATTCAGCAAATCTAGTTAAATTCCATTTAGTTATTGGTGGTTGGTTAGAATATGCATATCTTCCCAATTTATCTATAGAACTAAAAACTGTTTTGGGGTGATATTGATCCATAAATGCACATGGACCATAATCAATTGTTTCTCCAGATATTGTCATATTATCTGTATTCATTACTCCATGAATAAAACCTACACGCATCCAATCAACTACTAGCTGACATTGTTTTTCCATTACTAGGTTTAACAGATCTAAAGCTTTTGTTTTTGAAGATTTAATTTGAGGATAATGTCTTTCAATAGTGTAATCGACTAACGTTTTAAGATCCTCAATATTTTGTCTTGCAGCTATGTATTGAAAGGTTCCAACACGGATGTGGCTTGAAGCAACTCTTGTTAAAATAGCTCCTTCTAACAAATTTTCTCTAACAACTTTTTCACCTGTTTTAACTACAGCCAAGCTTCTAGTTGTAGGAATATTTAATGCGTTAATAGCCTCACTTATAATATATTCCCTAAGCATTGGTCCTAATGCGGCACGACCATCTCCACCTCTAGAAAATGAAGTTCTTCCCGAACCTTTAAATTGAATATCAAAACGTATGTTTTTATTGCATAAATGCTCACCCAATAGAACAGCTCTTCCATCACCTAACATAGTAAAATGTCCAAATTGATGTCCTGCATACGCTTGAGCAATAGTGTTGCTTCCATCAGGTAGTGAATTTCCGGAAAATATAGAAGATAAATCTTTATCTTTAATTTTTGAAAAATCTAAATTTAAATCTGCTGCTAATTGTTCATTTAAAATAACTAACTCAGGATCATGAACTGGAGTAGGTTTGATATCTTCTTTAAATGTATTTGATAATTTTGAATACGTATTATCAAAATGCCAACCAATGGTCATTTTAATTAATTTACTTCTGCTTGATTTTCTTTTGGTTTAACTTCTGTTTTGAATTGGTTTGAGATTTTTTGAACTTCTACAGATGAAACTTTGTATTCTGCACACATTGTTTCCTCATCTTTTCCGTGACCAGTAACCATGTTAACCATATGTTCAGGAAAATGAAAAGTTGTGAACACAATTCCTTCTTTAACTTTATCAGTAACCTCAACTTTTAGAGCAACTTCACCTCTACCAGAATAAAGTCTGCCAATATCACCCGTATTAATATCTCTATGTGCTGCATCTTTAGGGTGTATCAAAAGCACATCTTCATCAACAATATTTATATTTTTAGTTCTTCTAGTCATTGTTGCTGCATTGTAGTGTTGTAAAACTCTACTAGTAGTTAAAATCAAAGGATATTCTTTTTGATTAGCTTCAATCTCACTAGATTCTTTCCAATCAAAGTTTTTAAGTCTTCCTTTTCCAAGTTTAAAGGTTTCCGTATGAAGAATTTGTGTATCTGTTCCATCTTCTTGAACTGGCCATTGTAATCCAAGCTTACCAAGTCTTTCTCTTGTAACTCCTTTAAAGAAAGGAACCACATCTGCAATTTCTTTTAACATTTTGTCTGCGTCATATGTAGGTTGATCAAAACCTAGCTTTTGCATCATGTCAGTTACAATTACTCCATCAGGTTTTGTACCTGGTAATGGTGGAACTGCTCTGTTCACTCTTTGAATTCTTCTCTCTGTATTAGTGAACGTACCATCTTTTTCTAAGAATGTAGTTCCTGGTAGTACAACAGTTGCTAGTTTTGCTGTTTCACTCATAAATATTTCCTGAACCACTAAAAGCTCTAATGAATTCATTGCTTCAACAACATGTGCACTGTTTGGATCTGTTTGAACAATATCTTCTCCAATAATCCACAAACCTTTTAATTCTTTATCAATTGCTGCTTCAAACATTTGAGGAATTTTTAATCCTGGTTTTGTTGGATGAGTTACGCCGTATTTCTCTGTATAAAATTTTTGATTTTTTTCATCAGCAACCTCGAAGTAGCCAGCTCCTTGATGTGGTTGACAGCCCATATCAGCTGCTCCTTGAACATTGTTCTGACCCCTTAGTGGATTTACACCGACACCTTTTCTTCCAATATTTCCTGTGATCATAGCAAGATCTGCAATTAGCATGACAGTTTTAGATCCTTGTTCTTGCTCAGTTACTCCTAATCCATGAAATTCCATTGAGTTTTTCGCTGTTGCGTAAGCAATTGCTGCTTCTTTAACCATTTGCTTATCAACACCTGCAACTTTTGCTAGGTAATCAACATCCTGTCTCTCAATTTCCTTTAGAAAATTGTCAAATCCCTCGGTTCTATCTCTAACAAAATCTGCATTATAAAGTTTTGATTTAACAATAAAGTGTAACATCATATTTAAAACAGCTACGTTAGTCCCTGGTCTTAATTTAATATGATAGTCAGCAAGTTTTGCTAATTCTGTAGTAACAGGATCAAGGACAATTAATTTTTTACCCTTCATTACTTGTTGTTTTATTTTTGCACCAGTTACTGGGTGTGCATTTGTAGGGTTTGCTCCAATCACTATAAAACAATCTGCATGGTAAATATCTTCAGTAGAATTTGTTGCAGCACCAGTTCCGAATGTTTGTTGCATTCCCCACGCTGTAGGCGAGTGACAAATACGTGCACAACAATCAACACTGTTAGTTCCAACAGCTGCTCTAATCATCTTTTGAAATATATAATTTTCTTCATTAGTACATCTAGCGGATGAAATTCCAGCAAATGCATCAGGACCATTTTCATTTGTAATTCTATTCATTTCTTTTTTAATGAAGTCATATGCTTCATCCCATGAAGCTTCTTCAAATTTACCATTTTTTTTAATCAATGGTGTTTTTAATCTATCTGGATGATCATAAAAACTAAATGCATACCTACCTTTTATACAAGTGTGTCCTGCATTTACTTCAGTTTCTTTTGGTGTATCAATTGCTACAACTTTATCGTCTTTAATTGATGCTTCTAAGTTGCATCCAACACCGCAATAAGAACAAGTGGTTCTAACTTTTTTATCTACAGCTGCTGATTTAGATTGAAATACATCGGAGATAGCATCAGTTGGGCAAGTATGTGCACATGCACCACAAGAAACACAAGAACTATCACCAAACATCATATCGTTATCTGTTGTAATTTTAGATTCAAAACCTCTACCACTCATTGTTAAAACAAATGATCCTTGTATCTCATCACACGCCCTAACACATCTTCCACAATTTATACAATTATCTAAATTCATTCTCATATAATCATGAGAAGTGTCTCTTGGTATTCCTTTGTGCTGTTTTGGACTGTTATATCTGTGATCCGAAATACCTAAATCATTAGCAACAGTTTGAAGTTCACAATTATTATTTACCTCACAGCTATCACATTCCATGGGGTGATCTGTTAAAACTAATTCAACAATATTTTTTCTAAGACTTGTTATTGCTTCGTTAGATGTAAATATATGTTGGTTTTCAGCAACTGGAGTATGACAAGAGGCAACCATTCTTGTTGGGCCATCTTTTTCTAAAGCTACTTCAACTGAACAAACTCGACATGCACCATAAGGAGCTAAATTTGGATCATCACAAAGAGTTGGAACTTTTTTTTCTCCAACATAACTTTTAACAAATTTTAATATAGATGTGTGATTAGCACCAATTTCATATGGTTTGCCATCGATATAAGCTATTTTTCTTTTTTCAGAACTCATTAATTATCTTTCATCATATCATTCTTCATTTCGTCTCCAAAGTACTTAAGTATATTCATTATTGGAGTAGGAATGGCTCCACAAAGAGCACATAAACAGCCTTTTTGCATTGTTATAAGTAATTCGTTAAGTAATTTAAGGGGTATTTTAGCAGTTCCTTTCTTTGCTTGGTCAAACATTTCTTTACCTCTGTATGAACCAAGTCTTCCAGGGAAACATTTACCACATGATTCTTCTGCTGAAAATTCAAATAAATGATGAATATATTCAGACATTGAAAAATCTTTTGGAATACTAACAACACTCGCGTGCCCTA
>JAOHJV010000032.1 GCA_028100865.1 Candidatus Pelagibacter sp. | reverse complement strand
ATAAAAGGTTAAGTTTTGTATATTATATTCCAAATAACAATGAAAAGCTCGATAAGCAAAAGAGAGAGGCATTGGGAACAGTATTTTGGAAACCAAAATCAAATAGTTTAAATCCTTTAAAGAGATTTGATTGTGCCTTATTGGAAGGTCATGAAAAAAAAAAATTTTATGAGGATTTTGAGCCTTTTTATAGAGCTGCCTACGAAGAAAATAAATTTGTTGGTTTCATAAAATCAGATAATACATGGCATACAGTTGAACCTTTTGGTTTCAATTATGATAGGAGAGCTATTGTAATTAATGTATGGGAAGCGATATAATTAACACTAGTACTTATTATTTTTTCTTTATCTCGGATTGTGCTGCAGCTAATCTTGCGACTGGAACTCTGTAAGGTGAGCAAGAGACATAATTCAAACCTATTTTTGAGCAAAATGAAATACTTTGGGGATCACCACCATGCTCTCCACAAATTCCAAGTTTTATATTTTTATTTTGGCTTCTACCTTTTTCAACTGCTATTTTTATTAAATCCCCAACTCCGTCGTCTAACGAAATAAACGGGTCAATAGAAAAGATTTTATTATCTATATAATCATTTAAAAACTTTCCACTATCATCTCTGCTTATTCCAAATGTAGTTTGGGTTAAATCGTTAGTTCCAAAACTAAAAAATTCAGCATGTTTGGCAATATCTTTTGCTTTAATAGCAGCTCTTGGAAGTTCAATCATAGTACCAACAATAAAGTCAATTTTTAATTTATGGTCTTTTTGAACTTCACTTGCAACTTTAATTACTAAATCTTTCATAATTTTAATTTCTGCTTCAGTAGAAACTAACGGTATCATAATTTCTGGAAATGCAGATTTAATTTTTTCTTTTTTGAGTTCGGCTAAAGCTTCAAATATTGCTCTACATTGCATTTCATATATTTCAGGGAAAGATATTCCTAGTCTACATCCTCTGTGACCCAACATAGGATTTTGTTCATGTAATTCGTCAATTCTAGATACTACTTCTTTTACTGGGAGATTAACAATATTTGCAACTTCATTAATCTCTTTATCTGTTTGAGGCAAAAATTCATGTAGTGGTGGATCTAATAATCTTACAGTAACTGGTAATCCACTCATAATTTTAAATATTTCTATAAAATCTTTTTTTTGATATGGTAAAAGTTTTTTAAGTGCAATAGATCTATCCTCTTTAGTTTTCGATAAAATCATTTCCCTTACTGATAAAATTCTTTCTTCATCAAAAAACATATGTTCGGTTCTGCAAAGACCAATTCCTTCAGCCCCAAAATCTTTTGCTGTTTTGGTGTCTCTAGGTGTTTCTGAATTTGTTCTAATTTTTAATTTTCTAAAACTATCTGCCCAAGTCATTATTTTAGAAAAATCTCCAGATATCTCTGGTTTAACCGTTGCAACACTTCCTGATATAATTCTACCCGTTGATCCATCAATAGTAATAACGTCACCTTCTTTAATTTCCATAGATGATGTTTTAAATGTTTTCATCTCATAATTAATATCAATTTCGCTAGATCCAGATACGCATGGTCTTCCCATACCTCTTGCAACTACTGCAGCATGACTTGTCATTCCTCCTCTAGCTGTCACAATTCCTTTTGCAGCGTGCATTCCTTGTATATCCTCAGGTGACGTTTCTACCCTTACTAATATAGTGTCTTGCATCATAGAGGTTAATCTCTCAGCTTCTTCAGAAGTAAATACCACCTTACCACTTGCTGCTCCTGGCGAAGCAGGCAAACCATTAGCTATTACATTGATTTCACTCTTTTCATCAAGTGTAGGATGCAAAAGAGTATCTAAAGAATTTGGGTCAATTCTTAATACTGCTTCTTTTTTTGATATTAATTTTTCCATAACCATATCAACTGCAATCTTTACTGCGGACTTTGCAGTTCTTTTTCCTGATCTAGTTTGAAGCATCCACAGTTTATTATTCTCAACTGTAAATTCTACATCCTGCATATCTTTGTAATGTTTTTCCAATTTCTTTAAAATTTTTTTTAATTGTTTGAAAACTTTTGGCAAAGACTCCTCCATTGAGGGCTCTTCAGCTTTAGCATTTTTTCTTGCCTTCTTAGTTATATATTGAGGTGTTCTTGTACCAGCAACAACATCTTCACCTTGTGCATTAATTAAATACTCACCATATATTTCATTTGATCCATCTGAAGGATTTCTTGTAAATACAACTCCTGTAGCACAATCATCACCCATATTCCCAAAAACCATCGATTGAACATTGACTGCTGTTCCCCATTCTGCTGGTATTTGATTTAATTTTCTATAAACTTTTGCTCTATTACTCTCCCATGATAAAAATACAGCACTAATTGCTCCAAATAGTTGTTGAAATAAATCTTGTGGAAATTCTTTTTTTGTTTTTTCTTTTACAGTTCTTTTAAAATCTTCAATTAAACCATCCCAATCATTTTCATCTAAGTCAGTGTCTAACAAAACACCTTTTGTTAATTTATAATTTTCAATAAGGTCTTCAAAATGATAACTTTCTACACCCATCACAACATTTCCATACATTTGAATAAATCTTCTATAGCTATCTTTAGCAAATCTTCCATTTGAAGTTTTTAAAACTAGAGCACTTACAATCTTGTCGTTTAATCCTAGGTTTAAAATTGTGTCCATCATTCCTGGCATAGATACTCTTGCTCCAGATCTTACCGAAAGTAGTAAAGGATTTTTTAAATCACCAAATTTTTTACCTACATCTTTTTCAATAATTTTTAATTCTTTTTTTATTTGGGCTACTAAGTTTTTATTCAATTTTTTTTTATCTTTATAAAAAAGCTCACATACCTTCGTTGAGATTGTAAATCCTGGTGGAACTGGAAGACCCATTCTTCCCATTTCAGATAAATTAGCACCTTTTCCTCCAAGAAAATTTTTAGGATTTTTTATTTTTTTACTATCTTTAGATTTGAAATTTAAAATTAGCTTTTTCATTGGTGGGAATCGATTAAAGAAAAATTAACATAATAATCGAATGTTTTACATAACATTTGTATTAGTTCTAGTCTGTTTTTTTTTATTGTGATATCGTCTTCATTTACAATCACGTTATCAAAAAAATCAAAAATTACTTTTTTGGACTCAGCCAAATTGTTGATAGATTTCTCGAAATCTTCATCTTTATTAATGTTTTGAAAGTATTTTCTTAATTCATTTATTTTTTTATATAAATTTTTTTCAAATTCAGTTTTGAATATACCAGGGTCAGTTGTATTTGATAATTCTATGTTTTTATCCTTTAACTCGCTTTCTAATATGCTTGAAGCTCTTTTAAAGCATGATACTACATCTTTACCATTGGGTTTATTAATAAACTTATTTAAACTTTTAGCCTTACCAAAAACAATCACTGATTGATCTAGATTTAGAAAGCTAGTAGAGGCTTGAATAATGTCGGTACGAATTTTTTCCTCTTTCATATAAAATTTTAATCTATCCATTAGAAAACTTATCAATTCAGTCTGAAGAGATTTGTTTTCAAATTCAAAACCTTGATCTAAATATAAGCCAACTGAATAACTGATTAAATCTCTTATTTTAAAATCTTTTTTATTTTCAATTATCGTTTTAATTATTCCTAAAGCCAATCTTCTAAGGGCAAATGGGTCTTTTGAGCTTGTTGGCTTTTGATTTATTCCAAAAAAACCGACTAAAGTATCTATTTTATCTGCCAAAGATAATGCAACACTGTAAGGTTTTTTAGGTACTTTTGAGTTTAGTCCAGCAGGTAAATATTGTTCACTTATAGCTTTACAAACATCTTTCTCAAAACCCTGAGCTTCTGCAAAATAGCCTCCCATAACACCTTGTAGTTCTGGAAACTCTCCAACAAGTTCCGAAACTAGATCAACCTTACAAATCGATGCGGATAATTCAACTTTATCTTTGCTAATTAATAAACTATCAGAAAGCATTCCACCTAGTTTTCTCATTCTTTGAACTTTATCAAAATATGTTCCAAGTCCTTTGAAATAATTCATAGATTTCAACATAGAAACTCTTTTGACTAAATTTTGTGATTTATCTTTTTTCCAAAAAAACTCAGCATCGTTCAATCTAGCTTCGACAACTCTTTCATTTCCAAGTTTTATTAATCCATTTATATCTTTCTTGTTAGTTACAACTAAAAATTCATTTGTAATATTTCCTTTTTTATCAAAAGTTGGAAAATATTTTTGATGATATTGCATAGTAATTATTA
>JAOHJV010000031.1 GCA_028100865.1 Candidatus Pelagibacter sp. | reverse complement strand
ATTGAGAGCTGATCTAAAAATAAAATCTCCAATTTTAAACTATAATTTAATTAAAGGTGGAAGTGTTGGTCTCGCTGAATGTTATATGAGAAATGAATTTGAAACGAGTAATTTGTCTAATTTAATTGAATTAGCAGCTAGGAATATAAATATCGTTCATAAGTTTGCAGGGATATTAGATTTAAAATTTTTAAACTTCATTAAAAATAAATTTGTTAAAAATACCAAAAATAGAAGTAAAGAAAACATCGCAAAGCACTATGATCTTGGAAATGACTTTTTCTCACTTTGGCTTGATAAAACACTTACGTACTCGAGCGCTATATTTGACGAGCAAAACAAAGATTTATCTAAAGCACAAAATAATAAATACCAAAAGTTAATTAACTTAATTCAACCAAACAATGGAGATAAAATTTTAGAAATCGGTTGTGGCTGGGGTGGATTTGCAGAATATTTGGGTAAGAATTACGATGTTAAATTGGATTGTATCACTATATCTAAAAAACAATTCGAATATGCCAAAAAGAGAATTCATAATTGTGGCCTTAATGAAAAAGTAAATATTGAAATTAAAGATTATAGAGATTTAAAAAGCAAATATAATTCTATTGCATCAATTGAAATGATTGAAGCTGTTGGGCAAAATTATTTAGAAAGTTATTTTAAAACCATTAAGGATAATTTGTCTGATGGAGGTAGAGCTGCCATACAAGCAATTACAATTGATGATAGCCTTTACGATAGGTATAAAAATAAACAAGATTTTATTCAAAAATATATTTTTCCAGGTGGGTTTTTGCCAAATAAAAATACAATTAATAAACTGGTATCTAAAAATGGTCTCAGTGTGAATTCTTACATTTCATATGCTGATCATTATGCAGATACTTTAGCTATATGGAGAACTGAATTTAACAAAAAGTGGAGTTTGATTAAAGATCAAGGTTTTGATTTAACCTTCAAGAGAATGTGGGAATTCTACCTTTCTTATTGTGAAGCGGGTTTTAAATCAAAAAACATTGACCTAATTCAATTTTCACTTCAAAATAAATAATACATATAGGAGACTTTAATGCGTCACATAAATATAATTAGATCTATTTTATTGATTGTTTCAATATTCTTAATTACAAGTTGCTCAAACAATAGTGCTATGAAACCAGAAGATTTTAAAAATAAAGAACCAAGATTAATTATTGAGGAATATTTATCAGGAAATGTTAAGGCATGGGGTGTCCTTCAAAATAGATCTGGTAAAGTAACAAGACAATTTTCAGCAGATTTAGATGGTACGTGGGACGGCAAACAATTAATTTTAAAAGAAAAGTTTAATTGGGATGATGGAGAAGTTCAAAATAGAGAATGGACTATCAACAAAATTGATGAAAACAATTACGAGGGTACAGCAGGCGATGTTGTTGGAAAAGCAAAAGGTTACTCTTATGGACCAGCCTTTAAATTTGAATATGTTTTATTAGTTCCTGTTAAAGGTAAAGAGATGAAAATTACATTTGATGATTGGATTTTTAAACAAGATGATAGGGTTGCAATTAATAGAGCAACTATGACAAAATTTGGATTTAAAGTAGCTGAACTAACTGTTGTATTTGTAAAAGATTAATTATTTTTTTGATATTTTGTTAATCTGCCGATTAAACCAAAATAAATTTTACTAGGTAAAAAACTCAAAAGTTTTAATGTGATTGTTAATGCTTTAGGAAAATGAATTTCAAATATATTTTTATTAATTAACCCGTCATAAATTTGATCAGCAGCATATTCTGGTGTTTTTAGAAATGGCATTTTAAAATCATTTTTATCTGTCATAGGTGTTTTAATAAATCCTGGTGATACTAAACAAACTCGTACATTGTCTCTTTTAAAATCAAAATACAAACTTTCAGCTAAATTATTTAGTGCTGACTTAGATGGTCCATAACCAGTTGAATTAGGCAATCCTCTGTATCCTGCTATAGATGAAACTATAGTAATAATGCCATCTTTTTTATCTCTGAAATGTTTTTCAACAGCTTTAATAGTATTTACAGTTCCAAAAAAATTTATTTTAAACACATCTTCCATTTGCTCTATATCGATATCTTTTTCTTTTTTAGGATTCCAAGTACCAGTTGAAAAAAAACAAATATCTATATCCTGAAATTTATTTTTAATTTGGTTAAATACTTCTTCACATTTTAGTTTTTCTGTTACATCAAGTGGAAATGCTGAAATATTTTCATATTTATTTGAAAGTTCATTTAATAACTCTTCTCTTCTTGCAGAAATAGCTACATTCCATCCTTTGCTTGCAAATTTAATTGCTAATGCTTTGCCAATGCCAGTACTTCCACCAGTTATCCAAATAGTTTTTTTGTTCATTTTTTGATATGTATTAATAACATGATTAAAAATAAACTCTTAACATTTATATTGTTTCTAATCATTACCTTTTCGGCTTCTTTAGTTGGGGGTTTAGCTACCATTAATTTTAAAGAACCTTGGTATTCATTATTGAATAAACCAATATTTAATCCTCCAGATTGGGTGTTTGGTCCAGTGTGGACTATTTTGTATTTAATGATGACTATTGCTATATGGCTTTATTGGCACTCAAAAAATAAAGAAATGAATACGGTTTATATTTATTTCATACACTTAGTCTTTAATACAACTTGGAGTATAACTTTTTTTGTATTTCACAACATGCTTTTAGCTTTAGTGGTCTTAATCATATTAATAGCTTTTATTATTAATCTGATTTTAAGCTTCAGACGCGTCAAGATGATTAGTGCATATTTAATGATTCCATATTTACTTTGGTGTTGCTTTGCACTAATTCTAAACACTAGTCTAATAATAATAAATTAAATATGGATGATGTTGTAGTAATTGGTGGTGGTATTATAGGAGCAGCTACTGCTTATTTTTTATCTAAAGAGGGTAGAAAAGTAAAAGTTATAGAAAGAGATCCAACATATAAAACAGCTTCATTTCCTTTATCCTTAGGTGGATTTAGAAGACAATTTTTTCAAAGAGAAAATATTTTATTAGGAAAGTTTGCTAGAGAATTTATTTATCAAATTCCTGAATTACTAAAAACTGAAAAAAATCCAAACCCTACAGCAAGCATGGTGACAAACGGATATCTTTTAATGTTTGGTCCAGAACATGCTGAAGAACAATACCGAGCTTTAGAAAATCATAAAGAGTGTGATGCAGGTACAAAAAATATTAAAGGATCAGAATTATCAAAAGTATTTCCTTATGTTAATAATGAAGGAATTGAAACAGCAACTTATACTGACAATCAAAGCGAAGGTTGGATTGATCCTTTCATGTTCCATGGCGCTCTTAAAAGTAAAGCTATAGAGCTTGGTGCTGAATTTATTAAAGGTGATGTTAAAAGTATTTCTGAAATTAATGCTAAAACAATTGTTTCAGCAGCTGGTTGTTGGACAAAAGAGCTACTAGAAGATATTCCAGTTGTTCCACAAAAACATACAGTTTTTAGGGTTAAATGCCCAACTTATATTAAAGAAATGCCTTTAACAGGTGATTTAACAACAGGAGTATATTGGCGACCAGAGGGAGGAGAATACTTGGCAGGATCACCACTTTCTGTATTTGATGCTGATGATTTAGAACCAGCTTGGAATGATTTTGAGGAATTAGTTTGGCCCGCACTTGCACAAAGAATACCTGCCTTTGAAGAATTAAAGTTAACAGGTGGATGGGCGGGGTATTATGATTGTAACAAATTAGACAATAATGCCGTAGTTGGCAAACATCCTAAATATGAAAACGTTTACATGGCTTCTGGATTTACGGGAAGAGGTTTAATGCAAGCACCAGGAATTGGAAGAGCATTAACAGAACTAATTACAACTGGATCTTATCAAACTATTGATATTAGTGAGTTTGCAGTTGAAAGAGTGCTAGGTAACAACGCTAGACCTGAACCTTACGTATTATAAATTTAAGTACCACAGAAAGTTTGATACTTTTCATTAGTGGTTAGAGTAGGAACTTGGTATTCTGCAATATCTTCTTGATTAGAATAAGGATTTTTTAATATATCATTAAGCTTATTCATTCCCTCTAAACTACCATTGTTCGCTTCAGTTAAAGCTTCTTCTACCTTATGATTTCTTGGAACAACAGTTGGATTATTTTTTTTCATTAATTCAATTTGTTTTTCTTTAGAAGAATTATTTAATTGAGATCTTTTTTTCCAATCATCAAACCACGTTAAAAAAATTTTATCTTTATAA
>JAOHJV010000030.1 GCA_028100865.1 Candidatus Pelagibacter sp. | reverse complement strand
CCTATGCGCATGTTGCAATATGTGTAAAAGAACATTTTAAAAATAGTTACAAAGATATTCCTGATGAAAAATTTGATGAAGTAGTAGAATATATTGAGTTTTTAAAACAAAACCCTAATTAGAATTTTTTAAAGTCTCAAGTAATTGATCGACATCACTATCTTTAGTATTCCAAGCTGCAACTAATCTCACTGCTTTACCATCTAGTTCGTCTTCATTCATTTTGTAACCTTCTGAATTTAAATGCTCAATCATATTTCTTGGGAATTTTGCAAAAACCTCATTTGCTTCTGTGGGATATGCTAATTTGATATCTGAATGATTATTTAATCCTTCACTTAATTTTTTTCCCATTTTATTAGCGTGTCTTGCATTTCGAAGCCATACATCATCTGAAATATAAGCATCTAATTGAGCAGAAACAAATCGCATTTTTGATAGTAAGTGCCCTGCTCTTTTCATTAAAAAAGCAATGTTGCCAACCAAATCTTTTTTAAAAAAAATTATAGCTTCTGCAGCTAAACAACCATTTTTAGTTGCACCAAATGACAATACATCAATACCTGATTTCCAGGTCATCTCTGCTGGAGTTGCATCTAATGATACCAAAGCATTCGCAAATCTTGCTCCATCCATGTGCATATTTAAATTATGTTTATGAGCAATGTCTGATATTTTTTTAATTTCTTCTAACTGGTAAACCTCTCCACTTTCGCAAACTTGAGTAATGCTTACAGATGATGGCTGAGTATGATGCACAATTCCTTTTCCTCCAATAGCTTCGTCTAATTCGTCGGCTGTTATTTTTCCTCTAATTCCCTGTAGGGTAACAAGTTTTCCACCACCAGTATAAAATTCTGGAGCACCACATTCATCAGTATTAATATGAGATAGTTTGTGGCAATAAATATTGCCAAATGATGGTGTCATTGTTGATAAAGCTAATGCATTAGCTGCCGTTCCTGAAGCTGTTGGAAAAACAATTACTTCTTTTTCAAATATTGTAGAAAATTTATCTTGTAACTCTGTTGATATCTGATCATTTCCATAAGGAGTACTATCCCCTTCGTTTGCTTTAATAATTGCATCCATTACTTCAGGACAAGCGCCAGCAACATTATCAGAAGCGAATTTTACTCGCTCTCTTTTTGTTTTAATTTTTGCCATATCTATTGTTTTGGAAAATAATCTTTTAGTTCACCTTCACGATATACATCTGCAGTACAACAATGAAGCCCTCCACCAAATGCATAAGCATCTCTTAATTCAACTGGTACAACTTCCATTCCAAGTTTATCTAATTGTTCTGCTTGATATACTTCACTTTTTTCAACACATACTGTTTTAGGGTCAAGAATTAATACATTCATTGATAACCATGTTGATGAATAGCATAAAGGTGGTGGTTCGTTATGAGCAGGTTGTGCACTATCAACAATTTCCCAACCATTATCTTCAAACAATTTTCTTTGTTCTTTTGGAAGTCTTCTTTGAGGATTGTTAATTATTAATCCTTCTTTTATTGGAGTAAATGTTGCATCAATATGAATTGGATAAGGATCACCTGGAAAATTAACTGCATGAACTCTGTGATCTTTATAATGTCTTTTTAACCAATCTATTCCTTTTAGATTTGTAGTAAATCCATGCTGAACTACTAGATCTTTACCAAATCTCAAAACATCTGCTGCATCAAATAAGGGTTCTTCCTCAGTTGTTACAAAAAATTTATCTTCAGTCCATTTCAATCTTTTTTCAATTCCAATTTTATCAGATAAATAATCTTTTCTATAATCAGCATCAGTTAGTCTCGGTTTAGGAGCAGACTCATGTCTCATATTTGGATCAGAATTATAATATTCTTTTAGTAATGGTCGGTAGCAAAGATACTCAAACCATCTACAACGATAACTCATTGTTGCTTCTAATATTTCATTACCAACGGTTAGCAAAACATCTCTTGGGGGCATGCAACCAAACATAGTTTCTGCTACCCAATCAGGCGTTGAAGTTTTTTGGTTAAAGTCTATTGGTGTTGGTCTATCTACCTTAATTCCTCTTTTAATTAACATATTTGAAAAATCATCTAAAAGCTGATTAGCTTTATCAACAGTGTCTTTAGTTCTTGGACCAAATTGACCTCTCATGTCTGAGTCTTCTGGGACTTTAGCATCAAGCGCTGGCTCTGGAGCTGGAATACATGTTCCATCAGCTCTTCCAACAATTACATGTTTTAGTGGATCCCACTCATTCCAACTATTAACTATTGTTTTGTTATCACTCATAATTTTTTTTAATTTTGTATAATATTATGTTCTGGGCCGAAAGGAAATTTTGTAATGTTCTCTGCTCCATCTTTGCCAATAACAAGTATATCGTGCTCTCTATATCCGCCTGCTCCTGGGTTTCCTTCAGGTATCATAATCATGGGTTCCATTGAAACCACCATGTTCTCTTCAAGTACTGTATCAATATCTTCCCTTAGTTCTAATCTTGCTTCTCTGCCATAAAAATGAGAGAGAACTCCAAAAGAATGTCCGTATCCAAATGTTCGATAATGCAAATAACCAAGCTCTGCAAAAAGTTCATTTAATTCATGACAAATATCAGAACATTTAACACCTGGTTTAATAAGCTCTAATCCTCTTTTATGTACTTTAACATTTGCTTCCCATGCTTTTAACGATTCATCATCCGCATGATCTAAAAATAATGTTCGCTCTAAAGCTGTGTAATATCCGGAGATCATTGGAAAAGTATTTAAAGACAAGATATCTCCTTTTGCTAATTTTCTATTTGTTTTTGGATTGTGAGCTCCATCAGTATTAATTCCAGATTGGAACCAAGCCCAAGTATCCATATATTCTGCATCAGGATAGGTTTTGACAATTTCTCTTTCCATTCTATCTCGTCCAGCAATCGATATTTCTATTTCTGTGTTACCTTCTCTAATATTTTTTACAATCTCTTCTCCACCTAAATCTGCAATCCTCGCTCCATTTTTAATTATTTCAATTTCTTCATTAGATTTAATCATTCTAAGTTCCATTAAATATTTTGAAACATCACTAAAAACAGAAAAAGAAAAAAGAGAGTCAATTTTTTCCCTCATATCTAAAGTAACATGATCATTTTCAAGACCAATATTTTTTGGAGGCTCATCCCTTCCAATAATAGATACAATTGCTTTTAGAAAATTATCTCTCTTCCAATCAGTATAAATTACATTATCACAATGCGATCTTCTCCATGGTTGGCTAGCATCAATGTTTGCAGAAATTGTTGAAATTTTATTTTTTGTTACAACGCACCCATAGGGTCTTCCAAACGAACAGTAAATAAAGCCTGTATAATATGCAATGTTATGCATTGAAGTTAAAATAACCATATCCAGGTTATTTTTATCCATTACAGTTCTTAAGTTATTTATTCTTCTATCGTATTCAATTTTTGAAAATGGAAGTTTAACTTTTTCTCCATTTTTTAATGTAAAAAAATCTGGTCTTTCCATAAGATTAATTCAGGCCAATATATCTTTTGTTCCATCTCATTACCAAACTGTAATAAGTCAAAGAAATAAACAGAAAAAAACCACCAATAATTGTGTTCGTTGCTGGAACTTCATTTATTCCAAATAAAGGAAGCCACACCCAAAATATTCCACCAATTACTTCTGTTAATGATAACAAAGTTAATTCAGCAGCAGGAATAGCTTTTGATCCAATTGAATATAAAATTAATCCAAGGCAAACCAATGTTCCATGAAGAGAAAATAATGAACTATTATAGCTTGATGAAAAGAATACTAAATCCTTACTCAAAATCATTATCGATGCAAAAACAACACAGAATAGGCCTGCAAAAGCAGTTGTAGTAAATTTTGGAGTTTCTTTACGCCATCTTAATGATACTGAAAACACTGAAAAACCTACAGATGAAGTAATACCAAAAACAAATCCAATTAGTGAAGTCTCAGAGGTATTGCCTATTGCCATTATACCTATTCCAACTGATGCAATAATTATTGATACCCAAACATTTAAAGAAATTTTTTCTTTTAAAAATAAAAAAGCTAACAACGCAGTAAAGAAAGGCATTGCCGCTAAGCATAACAAAGTAATTGCTGCACTTGTATTTGTGATTGAAAACATAAAAGAAATCATTGCAACACCAAGCCCTGAACCTCCCACTAAACCAGAAATACCTATTTTAAAATAATTTTTGTAAAAATCCTAAAATAGCTGTTCCAGTAGTTTTGTTTGCAGGTCTTATTTGGTCTTTTGGACCTTTAGTAGTGAGATATATG
>JAOHJV010000003.1 GCA_028100865.1 Candidatus Pelagibacter sp. | reverse complement strand
AGTTGCTTTTTTTCCAATCTCTTTCGAAGTTTGAATATCAATTGTAGAGCAGTCAATTAATAGACAATCTTTTGATACTTTGTTGATAATTCCATTTTCTCCTAAAAAAACTTCTTTAGAATGTTTTCCTTCAGGAAGCATAGTTATTACGGTTGTTACATCTGTCGTAACTAAGTCGCTTAAATTTTCAACAACATCTAAATTTTTTTTTTGAGCAATTTCAATTGTATTTTTAGAAACATCAAAAACTCTAATCTTTTTTCCAGATTTCATTAAATTTTCAGCCATAGGCAAACCCATGTTTCCAACACCAATAAATGCTATTAATTCGGACATACTTTTTCTTTTCGCTTAGTTTACTTTATTTTTACAATTACCTGTATTGAAAAACTCATCAATATTATCAATTGCAAGATTAGCCATTGCAGTTCTTGTATCTTTAGTTGCGCTTCCAAGATGAGGCAGAATAAAAGCAGTTTTTATTTTCAAGTAACCAGGATTTAAATTTGGTTCACCTTTATAAACATCTAATCCAGCTGCATAAATTTTTCTTCTATTCAAAGCATCAATTAAAGCATCATCATCAACTATATCTCCTCTGGCAACATTTGTAATTACCGCTCCTTTTGGGAAATATTCAACCGTTTCTTTATTAATTAAATTCACTGTCTCTTTTGTTGCTGGACAACAAATTGACAAAACATCTGAAACTGAAAACAAACTTTTAAGACTATCGTGATAGATAGCTCCTTGTTCTTTATCATCACTTAATTTTGAACGATTATGATAATGAATAATCATTCCAAGTGACTTTGCAATTTTTGCAATTTTTTGTCCAATTCTTCCCATGCCTAAGATACCTAGTCTAGAACCAGTTAATTGCTTTCCAATTAAATAATCTGCTGACCATTTCCAATTACTTTCTTTTGCAGCTTCAATTCCTTCTGCTGCTCTTCTGCAAGCACCCAAAATTAAAAGAATTCCAATTTCAGCTGTGGCATCAGATAGAACTTCAGGAGTATTAGTTACAGCAATACCTCTTTTTTTTGCTGCTTCTAAATCAATGTTTCCAAATCCAACTGCAAAATTTGATATTACTTTTACAGTCTCAGGTAATTTATTAATTGTTTCTTCATCCATTTTATCAGTTAAAGAAGTTAAAACTGCATCGCACCCCTGACTTAATTCAATTAGTTTTGATTGAGAATAAAGTTCATCATTTGTATTTAATTTAGCCTCAAAAGCTTTGATTGCTTTATCCTCACAGTCTTTAAGCAACTTTCTTGTAACCAATATTTTTTTCATAATCATATTCTTTCTAAAATTTTAGGCTTAGGACCACCAGTGTACCAATCTAATAATTCTATTGTGTGTAAAATTGGAATATTGGTACCATTAGATATTTGGGTAATGCAACCAACATTTCCTGTTGAAATAATTTCAGGATTAGTGCTTTCTATATTTTTAACTTTATCTTTAAGCAGTTTTGTTGCTATCTCAGATTGTAAGATGTTATAAGTTCCAGCAGACCCACAACATAGATGTCCTTGGGGTATTTCCATTATATTATTCTCAGTTTTTGACAATAATTCTAAAGGTTGTGAATGAATATTTTGACCATGTTGCATTGAACAGGCTGAATGATATGCAATTTTATATTTTTTATTTTTTTTCTTAATATTTAATTTTAAACTTTCAGACAAATATTCAGTTACATCTTTTGTTAATTTAGAAATTATTTTTGCTTTATCTTTATAATCTTTATCATCTCTAAAAATAAAGCCGTAATCTTTCAGGGTAGTTCCACAACCAGATGTATTAGATAATATTGCATCTAAATTTCCTTCTTTATGTTCTTCATACCAAATGTTAATATTGTTAGTAAAATCAGTATGTGCGTCTTCACTTTTTCCAAGATGATGATTTAGAGACCCACAACATCTAATTTTTTTGGGAACAACAACTTCAACCCCATGTCTATTTAATAACCTTATTGTAGACTCATTTATTTGAGGAGAAATTTCTTTTTGAACACAGCCAGTTAACAAGGCAACTCTTGCTATTTTTTTTCCTTTAGCTCGATAAATTTCTTGGTTCTTAAGAAGTTTTTTTGGAAAAGACGTTGGCATTAATCCAATCATATTCTTTATTTTTTTTGGAAATAAAAAACTAAAAGGTTTCCCAATTTTTACAAAAAAACTTGCAACTTTAAAATATCTAACATTTGGAAGAGTTATTGATAAAAAATTCCTTAATAATTTATCAAAAAAAGGTCTCTCATAATTTTGCTCTATGTATTTTCTTCCATGATCTATTACATGCATATAATTTACTCCAGCAGGGCAAGTGGTCATACAACTGTAACATGAAAGACATCTATCAATATGTTTTACTACTTTTTCAGATGGCTTCTTATTATTTTCTAGCATGTCCTGAATTAGATATATTCTTCCTCTTGGACCATCTAATTCATCACCAAGAATTCCATACGTTGGACAGGTGGCATTACACATTCCACAATGAACACACTTTTTAAAAATTTTTTCAGTAGATTGATTATCTTTATCTTTTAGTTGTGTGTCAGAAAAATTTGTTTGCATTAAATATCTCGATACATTCTTCCTGGGTTGAACAGGCTCTTAGGATCAAAACTTTCTTTAATTTTTTTTGATATCATTAACTTTGCTTTATCAGTTGAAAATACTTTTTCTTTAAAATCAAAATTTTCTGATTTCATAATGATTGTCATATATCCCTCATTATTACCTATAAACTCTCTAATTTGTCCAATTTTATCATCTTCGTTATCAGGGACCTCTATCCAAAACAAAGATCCAGACCAATCAATAAAATATTTAAATTTATTACCTATAAATTTCATTAACTTTTCAGAATTAGATGGGGGAATTACTGCTCTTATTAAATTATTTTTTGTACTTGTGAATAATTCCAAATTATTTACTTTTGTCCAAAAGGGAACTGATTGATGATTGTCTAAAATAGATGTTTTATATTTTTTAAGTTCTAATTCTTTGCTTATATCTTTCAATCTTTCTTGAACAGATACTCGATCTCCCTCTAATCTTATTGCTAAAAAAGGACCATCTTTATTAAGATCATTAAATTTAAAAACTCTACTTTTATTTAAGTCAAACTTTTTACTTTTTGGTTCATCTGGAATATAGGTTGCACCTGAAATTTCATTACTTGAACCTAAAATTTTATGAAAAAGAGAAGAAATAATTTTTACGTCATCTAAATATACAACAATAGTATTTTGAAATATTTTTTTTGGTGAAACTTTTAATGTCAATTCTGTAAGTGCAACTAAAGTTCCAAAAGAACCTGATACTACTTTAGATAAATCATACCCAGTTACATTTTTCACTACTGTTCCTCCTGATTTTATAATATCTCCCTTACCGTTGACACCTCTAAAACCTAATACAAAATCTCTTACACTTCCTACTTTAAATCTACGTGATCCTGCATAATTAGTAGCAACACATCCTGCTGCAGACCCTTTATTAGATTTGCCATCATTAATATAACCAAAATCTAAAGGTTCAAATGCCAACTGCTGATTATGTTTTTCTAATAAATCTTCAATAATTTTAATTGGTGTTCCTGCTAATACCTTAATGTAAAGTTCTTCTGGTAAATATTCTATTACTCCATTTAAATACGATAGATCTAATGTTTTTGCAGCTTGAACATTATAACCAATATATTTTTTACTATTTATTCCATGTAAGTTTATTGGTAATTTTTTTTTATAAAAATCTTTAACCAAGTTTGAAACTAAAATTTCTGTATCAGGTTTGAGATGATTAGAATCTTGGTAGATCTGGGAATTTTTCTTCTCCTCTGTGAACATGAACTCTCCCCTCCTCTGCACATTTTCTTAATATAGGATAAACTTTTCCTGGATTTAAAAGATTTTTTGTATCTAATGATTTTTTTATATCTAATTGTTGTTGAATATCATCGTCATTAAAAGCTTCACACATCAATTCACGCTTTTCAATACCTACTCCATGTTCTCCAGTTAATGCGCCTCCCATTTTCACACATGCTTTTAATATTTCTGCTCCGAATTCCTCTGTCTTTTTCAATTCCTCTTTTTTACTTCCATCAAATAAAATAAGAGGATGCAAATTACCATCACCTGCGTGAAAACCATTTGCTACTGCTAAGTTATACTTTTTTGAAAGTCTGGTAATTTCTTTTAATATTTCTGATAATTTTCCTCTTGGGATTGATCCATCCATACAATAATAGTCTGGTGCCATAGCTCCACATGCAGGAAAAGCAGCTTTTCTTCCTGACCAAAAAGCCATTCTTTCTTTTTCATTTTTACTAAGTTTGAAACTATTTGAATTATTTTTCTTTGAAATTATTTCTATTTCTTTAAGCATACCATCAACTTCAGAGTTAGTTCCATCAAGCTCTACTATCATTAAAACTTCTGCATCCATTGGATATCCTGCTTTAGCAAATTTTTCAGTTGCATCAATTAAAGCTTTATCCATTATTTCCATTCCAGCAGGAACAATCCCACTAGAGATAATTTCAGTTACACAGTTTCCACCGTCTTCAATTGTTGGAAAACCAACTAATGCTGCTTTGACCGTTTGAGGGTTTTTTAAAATTTTAACAGTTACTTCAGTAATAACCCCAAGCAATCCTTCTGAACCGCAGATTAGTCCCATTAAATCATAACCTTCTTGATCCAATGTTTTTCCACCTAATCTACATATAGTTCCATCCATCAAAACCATCTCTGCACCTAGAATGTTATTTGTTGTAGTGCCATATTTTAAGGAGTGAACACCCCCTGAGTTTTCTGCTACGTTTCCACCAATTGAACAAGCTAATTGACTTGATGGATCAGGTGCATAATAATATCCCTTGTGTTTTACGGCATTAGTTATTGATAAGTTGGTAACACCCGGTTGTGTAACAACACAATTGTTATTAAAATCAACATCAAGAATTTTATTAAATTTTCCAAGTCCTAAAAGAATTGCATCATTTAAAGGTAGTGCCCCACCTGACAATCCAGTTCCTGCTCCTCTTGGAATAACTTTTATATTTTCATTATTACAATATTTTAAAATTTCACTAACCTCTTGTGTATTTTCAGGCAACACAACAGCTAGAGGTGTATTTTTGTAAGCTGCTAAAGCATCTGTTTCATATGGTTTAATTTCATCTGCATCACTTAAAACATTATCTTTATTAATAATTTTTTTAAGATCAGATACAATTAAAGGCTTCTTTAATAATACATTTTTATCGACTTTGGGTAGAGCAAGTTCAGACATAAACTCTAGCCTAACATTTTTTTAATATTTTCCAATGCGTTAGAAATGTTATCCTGAGAGGCAGCAAAGCTAAATCTAACATAATCTTTAGATGTTTTCCCAAATGCTGTACCTGGAACTATAGCAACTCCAGCTTCATGCATTGCTCTTTTACAAAATTCCGAGCCATCCATTCCAGTGCCTATAACTTTAGGAAAAGCATAGAATGCTCCACCAGGTAAACTACATTCAATGCCTGGCAAACTATTTAGGCCTTCATGAATTAATTTTCTTCTTTGAATAAATTTTTCCATCATTTGATTAATAGAGTCATCTGGTCCATCTAACGCAGCTATACCTGCAAATTGAGCAGCTGCGTTAACACATGAAACACTATTAATTAATAATTTATTTACATGTTCAATTAAATTTTCTGGCCAAAAGCTCCAACCCAATCTCCAACCAGTCATAGAATAAGCCTTACTCCAGCCTTCAAGAACAATTAATCTATCTCTTAATTCTGGATAATTGAAGAATGTTGGCATTTCTTTGCCATCAAAAATTTGTCTACTATAAATTTCATCACTTAAAATAGTAACGTGAGGATGTTTTTTTAATCCTTCAGCCAATTTATCTATTTCAGATTTTTCAACAAAACTTCCAGTTGGATTATTAGGATTAATCAAAATTAACAATCTAGTTTTATCAGTTATTAAAGATAAAATTTTATCTGCACTAAATTTTAAATCTTTGTCTTCTGTTAAATCATAAGGGACTGCAGTGGACCCAGTATAATTAATCATAGATTCATAAATTGGGAACGCAGGCGTTGGATGAATAATTTCAGCTCCAGGTTCTCCAAAGCATTGTATGGCATAATGCATAGTAGGTTTGCCCCCTGGCATAATTGTAATTCTTTCAGGGTCTATTTCTGTGTTGTAACGTTTTTTTATCCATCTTGTTACAGCTTGTCTGCACTCTAAAATCCCATTAGATAAAACGTATCCGTGATGACCATCATCTAAAGCTTTTTTAGCAGCGTCAACTACATGTTTTGGAGTTTTGAAATCAGGTTGACCAAGTCCCAAGTGTATCATTGGATTTCCAGCGGCTTCTAATTTTTTAGCTTCTGCTAAAACACTAAATGCCGACTCTGTTCCTAAACGATCTAAACTTGATGCTAATTTCATATTTTATTTCTCCTAACTAATTATTTTCTATAAATTAATTTTGATCTATTTAATTCTTTGATATTTTTACAACCCATTAATACCATATTTCGATTTATTTCATCATGCATATTCTGCAATAGACGTTCAACACCTGGTTGGCCTCCAGCACCTAATGAAAATAAGAACATTTTTCCAAAGCTACATGCGGTCGCACCAGCAGCTAAAGCTTTTAAAACGTGTGTTCCTCTTCTAATTCCGCCATCTAAAATAATTTCAAGCTTATCACCTACCGCGTCCGAAAGTTCTTTAACTTGATCAAATGGAGATCTTGAACCATCTAGCTGTCTACCACCATGATTTGAAACCATTATAGCAGTGCAACCAATATCAATTGCTCTTTTTGCATCTTCAACAGACATCACGCCTTTTAATGCAAATGGTTTATTCCATTTTTTGACACAATACTCTGCATCCTTCCAGTTCATAGCTGGATCATATTGTTCATTAATATATTCAATTACTGACTTTGCAATATTAGTTCCTTTATCTGTTTTCTTTGCAACATTAGATAGTTCAAATTTTTTATGAGTAAAATAATTAAAAACCCACTCAGGTCTCATTGCAAAACTCATTAAGCTTTGAAGTGTAAGTTTTGGAGGAGTAGTAAAACCAGTTCTGTGATCTCTTTCTCTGTTTCCAGCAACTAATGTATCTACTGTTAAACACATACCATCATAACCAGATGTTCTACATCTCTCAATTAAATCGTCTGTAATTGATTGATCTTTATGAACATAAAGTTGAAATAATTTTGGACCTTTAGAAATTTCAGCAATTTCCTCAATGGTATTATTAGCCATGGTGGACATACTATAAAAGGTTCCAAACTTTTCTGCAGCTCGAGCTGAAGCTTTGTCACCATCATGATGATAAAGTCTTTGCATAGCGGTTGGTGATAAAAATATTGGCATATCAATTTTTTTACCAAAAACAGTTGTTGATAAATCTGGTTTACCAACGCTTGCTAAAACATTTGGGATTAAATCACAGTCATTAAATGCATCTGTGTTTCTTTTAAGAGTCGCCTCGTCATCCGCTCCTCCATCAATGTAATGAAAAATAGGTGAAGGTAATCTTTTTTTTGCTAATTTCCTAAAGTCACTAAAATTATAACAATCTTTAATATTCATGACTGTTTTTAAAAGTTTTTAATAAAATTAAACATATAACTATTTGCCCCAGGATTCTTGTCTCCTAAGCTAGCGTTAGATACATGATTGTAAGATATTCCAATTTTAGAATTTTCAGAGGAATTATAAGAAAACTGAATTTCAGATTTAAATTCAAGAGCATGACCTAAATCTTTTCCATCTCCTTTGTGATACAAGCCAGGTGCAAAACTGGGTGTAAATGTTAAAGCACCCATTTCAACATTCCATTCAAATCCTGTATAAACATAGATAGCTGAATTTTCAGTTATAAAACCTCCAGTTATAGGAGAAATATTACCTATAAAAGTGTTTTTTTCTAGATCTTCATTCTGGTGTTGAAAACCAAACAACATTGCTGCCTGCTTATCGTCGCTAAAATCAAAATTTCCAGTAAAAAAGTTATACTGATGACTACTAATTTCTGCAGCAACTATCTTTGTTGCAGTAAAAAATATAGCTAAAAATATACTTAATTTTTTAAAACTCATTACTCTAAATATCAGATTATTTTTGTTTTTTTATAAATTTATTAAAGATTATTGCACCACCTATAAAGAATATCAATAGAGGTAATAACCAGAGAAAATATGTATTTTTGTTAAACAAAGGGTCATATAAAATCCATTCACCATATTTACTTTGAAAATAAGAATAAATTTGTTTTTCTGAAAATCCTTCATTTATTTTATTATCAACTACAATTTTTAAGCTATTTGCAAACTCTGAGTCAGAATCATACACGGATTGTCCCTGGCAAATTAAACAACGAAGGTTTTTTGTAATTTTATTTTTAAGAACTTCATTATCTGCTTTCAAAGCATTAATAGGAAATATCAAAAAAATAATTAAAAATAATTTTAAAATCTTCATTTTATATATGATTTAATTTCTTCAACAGACACTTTGTTTAGTGGTCCAATGTATTTTTTTATAATTTTATTGTTACTGATTAAAAAAGACTCTGGAACACCATAGGCACCCCACTCAATAGCATTTGTACCTTTGCTATCAAAAATTATTTGATCATAAGGATTTCCAAGTTCATCTAGAAAATTTTTAGCATTATTTTTAGTATCTTTATAATTCATACCAATTACTTTTAATCTATCATTATTTTTTAATTCCATTAAAATTGGATGTTCTTCTCTACAAGGAACGCACCAAGAAGACCAAATATTTAATAAATAAAAGTTATCTGATTGAAAAATTTCAATTGTATTAACAGTCTTATCAGTATCAAATAAATCAACTAATAATGAAGGTACCTCGTTATTTATTTTTGACTCTGGGGTATAGATATTGGTGTCTTTAAGACCTTTATAAAAAACAATAAAAATAATTATAAAAATAAAAGTGATAGAAAGTGGTAATAATTTATTTTTCATATTCTTTTTTTAAAAAACTCATTAGCCCACCAACACTAATTAAAATTACTGATATCCAAATCCACAACATAAATGGTTTGACTTGATACCTAACATTAAACAATTCTTGGTTTGGTACCAAATTAATAACAATAAATTTATCTGATAATAGAGTTGTTTTAATGTCAGCTTCACTCGTAACGATGTTTGGTTGATTATATATTCTTAGTTCTGGTGAAAAATTTTCCATTTTTCCTTTTGAGTCTTGAATAATAAATTCAGCTATTATCGATTTATAGTTTTTTTCTTCCTTTTGACTAATGTTCTCAAAAATTATTTTTGTTTTTGCATTCTCAAAAGTTTCTCCTACCTTTAAGTTGGTAATTGTTTCTGTAGAAAACAAATTATTAAATAAAATACTCAAAATTAATAAACTAAAGCCAAAATGAGCTGTATTTTGTGCTAGATTTTTAAATCCTTTGCTAAAGAAATCTCTTAAAGTAATAAAAAACAAATAAAAAGCACTCGAAATTAAAATTGTATTTATCAAAAAGTTAGAGCTAAAATTTTTTACAATTAAAATTGATAATAAAATTGAAACCACTAGCAGTGTAATTAAATAAATTTTATCCTCTAAGTTTGATTTAATCCATTTCAACTTTGGTCCAATCGCCATAATCAACAAAAAGGGAATTAAAAAAGGTATAATCAGTTTGTGATAAAAGGGAGGTCCTACAGATATTTTTTGGGATGACAAAACATCAAGAAAAATTGGATAAATAGTACCAATTAAAACAACGGACAAGAAGTACATCATAAACCAATTATTAATTATTATTGCTGTTTCCTTGCTTAAAAAAGAAAAACTGCTTGGGTTATTTTTGCTAGGATTGTGAAGAAAGAAAAAAATAAATAATGAAAGAAAAATTAAAGAAAATAAAAAAATTAAAATAAACAAACCTCTTTCTGGATCGTTTGCAAAAGTATGCACAGAATTTAAAATTCCAGATCTAACCAAAAATGTACCGCTCATACTAAGAGCAAATGTCGATATTGATAAAACTATTACCCAAGAAGTTAAGATTGATTTTTTTTCTAAAACCAAAATACAATGTAAAAGTGTTGTTAATGCTAACCACGGCATTAAAGAAACATTCTCAACTGGGTCCCAAAACCAAAAACCTCCCCAACCTAGCTCATAATACGCCCAAATAGATCCTAATAAAATTCCTAATGTTAAAAAAACCCATGAACTTAAAACCCATTTCTTTATATGT
The DNA here is from genome assembly GCA_028100865.1 of Candidatus Pelagibacter sp. Next base: position 36,818 of record JAOHJV010000003.1, on the reverse strand, counting down.
GACGCCCATTTTTTAGATACTAGATTTAAACTTGTGGCAGCTAAAGCTGAGGAAAAGATTATGGATGATCCTACATATCCTAAATATAAAATAGGTGGATGAATCACTAAAGCTGGATCTTGCAGTATTGGATTGAGACCCAATCCTTCTGTTGGTATTGGATAAATATGATTAAATGGATTTGAAGTTTTTATCAAAAAAACAAAAAAACCTACAATTATGATTTGCTGAAATACTAAAGTTAATATTCTATATTTAATAGGTTGATTTTTAGTCTTCACTAAAAAAATAAGAATAAACATTGTTAAAACAAGCAACCACAATAATAAGCTTCCCTCATGGTTCCCCCAGGTTCCAGCAATTTTATAAAAAATTGGTTTAGTTGTGTGTGAATTATTAAAAACAGTTTCATTACTAAAATCAGATACAACAAATGATAACACTAGACATAAAAAACTAATTACAACTAAAAAAAATTGTAAAAATGTAAATGATAAAATTTTAGTATCTAATACTTTTGAATTTCTAAAATTTTTTGCTGAAAAATAAAAAAGAACTAATCCAAAAAAAAGTCCCAAAAACAATGAATAGTTTCCAATAACGCTATAAAGCATCTTACTTTTCTCCAAGCGCTTGTTTTACTTCAGGAGGCATATAGTTTTCATCATGTTTTGCTAGAATTTTTGAAGCAGAAAAAAAATTTCGATCATTTAAAACTCCTTCTGCAACCACTCCTTTGCCTTCTTCAAAAAGATTTGGGATTGCTCCAATATAGGTAACATTTATTTCATTTTTAAAATCTGTAATTACAAACTTAAGTTCACTGGAATTTATTAAAATAGAGTCTTTTTTTACCATTCCACCCACTCTAATCTTTTTTTTATCTAATTCAGATAGAGCTTTAATTTCTGATGGTGACTGAAAGTATACTACGTTTTCTTCAAGAGATTTTAAAACAAGGAATGTTGTTAATATTAAAGTAATTAAAATAAGTACTACAAACAAAAATCTTAATTTAACTTTACGACCATACATGGTTCAAAAGTTAATTGTTTGTGGCGTTAGCTAAAATTTCTTTATTTATTCTTTGTGATTTTGCAGATTTAGCTTTCTCAGAGTTTAGAGATCCAAATTTAGCTACAAATTTATTTTGTTCCTTAATAAATTGAACTTTTGTAATCAAATATAGAGCTGAAAAACTTAAAAGCGTAAAACTGAATGCTGACAATACGTAAACTTCGTATCCATTCATAAAAAGTAATTCATTTATCATAATCTATCTAAGCCTTTATTTTTAATTTTTATCAGTTCTGTATTATATTTCATTAAGAAAATTAGCAATGAAAAAAGAGCAAATGCCGCAGTCATGATTAGCAAAGGAAAAAGCATTGATGAATGAATTGAACTTTTTGACAAAATATTGATTGATGCTGGTTGATGCAGTGTGTTCCACCAATCTACAGAGTATTTAATAATTGGAACATTAACAATTCCTATTATTGTAATAAATGTTGTGATCTTAAAAACCTTTTCTTCATTTTCATAAATTCTCCATGAAATTAAATACATTGCATAAAAGAGTGCCAATATTAACATTGAAGTAATTCGGGCATCCCAAGCCCACCAAGTTCCCCAGGTTGGTTTTCCCCAGATAGAACCTGTAACTAATGCAATAATATTAAAAACAAAACCTGAGGGTGCCAAACTTTTTGCAATTAAAAAAAAATTCTTATTTTTAAAAATAAATCCACTAATTGATAAAAAAGTAATGGATGAAAAAATACCTAAAGAAATCCAAGCAGCTGGAACATGCACATACATAATTCTAACAGCATCACTTTGCTTATAATCTTCAGGAGATAATATTAGTGCTTCTGTTAATCCAATAGAAAGTACAATTACAAATAACAATAAAATATATTTGGGAGCTTTTGAGGTTATTTGAAAAATTTTATTAGGTTGAAAAAGTTTAAACATATTTAATCTAAGATTTTTAATGATGTTTATTATGAAAAGGATTTCCGATCAAGAATGCAGAGGGAGATAATAATTTGAAATTAACGTTTAACATCCTTGATCAGAATATGGATTAAATATACTTAATTTATATGGCTTAGATTTGAGCTAAATGTGTTTGAAAAATGATAAGCTTAGTTGGACATCTTAAAATAACTAGAGCCCTTTTTTCCTGAAAAAATCTCTTCAATTAATGGGTGCTTTATTGGTTCATCAGAGTCGTCCATCAGAAGATTTTGTTCTGAAACATAAGCTTCATAAGTTATTTCGTCATTTTCAGCTAATAAATGATAAAAAGGCTGATCTTTTCTTGGTCTCACATTTTTTGGGATAGATTGATACCATTCTTCAGAATTGTTAAATTCAAAATCTACATCATATATTACACCTCTGAATTCGAAGTGTTTATGTTTTACAATATCTCCAATTGAGAATTTTGCTTTTTGAATTGGCATTGCTATTAGTATGGGTATTTAAAAATAAAAATCAATGGTAAAAATATTAATGTTTTGTGATGTGGCAAATATGTTAGTATCTTTTAAGTGAATAAATCTTTTTTAAAATTTGTTACAGATTTTGGTCCATTAGCTATATTTTTTTTCTATTACTACAATAGTGATAAAAATTTATCAGTTGCTATTCCTCCACTTATAGTTGCAACTTTAATTGCATTAGCTGTTGTTTGGTTTTTTGAAAAAAAAATACCTCCGATGCCATTAATTAGTGGAATATTAATTACATTTTTTGGTGGATTAACTATTTATTTTAATGATCCTATATTTATTTATGTAAAACCAACTATAATAAATATTATTTTTGCTTTAGCTTTATATTTTGGAAAATATTTTACCAAAGAGCCCATATTAAAAAAAATCATGGGTAAATCAATTCCACTTTCAGATTTAGGATGGGAATTATTAAATAGAAGATGGATGTTTTTTTTCTTTGGTCTTGCGATATTAAATGAATGCGTCTGGAGAACTCAAACTGAGGAGTTTTGGGTAAATTTTAAAGTATGGGGAATGTTGCCAATAACCATTGTGTTTACAGGTTTCCAGATACCATTAATCAACAAATACAAAATGGATGCCTAGTAACTTAAAACTAGTAGTCAATAATCCGCATAAACAAATAGAAGAAAAACAATTTTTTGAAAAAGAGGAGCTTAAAGTTATCTTGGATTTATACGCAAAAATGGTCTCTGAAGGATCGTGGAAAGATTATGGTTTAAGTATATCAAGCAAACAAGTTAGCTTTAGTGTCTTTAGAAATGCAGCAGAAAACGCTTTATATAAAATTTGTAAAAACTTTAAACCCAAAAACAAAAATCTTAAATATTTAATAACAGATACTACTGGTAAAATTCTTAAGAATTCTTTTGATCTTAAATCACTTTTAAAAAATACTAACTGGAAAAAACTTTGAAGTTATTTAATTACAACTTTTACTTTATCTAAATTATTTATCTTTAAAAAACAGTAAGTTGCAGTTATTGCCATTATATTAGCTGAACCTGTGGGTGGTTTATTTTCTTTAAAATAAACTAAATGTTTATTGTTTTTTTTGATAATCTTTTCTATTTCTAGAGTGTACCCTCCAGAATTCTGAGATTTTGAGATATATATAAAATTAAAATCTTCCTTAGTTAAATTTTTATCAATTAATCTTAATTTATAGATAAAATCTTCATCATTCAGAGTAAATAATCCATTTTTTTCAAAAAATGTTACTCCGCTATTAGATCCACATTTTAAATTTACAGGGTTAATTTCTTCAGCTTGAATCAAATGACTAGAACAAGAGAATAATAAAAAACTTATAAAAATACTTAATTTATTAAAATTAAATTTAAAAAGTTTTTTTATAGAACAGTGAAATAAAGTTTTGATTTTTTGAACCATTTGAATGATTGCCATTTTGAACATGGGTTAAGTTAGCACTCAAATTAGACGATTCTGTGATTATTTTATTAAAAATAATATCAAAATTAATTTGTCTTGCATCAGGCTCTAAATCAACATTTAAGTTACTATAAGTAACAGTTCTATCTCTATCTGACGAAGTTGGAACTCTTAAATTTAAACTACCATCCTCAACTCTTTGTGGTTGGTTAACAAAAAAACCTATTCTTTGATCTTCTTTAAAAAAGTTAGCTTTAGCTAATCCTAGAGTAAATGAACTTGTTAATAATGGTGTTGAGTTATCAATGTAAGAACCTGCAGCTTTATCTATGTAGGTATATCCAGCATAACCTGAACCAACAAAAGTAAAATCATCACCTAAATTCTTTTTATATTTAACGCCAGTAAAGTTTGTATTAGATAAATCTCCAGTAGCAAAAGCACCAGTTGATGTAGAATTTAAAAATTTATTTTGTTCATAGTTTGCTCCAAAAACTATTTGTAAATCACCAGCATTTTTCATTCCTTTATCTGAGCTTGATAAAGGATTCAGGTTAAAAGCTAAACCTAAGTCATTACCATTTGCATTTGTAAAAGTGTCAAATCCAAAACTACTGTTGCTATTAAATGACATAAAGTAATCTTGTCCTGATCCAGTATTAAAATAAGGATTTACTAAGTAATTATTACCAAAATTACTGTCATTAAAGAAATTAGATAATGGATCTACAGCATTTTCAAAGCTGTTAGTTGATTGATTAAAGCCTAAAGCTAAGAAATCACCTGCTGACTGAAACATAGAACTTTCTATGTAATTACCATCTGTCTCTACTGTAAAGCTACCATATAAATTTTTGTTTTTAACTCTCTTTGTAGTTTTTGGCTTAAGTCTTGACATATGGTTTTCAATTGTATTTTGAGAAGTGTAGCTTCCAGATGTAAAGAAGCTGCTTACATTCGTTTTAAAATTTGCTCTATCAAAACTGTCATAAACTTCCATGGTTTGACCTTCTAAAGCGTTATTTAAAGCATTAGAAAATGCTGCACTGCTTGTAAAACTATTGTTGACTAAATCATAGTAGCTTGTACTTGAGTCGTCCAATAGATTACTTCCACCTATTGTTTGTAAAGTTCCAACGGCTGCTGTAGCACCATTTAAATTCATCATACCATGACCATAAATAGAACTTTGAGAATATTCATCTGTATCAGTAGCTGTTGCAAATAATCTATCAACGACTTGTGCATTTGTTAAACTAGAAAATTCTTGTTTAATTAATGCTAAACCACCTGAAACCATTGGTGCAGCCATAGATGTTCCTGAGAAAGCTACAGCATAATCATTATCATCTAATTTTGCTGAGTACAAATATGTACCAGGAGCTGCAATACAAATAGCAGATGCAATACCACATTTATTAGATCCTGTACTTCCCCAACCTGGATCGGCAGAGTCAGCTATTTTGCCATCAAGACCAGTTGCAACAACTATAACTGTTGTTTCTTTAAAATCATCATCATAAATAGCGGCACCTGACATAGTTGAAGGACTTGAATTTCCATCATTACCAGCTGCCCAAACTAAAATTTTACCTGCAGCTCCTGAGGCTTCTAATTCTGTGTATAAAGTGCTACCCAATGAAGTTTCACATGATGAAGCACTATTACATGTTGATCCAATAGTGCCACTATCACCCAAACTTAAATTCATTATGTCAACACCATCACCTCTAGCTTTTGTAATTCCACTCGCAATAGAGTTTCCAACTGAGGAGCCACTATCATTTAAAACTTTATAAATATAAAGCGTAGCATCATAAGCAACACCATGATAACCAGACCCATTATTTTCACCTGCAATTATTCCTGCTACATGGCTTCCATGCCCTTCTTCGTCATTTGGAACGTTATCAGTGCCAATTAGATCACTTCCTGATGTGAATGTAGCAACATTTGCATCTAGTTCAGTATGAAAAACAGCATTGCTTCCATTAACAGTGATACCTGTATCAAGTACTGCAACTTTTATTCCATTCCCTGTTGCATCTCTTGCATAAGCTGCACTTGCACAAACTCTGGTTAAACCATTTTCTCCACTATATTTACCCATAAATAAATATTCTGTATCTCTAGTTCCGCTGTCTGTACATGAAGGTACTGTGTAGCTAGCAGCCCCACCTGCACTGCCGCCTCCGCCTCCGCCACATGCATTTAATAATAAGGGTAAAGATAAAACTGCTAAAATTTTTAAAATATTATTCATTCTTAAAACGTATGCTAATCGTTACTGATATTATAGTGCAATAATTAAGTGCAAAAATTGCATGTTAATTTATATTGTGACATTTAATAAATTAATATTTAAATTATTTAGTTAAGTCATTTACATATGTCAAAATTAGCAAAGTTCTTGATTGAGGATCTTCAAGGTGACTGGTCAAAACCCTCATTAAAATTTTTTAGATCTAATGATGCTTATGGTTATGTTATTTGGCTAACTTTAATGAATAGCTACTCTGAAAAAGAAAAGATTACCATTGAAGCAATTATTAAAAGTGTTGAAAACTATGCTTCTAGAAGAACAGTTATAGATTTCATTAATAAGGGTGTTGGAGCAAATTTTATAATAAAAAAAAACTCCACTGATGATAAAAGAAAAATTTTAGTTGAGCCATCAGATATTACAATTAAAGAATACGAAGAATGGTCTAACGAATTTATTAAAAGTGTTGTTTAATACAACAAATGTATAAAATTTTTTTAATATTTTTTATTTTATTAATAAGCCCTTTAAAAGCAGAACAATTTACTAGTATTGAAAACTTTAGTTTTGAGCTTCCAAAAGGTTATCAAATATTTAACAAAAATAATCTTTATGATGTCTACAATCACTCAAGCAAAGATCCACTTATAAAAAAACAAATTAACTTAGCAAAACAACGTCTAAAAAATCAAAGAATAGAATTGCTATATAATTTTACCAGCCACCCTTTAAACAATATTAATATTTTAGTTTTTGATGACAATTACAAAATAAATAAAAAAAAAGTTCTCAAACAATGTAAAAAAATTTTAAAGATTGAAAGAAAAGTTGGAAAAAGAAAAGTAGATCTTAAAGAATGCAGAATGCATGATCAGCCCTCATTCGCTGATTGGAGTATGTACAGAGAAAATGATAGCTCCTTCATGGAAGGTGTAACCACTCAGCAAATAATATTTATGTACAAAAAAAAAGAATATGTAATTACTTCTGGCTGTTGGGAAAAATGTGATCAAATGAAATCTGATCTATTCAACCTTGTAAAATCTATTTCTTTTTAACAACTTTTTTTAGCTTTTAATCTGTTTAAATGATTAATTCTATCATCAGCAGCTCTAATTGCCTCATTGGCATTCATTTGAGTTGCAACCATTCCTGGCAACCAAAAAAGTAAAGCCCCAACATTTGTAGCTGTTCCAAGACTTTTTTCACCTTTAGCATCCCTTTTAAAATTGGAGGCTATGGCAATTTCACCATCAAGTTGGGAACATGACATATTATTATCATTTGGCCCAACCACCGAAACAACATGGGGAGTTGCACACGCATTTAAAAATAAAGCTAATAAAGAGAAATATATAATTTTTTTGATCATAATTATTTATTAAACTTTATTGTAGTAAAAATTAAGTGCAATCATTGCACATTATTTTTTTTTAAAAATAAAAATTTAGATAGTTAATTATCTTCTTTGACCAAATAATCTAAGCAACATTATAAATAAATTTATAAAGTCTAAGTAAAGAGTAAGAGCACCCATCACAGCTTTTTTACCCATCACTTCACCTGTATCACTTACAGCATACATGTTTTTAATTTTTTGAGTATCGTAAGCTGTAAGACCAACAAAAATTAAAACACCTAAGATTGATATTACAAAATACATCATTGAAGATTGCATGAAAATATTAACTATTGATGCAATAATAATTCCAATTAATCCCATCATTAAGAATGAGCCTAATTTTGTTAGATCTCTTTTAGTTGTGTAGCCATAAATGCTCATTGCACCAAAAGTTGCAGAACAAATAAAGAAAACTCTTGTTACACTCATGCCTGTGTAAACTAATAAAATTGAAGATAATGATAAACCCATTAATCCTGCAAAGACCCAAAAGGTTGTTTGAGCTTTTGAAGCACTCATTTTATTAATTCCAAAACTCATATAAAAAACTATTCCTAAAGGTGCCAACATAACAAGCCATTTCAGTCCAGACATATAAATTGCATTACCAATTGATGTTAGGCCCACAATAGATCCTGCATCATTTGTAACCACTGACATTTTGAATGTTAGAAGTGCAACTATTCCTGTTAATAAAATTCCAGTTGCCATGTAATTATAAACTTTTAACATGTAGGCTCTTAAGCCTTCATCCATTACAACTGCTGTTTGTTGAGCTGCTTTAGCTCTGTTTAATATTCCGTTTTTATCAAATTCCATAATGACTTACATATAATAGTCTTTTACTAATTATTCAAGATACCTTAAAAGATTAAAAATATCCAAATTAGAGAAAAAGCATAATGAATTATAAAAAACTAGGTAATACTGATCTTGATGTAAGCACAATTTGTCTCGGTACCATGACTTGGGGCGAACAAAACACTCAAGAAGAAGGTTTTGAGCAAATGGATTATGCTCTAGATCAAGGTATAAATTTTTGGGATACAGCAGAACTATATGCTGTGCCACCAAGAGAAGAAACTTATGGTCATACAGAAATCATAATTGGTAACTGGTTTAAGCAATCCAAAAAAAGAGACAAGGTTATTTTAGCTTCAAAAGTTGCTGGACCTATGAGAGCTTATTTAAGAGGTGGTGGAAATAACTATGGCTTAGATAAAATGACTGAAGCAGTTAATGACAGCTTAAAAAGATTACAAACAGATTATATTGATCTTTATCAACTTCACTGGCCTGAAAGACATACAAATATGTTTGGTCGTCTTGGGTATGAACACAAGGAAAATGGTGAATGGAATAAATTTGAAGATGTTCTTGGTAACCTTAAAAGATTTGTGGAGGCTGGAAAAATAAGGGAGATAGGATTATCAAATGAAACACCATGGGGTGTTTCTAAATATTTAGAGTTATCAAAAGAAAAAGACTTGCCAAGAATGATGTCTATTCAAAATCCATATAGCTTACTAAATAGAACTTACGAGGTTGGTTTAGCCGAAATATCGATTAGAGATGAAATAGGTCTTTTGGCATATTCACCATTAGCTAGTGGCTACTTGTCTGGAAAATACAGAAACAATCAATTGCCAAAAAATTCTAGAGTTGAGAGAGATCCAGATTTTTGGACAAGATACGCACAACCAAATACAGAAAATGCTGTTGATGCATATTATGAAATAGCTAACAAACATGATCTCGATTTATCTCAGATGTCCTTGAAATTTTTAGAAATTCAACCTTTTGTTACCTCCGTTATTATTGGTGCAACAACAATGGAGCAGTTGAAAACAAATATAGAAAGTGTAAACATAAATTTATCTAATGATGTCATTAAAGAAATTAATAACGTTCAAACAATTTATCCAAATCCATGTCCATAATTAAAAAAATTTTACTAATTTTACCAATAATTTTTATTACTGCTTACAGCCAACTATCTGCAGAGGAGGTAAAAAAAATTGGTAAATATAAAGATTGGGAGTCTATGATTGTAACAGAAGCTACTGGTAAAGTTTGTTTTGCTCAATCATCTCCGATTTTACAAGCTCCGAAATCAAATAAAAGAGATGCTAAATTATTTATTGCCTTTAGACCTGCTGAAAAAATTATCGATGAAGTAAGTGTGACTGCAGGCTATGAATTTAATAGCAACACAGTAACAGCACAATCAGGAAAAAATAAATTCAAATTTGACATTAAAGAACAAGGTTTTGCTTGGATTGCAGATACTAAAGTTGAATTTAGAATGATTAAGAGAATGAAAAAAGGATCCAGAATTATGATCACTGGTTACAATAAACAAGGCTCTCAAACAATCGACCATTATTCTTTGCTAGGCTTTACTAAAGCTTATAATGCTACAAAAAAAGCTTGTAGTTAATTTAATGAAATCAAAAAAGAAAATTGTTCTAGCTTACTCTGGAGGCCTTGATACCTCGATAATTTTGAAGTGGTTACAAGAAAATTATGATGCAGAAGTAATTTGTTACACTGCTGATGTGGGTCAAGAAATTGATAGAAAAAAAATTATAACAAATGCAAAAAAATTTGGAGTTAAAAATATTATTATTAAAGACTTAAAAGATACATTCGTTAAAGATTACGTATATCCAATGATCAGAGGTCATGCAATTTATGAAGGCGTTTATTTATTGGGTACATCCATAGCAAGACCACTTATTGCTAAAGATCAAATTAGAGTTGCTAAAAAATTTAAAGCTTATGCAGTTTCGCATGGTGCAACTGGTAAAGGAAATGACCAGGTTAGATTTGAATTGGGATACCATTATTTTGGACCTAAAATAAAGATAATTGCTCCATGGAGAATTTGGAAGCTAAAATCTCGAACTGATTTAATTAATTATGCAAAAAAACATGGAATAGACATTCCAAAAGATAAAAAAGGAGCTCCCCCCTTTTCAGTTGATGATAATTTATTTCATACATCAACCGAGGGTAAAATTTTAGAGAACCCAAAAAATTCTGCTCCTGAATTTATATTCCAAAGAACTACTTCACCTGAAAAGGCACCTAACAAACCAAGCTTTGTGACAATCAATTTTAAAAACAGTGATCCAATTGGAATTAATGGAAAAAAATTATCACCTTCAAAATTATTAGAAAAACTAAATCTGCTTGCGGGTAAAAATGGAATTGGAAGAGTAGACTTAGTAGAGAATAGATTTATTGGAATAAAATCTAGAGGAGTATACGAAACACCAGGTGGAACATTGTTAATTCACGCTCATAGAGCCATCGAGTCTGTAACTTTAGATAAAGAAACTATGCACAAAAAAGATCAAATAATGCCCAGATATGCTGAACTTATCTATAATGGTTATTGGGACTCAAAAGAAAGATTTAAACTTCAAAAAATTGTAGATCTTAAAAAGAATAAGGTAAATGGCTCAGTTAAACTCAAACTTTATAAAGGAAATGTAATTATAGAATCTAGACAAACTAAAAGCACTGCTTACTCTATGAAAAAAGTTTCTTTTGAGGAAAACAAAACATTTAATAAATCAAATGTAGAGAGATTTATTAATTATCACAAAAAAAAACTTCGTTCTTAAATTAATGAAAATAAACGTTTTTGCAGATACCATTTGTGGATGGTGTTTTATTGGACATACAAACTTAAATAATGCCTTGAAAAAATTTTCTAATATAAAATTTGATATTAAGCATGTACCTTTTCAATTAAATCCCGACATGCCAACTGAAGGAATTTCTCGAGAAAAATATCTTGAAATAAAATTTGGTGGAAAAGATTATGCTGCTCCCATGTATGAAAATATGAGGTTAAAAGCAAAAGAGTCTGGCATGAATTTTAATTTGGATAAAATAAATAAAACTCCAAACACTGTTCTTTCTCATTTACTTATTATTTTAAGTGAACGATTTAATTTAGGAAATGAAATTAAAGAAAAAATATATCAATCATATTTTATTGACGGACTTGATATTGGAAATTTAGATGTTTTAATTAAAATTGCTAAACAAAATAATATTCCTGAAAAAGAATTTAAAGACTTTATTAATGAAAAAAATATTGAACTTGTAAATTCAAAAATATCTGACACTAGAAAAAAAAATATTAATGGTGTTCCTTTTTTTGAGATAGGAAAAGATTTTATTTCAGGTGCCCAAAGCTCAATTCAGCTAGAAAGTGTTATAAAATCTAATTTAAATTAAGATTTAGGACAAATTAACAATTGTTAAAATTTTAAAAAATTATAACTTCATCTTATGGAATCGCTAAAAAACTGGATGGTAGATGCTGCAAATATATTGTTTGATGACAGCAAAAATGATCTTAGATCTTTACCAAGATCTGTAAGATTACAAATATTATTAGTTTTAAGTTTTATTTGGACGACAGTTTTTAGTTTATATATTTTTTCTTATACAACTTTTGCATTTGGTTGGGCGGGTCTTTATATAGCTCATATTGGTTTAATATTTGCTGTTTATATGACCTTCAAACATTTCCATAAAGCAGAAGAAAGATCTAACAGTGTTTTTAAAACAAAAAATTTTGACCCCTTTAAAATAATGGTCATCGTTTTTGTTGTAGTATTTATTTTTGTATTTTCGAAAGGAATTGAAGTTTTAACTAGTCCTAATCCTAGCTCATACTCTATTCCTTATGATGGACCATCTAAATCGGTGTTTGAAAAGTGGCTACCATTTAGTAAAGATAAGTAATGGAAAAAATAGCAAAAAATTTACAACTAATTTTAATGTGTATTATTTTAATAAGTACAGTGATTGCTGTTGGTATAGAAATTAAAAATATGTTTCTAAATCAATCAGTAACACTAGCTGATTTGCTTTTAATGTTTCTATATTTAGAGGTTCTTGCAATGGTTAGAGTATTTTGGGATCAACAATCAATTAGCATTACTCTTCCTCTTTTAATCGCTATCACTGCTCTTGCTCGATTTATAATTTTGCAAGGTAAAGAAATGGATCCAACTGCATTAGTATATGAAGCTATTGCTATAGTTCTTATTGCAGCTGCAATTGTAATTTTAAGACTAAGACACAGTGATAAATTGGGTTTAAAGAAAAAAAAAACAAAATAATTTAGTATGGAATTTGAAGCTTCGAGGGCTAAGGCCGTTGATAAATTAAATGATTTTGTTGAAAATAATCTTTCAGAATATTCTAAATTAAGAAATTTTGATTTTGGCCCTGATGATAGATCTAATATTTCATGTTTATCTCCATACATAACTCACGGAGTAATAAATGAATTAGAAGTTATTGATAAATCCCTTAAAAAATTTTCATTTGCAAAAAATGAAAAATTTATTCAGGAAGTTTTGTGGCGTGTTTATTGGAAAGGTTGGTTAGAATTAAGACCTAATGTTTGGTCAGATTACCTAAAAGAATTAAATAATCTTAGAAATGAATTTAAAAAAAACCAAAATTATCTAAATGCGATTGAAGGAAAAACAAATATTGAATGCTTTAATCAGTGGGTAAAGGAACTAAAAGAAAATAACTACCTTCATAATCATACCAGAATGTGGTTTGCAAGTATCTGGATATTTACTCTAGAATTACCTTGGCAACTAGGTGCTGAATTTTTTATGCAACATCTTTATGATGGTGATGCTGCTTCAAATACTCTTGGATGGAGATGGGTAGCGGGTGTTCAAACACAGGGCAAACATTACCTTGCGAGTGAATGGAATATTAAAAAATTTACTAATAATCGATTTCAAAATATACAACTTAATGAAAATACTCCACCAATATTCAGTGACAAAACTTATTCTATTGGTAAAAAAGATTTTTTAAATTTTGAAATTTTAGAAGATAAAATTTTATTAATATTTGAAAATAATATGACTTTTGAATTTTCTGATTTTAAAGAACATAAATTTAAAAAAATTTTATTAATCTCAAATGAAGCAAATAGAAATATTAAATTAAGTGAAAAAGTATTGAAATTTAAAGCTAATCTTTTAGAGGATCAAAAAACAAGATTAATAGAAAAATCAATTAATTGTGAAACTATTAACATTAATGATTTAAAGAATATTACTGAAAAAGTTTATGCTCTTTATCCAACCGTTAGTGAAAATTTGAATTTTATTCAAAATAATCAATTACAAAATATAAAATTTTTATATAGAAAATTAGATCAATTTTCTTGGCAATATTGCAATAAAGGTTTTTTTAATTTTAAAAATTATATCCCAAAAATTATTGCTAATTTTAATTAAGCTAAGAAAGTTTTAATACCATCTAAAATATATTGAACACTTAATCCAACTAGAATAATAGCTACTACTCTTGAGATAACACCAATTATTTTTTTATTTATTAATTTAGAAAATTTTGAAGCTATAAAAAAAATTACAAAAGTTAAAAATAAAACAAACACTAAAGACAACATTCCTACAGTTTGATTTGTAAAATTAGTTCCAATATCTGAGACAGAAACAATTACCGATGTAATAGCTGCAGGGCCAGCAATGATGGGTGTTGCTAAAGGAAAAACACTAACATTATCAGAATTAAGATCTAGATCCTCTCCTTTCCTTTGTTGTCGCTTATCAAATAACATCTCTATTGCAATTATTAGTAAAATTATTCCTCCACCAATTGTAAATGCTGGATAAGAAATATTTAAATAACTTAATAATGAACTTCCAAGTAATGCAAAAAATAACAAAATAATAGTTGCAATTATAGTTGCGCTAAATGCTACTTTAATTTTTTGTTTTGCCTCCATGTGTTGAGTTATACTTAAAAATAATGGAGTATTTCCTAAAGGATCAATTACTATAAAATACAAAAAGAAAGTTTGAATAAATATTTCAGACATCAGGTTTACCTATCTCTTTAAATAGATTTTACAATTTAAATTAAAACCAACGTATCATTCCAATTATACCAGCTATTGCATAAAAAAATTGCAACAAAAGTATTCCTTTATGGCCTCCTCTATAAGCCCAAATTCCAATTAAAATCGCAGATAAAAGTAATAAGCAGAAGCCAAAAAATTCTATTCCAATATTTAATGCAACAAACAACGAGTATAAAATTGCTGTAACAACTCCAGCCCATTCAAAAAATTTATTATTCATATAAACTGTAGATTATTTCACGTTCATCTTTATTCATACCTTTTGTTTTTTCTACAAATTCATTTCGTAAATCTCTTGATTTAAAAATATAAAAACAAACTGTATCTTTGCTGTGATAAATAGCTTTTAATTCATCATCTATATTACTTAATTCAATAGGTATTTCAGCTTTGATACAGATCATAATATTTTTTTAAAGTTCTCATATAAAATTTTAGAATAGTTATTCATATCAGACATATTATCTTTTGCAGTATTATCAAATTTTTCTAAAGCACCATCTCCTAATTGATCTTCAAGAGCTTTTTTATACTCTGGTACACATCCCCATTCATTAACTGTGGTATCTTTAATTTCAATATGAAATTGGATTCCATAAGCATGATTTTGATATTTAAAAATTTGATATTTAGTTACAGGTGATGAGGCTAATAAAGTAACATCTTTATTATTATCTATCCCTTGCACCTCATAAGAATGCCACTGTAAACTTTTAATCTGATTTGGAAATTTAGAAAATAATTTATCTTCATTTTTCTCTTTCGTAAAATTGATGTCCATAATACCAATTTCTGCTGGATTTGATTTAACCACTTTACCACCCACTACTTCGCCTAACAACTGGCAACCAAGACAAAATCCTAAATAAGGTTTTTTTAAGTTGATAACAAATTCTTTAATTGCTTTTTTTTCTTCAATTAACCAAGGATATTCTTTTTCCATGTAGGTATCCATTGGACCACCCATACAAAACATAGCATCAAATTTACTTAAATCACTTGGAATTTTTTCACCCTCATCAAGCTCAATGGTGGTTAACTTAACTCCATCAGCCAACATTAAATCCTTGATGTAACCTGGATCTTCAATTTTTATATGTTGTAAAACTAATATATTCATAGCTTAACCAATCAAATAGAAGACGATAAGGTATCTGCTTACTTTTCCAATTGCCACTAAAATAATAAAATCAATAAATTTTACTCTCAATATGCCTGCAACTAAAGTTAGTGGATCACCTAAAACAGGAACCCAGGCAAATAATAATGACCATTTACCAAACTTTCTAAACCATTTTGATGATCTTTCTATTTGTGTTTCTTTAAATGGAAACCACTTTTTTGTAGTAAGGTTTCTAGAATAAGATCCTAGGGCCCAATTTAGAACAGACCCTAAAACATTTCCAAAACTTGCAGCAATTAACAATAATAAATTGTCATAATCTGATGTTGCAATTAACCCTGCTAATGTGAGTTCAGAAGAAAATGGTAAAATTGTTGCTGCTAAAAAAGATATAGCAAATAGAGATAAATAAATCACTTAGAACACTTCTTAGAACAATACTTTACTTTATCCCAATTTAATTTCCACTTCTTACGCCAAACAAAGGGTCTTTTACAAACTGGACAAATTTTTGAAGGTAGATTTTCTTTTTTCACTAAATTGTATTTTGTTTAATAAATTTATCTGCTTCAGATAAAATCATTTTTTTTCTTTCATCTTTCATTTTATCAAAGATACGAACCATCATTGATAATCTTGGATTTGTTAAAAAAAATTTTCTATTTCGATCAATGAACCTCCAATACAATCCATCCATCGTATTACACCAATCCCCTTTTTTAAAATCCATCATTTTCATAAAATAAGCAGATCCACAGATATAAGGTTTGGTTGCAAAAATTCCACCATCGCTGAATAAACCCATCCCATATACATTTGGAACCATTACCCAGTCAGATGAATCTACAAACATTTCCATAAACCATTTATAAACTATTGTGGGCTTAATTTCACAAAGGTTCATGATGTTAGATAAAATCATTAATCTTTCAATATGATGAGACCATCCGTGATTGACTGCGTTTTTAATTGCATGATCTAAAGGTGGCAATCCTGTGGTTCCTTCATACCAAGAATTTTTCATTTTTCTATTTTGTTTAAAAAAATTTCCAGCTTCCATTTTTTCTGAATATCCTTGATAGATACCCCTCATAAATTCTCGCCACCCAATTACCTGACGAATATAACCTTCAAGTGAATTCATTCTTATTTTGTTTTTTTTATGAAAATCTAAAATTTTTTGAATAATAAATTCAGGGGTTATTAAACCTAAGTTAATATAAGGACTTAAAGCACTGTGAAATAAAATATTATCATTTTGATTAACAGCATCTTCGTAATCACCAAATAAATTAGATTTTTCTTTTATAAAAAAGTTTAAAAGTTTAACAACGTCTTCATATTCTGTTGCAAGCCAAAAGTTATTTGTGCTTCCTGGATGATTTTTAAATAATTTTTCAATAATTGGTTTTAGCTTTTTAGTATGACTAGTTTCATTAATTTTTGGAAATTTTGGTATTGAAATATCTTTAGGTAATTTATTTCTATTATCTTCATCAAAACTCCATTTACCTCCAATAGGATTTCCATCAGCGCCCATTAGAATTCCAGATTTCCTCCTAACTTCTTTGTAGAATGTCGTCATAAAGGGTTTTTTGGATTTTCCCAAATAATTTTTAAATTCATCTCTAGAATTTAAAAACATGGGTGTTTGAACCATATTCCATTTAACTTTTTCTTTTTTTAGGAATTGTGAAATTTTCTTTTCAAAAAATTTATCTTCAATCTCAAAGCTTGTAATTTCAGTTATTTTTTTTTGACTAATTATTTTTTTTAATTTCTTTAAATAATCATCTTTAAAATCTTTATCTTCTATTTTTAAGTAATCTAATTTAAACCTATTCTTATTGAGACTATCCGCATATGATCGCATAGAAGATAAGAATAGCAGTATTTTTTGCTTATGATGTTTTTCATAAGTGCATAATCCATTATCTTCAGCCATAAAAAACACATGATCCTTTTTGAAGCGGTCTAAGTATTTTAATGGAAATAACTGATTGCCAAGTATAAAAAATAATTTCATAGTTAAATATAACTAATAATAAAATTTATGTCAGAAAAATATCTAATCTTTGGTGCGACAGGTTCTATTGGTTCAAGTCTAGCTGAACAATTAAAAAATTCTGGAAATGATATTCACTTAATTGCAAGAAATGAAAGTGAAGTAAGTTCTATTGCAGAAAAATTAGGTTGCACATTCACAGTTGCTGATGTTTTAGAAGAAGGTTTTATTGAAAAAGTTAAAGCAGATGTTTCTGAGATAAAAGGAATTGCATACTGCGTGGGTTCAATTGATTTAAAGCCATTAAGAATGGTTACGGAACAAGATTTTAATAAATGTATGAAATTAAATCTTTATTCAGCAGTAGAGGTTATTAAAGGATATCAAGAAAGTTTAAAAAAAAACAAGGGCTCTATTGTTTTATTTTCAACAGTAGCAGCTCAAAGAGGGTTTACAAACCATGCAATTATTGCATCAGCTAAAGCTGCCGTTGAAGGATTAACGGTATCGTTAGCAGCAGAATTTGCCCCAAACATAAGAGTGAATTGTATTGCTCCAAGTTTAACAAAATCAAAAATTGCTGAACCAATGCTTAAAAATACTACAATAGCAGAGGGTATTGCAAAAGCTCATCCACTAAAAAGATTGGGTGAAGGAAAGGACTCAGCTTCTCTTGCAAAATTTTTGATTTCTGAAGACAGTTCATGGGTAACAGGTCAAATTATTGCAGTTGATGGTGGTAGATCAAAACTATCTTAGGTTGAGAAAATATTTTTTATTAATTTTTTTTCTTTTTTTTTCTTCAGTAAGCTATTCTGATGATTATTCTTTAACCGAAATTACAAAATTAGATGAACCTTGGGGTTCTGCATTTATTAGTAATGATGAAATAATTGTAACTGAAAAAGATGGAAAAATTAAAATAGTTAATATTAATTCAAAAAATACTTTTGAAGTTAAACATAACTTAAATTTTTTAAATGTTGGACAAGGTGGATTATTAGATATTATTTACCAAAACAATTATCTTTGGGTTTCATATTCTGAAGATAGAGGTAATGGAAAAACAAGCACTACAATTGCTAGTGCATTCTTAAGTAAAAAAGAATTAAACTTTAATAATATATTTCAAGCAAATCCTCCTATAGACTCGGGCTATCATTTTGGCTCTAGATTAGCGATAAAAGGTGAATATCTTTATGCTTCGGTTGGTGAAAGAGGAATGGGGATGATTGCACAAGATCCTACAAAACACCCTGGTAGCATTATAAGAATTCATACTGACGGTAGTATTCCAAAAGATAATCCAAAGTTTGAGGGTAAATCAGATTGGTTGCCAGAAATTTATCAAATAGGTGTTAGAAACCCACAGGGATTAGCACTATCTCCTTATGATGAAAAAATTTATTTAAGTAACCATGGAGCAAGAGGTGGTGACTGGTTTGGTGAAGCAAAAAAGGGTGAAAACTATGGTTGGAAGATATTAGGATGGGGTGGAAAGAACTATTCAGGTACTAAAATTGGACCAAAATGGAAACCTGGCTTTACTAAAGCTATTCAATACTGGGTGCCTTCAATTGCTACTAGTGCAATAACTATTTATAAAGGAAAAGAGTTTAAAGAGTGGAATGGTCATGCTTTAATAACCTCACTTAAAGATAAATCCTTAAGAAAAATAATTTTTAATAATATATCTAATATAAGTGAAGAAGTTATTTTTAAAAATAAAATAGGAAGAATTAGAGATATTCAAGTACATCCAAACAACGGAAAAATTTATTTTCTAGCAGGAGATAAATTATGGTTAATGGAAAAAAGTAATTAATTATAAATATGGAAAAAAAACCTTACCACCATCTTCCAGATGGGACCTTTAGGAATCCTGAAGGATCTCCAGTTAGAGCAAATGATGTACAATTTTCCTACAGAACATTTATTAAAGAAAAAAAGAAAATTGATATTACTTTTCCAAAAGATCATGTAATCGATAAAAAAATTTTAAAAGAAAACTTAGAGAAATTTAAAGATGATGATTATATTGCATGGATTGGTCATGCCACTTATCTAATTAAATTAGGAAGTATAACAATAATAACTGATCCGGTATTTTCAAAAAATGCAGGACCATTAATTTTTGGACCAAAAAGATTTACTGAACCGGCTTTAAAACTAAATGAAATTCCAAAAACAGATATATTTCTATTAACTCATAATCATTATGATCACCAAGATATGTCTACAATTCGGAATTTTCCTTTTAAAGATGCTAAAGTTTTGGTTCCTCTAAAACTAGGAAAATATTTTAAAAATTACAATGATGTAAATGAAATGGATTGGTATGAAGAAATTAAAATCAACGATCATTTAAAAATAACTTTCTTACCAGCAGTTCATTGGTCGAAAAGAAGTCTAACTGATACCAACAAAACTTTATGGGGTAATTTTTTAATTCAATATAAGGATATAAAAATTTTATTTGCATGTGACACAGGTTATGGAAATATTTATAAAGAAATTGGTGAAAAATATGGTCCAATTGATATTACGATGATTAATATTGGTGCTTATGATTTTAGACCAATGTTTGATAAATCTATTTATCACACAACTCCTGAGGAAGCCCTTAATGTTGCACAAGATTTAAAAAGCAAAAAAGTATTGGGAATGCACTGGGGAACTTTTGTTTTATCACTTGAACCTATAATGGAACCTCCTATTCGATTTAAAAAAAATGCTGAGAAATTTGGGTTTAAAAAAAAAGATGCAATTACATTTAACATTGGTGAGATTAACTCTTTAAAGTCAATTCTTAAAGATTGACTTTAAATTTGTTTAAGAAAAAAATTTTTTAATTTAAAAATTACTTGTTTTGGATTTTGTTCAGGAATGAAATGACCAGAATTTATTCCATACCCATAAACTTTTTTATTAGAGTATTTTTTCCAAATTTTGATTGAATTAAATTGTTTGCCTATTACTCCCTTTTTTCCCCATAATATCTGAATTGGGATATTAAGTTTTTTATTTCTATCTTTTTTATCATGTTCTAAGTCAATTGTAGCTGAAGCCCTATAGTCTTCACAAGAAGCATGTAATCTTTTTTTTTGTTTAAATGATTTCAAATATGCCTCTTCAACACTTCCAAATTTATGATTACCAGACCATTTATCTAAACAATTTTTTATCCATTTTCTTGGATTATTCATAATCATTCTCTCAGGTAGTGGATCTGGCTGAATTAAAAAAAACCAATGAAAATAAGATTTGGCAAATTTTTCATTTGTTTTTTCATACATATCTAGCGTCGGGCAAATATCAAGAACACTCAAGGCTAAAATTTTTTTTCTAAAGTCTCTTGCCATTCTATGTGCAACTCTTCCTCCTCTGTCATGACCTGCAACAAAGAATTTTTTAAAATTTAATTTATCCATCAATTGAACCATATCTTTGGCCATTTCTCTTTTTGAATAATTGAAATGGTTTTTTCCACCAGGCAAAACTAAACTATTGCCATATCCTCTTAAGTCAGCAACTACTACTGTAAAATATTTGCTTAATTCTGGAGCTGTCTTGTGCCACATTAGATGTGTTTGGGGATAACCATGAAGCAAAAGTAAAGGTGGCCCATTACCTTTAAATCTACAAAAAATTTTTCCTCTATTTACTTTGACAAGTTTTTTTTTAAACCCTTCAAACATAATAAAAATTTAGCTATTCAATATTTTATCTTTTGCTTTTTCAAATTCTTCTTGAGTTAAAACTCCACTTTGGCGTAATTCATTGAGTTTTGTAATTTCATTACTTAACTGATCATTATTAGAGGGCATATCTGTAGTTTCACTTTTCTCTGACTCTTGAGGTGCATTATCAACCTTAGCTTTGAAGCCCTTCATGATTGCAGTGCCTCCTAAATAAAAAACAAAACCAAGTATGGGAATTGCTAGTCCAAAAAATATTATCTTTTCCATAAGTTAATCTTCGTCCTCATCACGCCAACCTTTTTGATACATAAGGTACCCTGCTAAAATTACAGAGAAAGTTCCAGCTATCATACCAAAATCAAAACCAACTTGTTTTCCATATAAATACCAACCTAACTGAGTTGCACCAATTGGAACAGCAGTTAGTAATATCATTATTAATCCAATTCGATATTCATAGGGAGGTTTTTTCATTAGAAAACTTTATCAAATAAAAAAAGAAATTAATTAAGTTTTATCGATTTGAGACAATAAAACTTGTTATCGAAAAAGCGTTTATTTTTGTGATCTTTTAAAACAATCTATTGTGTTTTTTAATAAACAAGCAATTGTCATAGGTCCTACTCCACCTGGAACAGGTGTAAGTGCCTTAGCAACTTTTGAAACCTCATCAAATGCAACATCACCAACTAAACCATTTTCTGTTTTGTTAATTCCAACATCAATTACAATCGCATCTTTTTTAACCCAATCCCCTTTTACAAGTTCTGGAATACCCACGGCCGCAACTATAATGTCTGCTTCTAAACATTCAGCTTTTAAATCTTTTGTCCGTGAATGTGTAATTGTAACAGTACAATTTTCTTTTAAAAGAAGTTGAGTCATTGGTTTGCCGTTTAGATTTGATCTTCCAACCACAACTGCTTTTTTACCACTTAAGTTTGGTTCAATTTTTTTAATCATTAAATAACAACCAAGTGGAGTACAAGGTACCGAACTTTCATAACCTGAAGATAAATTTCCTACATTCATTGGATGAAAACCATCTACATCTTTTGAAGGATTAATTGTTTCTATAACTTTTTGTTTATCAATATGTTTTGGAAGCGGAAGTTGAACTAAAATTCCTGAAATAGTTTCATCTTTATTTAATTCTTCAATTTTTTCTAAAATTGTTTTTTCTTCAACTGTATCTGGATATCTAATAACCTCAGATTTTAAGCCAACTTCATTTGCTGATTTTTCTTTATTACGAACATAAATTTGACTAGGTGCCATATCACCAATTAAAATTACAGTTAATCCAGGAACTTTATTATATTTAGTTTTTAACTCAGCAACTTCTTGTTTAAGCTCTTCTCTAAGTTCTGCTGCTGCTTTTTTTCCGTCTATTAAAATCATTTTACTTCCTTAAAAAATCATTGGTGCGATGTACAGCTTCATACACATTTCAATAAACCAAATCAATAGTAGAAGAATTATCGGTGATATGTCTAAAGAGCCCAAGTTTGGCATAAAACGTCTAATTCTATATAAAATTGGGTCTGTTAATCGATATGTCATTTCTAAAATTGAATAAACAAATCTATTTTGAGTATTCAGAACATTAAAAGCAATCAGCCAACTTATTAAAACATTTGCTATGACGACATAAGAATACAGTTTTAAAATTTGTAAAACTAAATAGAAAATTGCTATCATTTTTTCTCGATATAAATCGACTGACTTGGAAAAGCAAATGCTGCTTTATTTTTTTCTACGATTTGCTTAATTTCAATTGCAAGTCTTTCCTTAACAGAAAGCATTTCATTCCAACTGTTAGTTTTTGTAAAACATCTAACATACATATCAATAGAGCTATCAGAAAATTTATCAATTCTAACTGCAACACCAACATTTATATCAAAGTCATCACTTTTATTAATGTATGCTTCAATTTCATTTCTAACCGTCTTTAACTGATCAACTGTTGTGTCATACTGAAGAGTAATTATCCAACTTATCAACCAATTAGAGGTTTCACTTACATTTATAACAGCATTTTCTGCAAATTGAAAATTTGGGATAATCGCTAGTGACTTATCAAATTTTCTAATTGTTGTTGATCTAAATCCAATCTTTTCAACAATCCCTTCTATGATGCCCTCAACAGCAATCCAATCACCTATCTTAAATCTTTTCTCAACTAATACTAAAATTCCTGAAATTAAATTCTTAAATAAATCTTGAGCACCTAATGCAACAGCTACACCAAACAATCCAAGTCCAGCAATAATTGGACCAATTTTTATCCCCCATAATTCTAAAACTGCTGCTAATCCTAATATAAAAATTAAAATTTTTAGAGATTTTATAATCCATCCAATTAATTCCCTAGTTAAAAGCTTATCTAAACCACTTAAAATATAAGAAATAGGTTCAATGATTTGATGAATGACCCAAAAAATTAAAATAGTTATTAAAGTTCTATTAATAGTGTCTACAACCTCTCGGCCTTCAGTTGAAAAAGTCATGTAATAACTAGCAATAAAAAATCCAAGAACAATTGGTAAAAATCTTGCAGGACCTTCTAAAGCATGGACGAAAGTATCATCAAGCTTATTGGTTGTTCTCTTAGATATTATTTCTAACTTTTTAATTATAAGTTTAGAAATTAATCCTCTAAAAATTAAGAAAATAAAAAATATACCAATTCCAATTAATATCTGAAAAATATCAACACCCAGAATCCCTTTTTTCCAAACAGACAAAAATACATCAGAAAAATTATTTATTATTTCCATAGCTAAATTTTATATAACAAAAACTCTTCTTCTCCAGGATTAAAAAGAAATATCTTCTTCCACTTAATTTCATTCAATATTGACGAGGTTTTTTCACCAATACACATTAAATTTGTATTCATCCAAAGACTTTCTGATTGATGCATCTTAATAAAATTTAGCAAACTTAAAGCACTATTTTGAGAGTAAACATAAACCATATCAGGCATTTTAAGCTTTAATTGATTAACAAATTCATCATCGAAGTTTTGATTATGAATAGTTCGATAATTAATAACTCTTTTAATATTATATCCATCTTTCAATAGTTGTTGATCAAGATCAACAGAAACAGTTTCACCACTTATATAAATTAAAGCTCCATCTTTTTTATTGAAATTTTGCAAAACTAGCTCTTTTAAATTTGCAACATTTCCTTCTGCAGCAATTACATTTTGAAAACCAAAACTTCTAGCCTTTTTTTCAGTAGCACTTCCAACACAAAAGCATAAAAGATTTTTATCAATATTTTTATGATCTAAAAATTTTACTGCGTTTGCACTTGTAAAAATAATCCCCTTAAAATTAGAAAAATTAATCTGTCCATAATCGACCTTATCTATTCTTAGCAATGGAAGATGAGATACTTGATTTCCTAGAGATTTAAATTTTATAATCATTTCAGAGCAATCTTCTAATGGTCTGGTTAATAAAATATGCATATTATTTTTTATAGGAATTATTTGATTTAACTTTTAATATCTTTCCAACCTCCTCACCAAGTGATTTAGCATTTTCAATTTTTGAAGATTTCTTTTCATAAAATCTCTGTTTACCATCTAAAGAGAAAAGTTCGGCTTCTAAAACAATTTTATCACCTTCAATAATAGAGTGAGCACCTACAGCTGTTTCACAGTCACCCTCTAAAACTTTAAGAATATTTCTTTCAGCATGGGCTCTTAAATATGTCTTTTGATCATTAATGGAGTCTAAAATTGAAATAATATCTTTATCATCATTTCGACATTGAAGAGAAATTATTCCTTGTCCTACACTTGGAATTATCTCTTGCGTTGAAAATATTTCTGTAATTTTATCTTCTATTGATAAAGATTTAATTCCTGCATAAGATAATATTATTGCATCATACAAACCGTCATTGAGTTTTTTAATTCTTGTATCAACATTGCCTCTTATAAGTTTACAATTTAGATCAGATCTGATTTTTTTAATTTGAAATTCTCTTCTATAGGATGAAGTGCCAATTATTGCTTGAGCTTTTAGATCTTTAAGTTTTTTTTTATCTTTGGTTATCAATATTTCTCTTGGATCGTTTCTTTCTAAAAAAGTATTTGTTCTCAAACCATTAGTTTCATTTGCCGGCATATCTTTTAAAGCATGAACAGCTATATCGATTTTTTTATCTTGAAGTTCATTTTCTATGTTAGTTGAGAACAAGCCTTTTCCACCCACTTCGGATAATCTTTTATCTTGAACCTGGTCTCCTTTTGTAGTTATTTCCTTAATTGTAATGTCGTCATTATTTAAATTTGTATTTTGAACAATTTTATCTTTAGCATTTTGAGCATATATTAGTGCTAACTTACTCCCTCTTGATCCAATAACGATTTTCTTATTCATAAATAAATATATTTCTTACTTGTATTGAGATTGTACAATTAATAAAAACTATTTGAATGAGTAAAAAACCCTTAATTCTTGGAATTGAATCTAGCTGTGATGAGACAGCAGCATCAGTAATTACTGAAAATGAACAAGGAATACCAATAGTTTTATCCAATATTGTTTCAAGCCAAGTTGATGTTCATAAAGAATTTGGAGGTGTAGTTCCTGAACTGGCTGCAAGATCTCACATGGAAAAAATTGATTTGATAGTTCAAAAAGCAATTGATGATAGTGGAAAAAAAATAGAGGAGATAGATGCGGTTGCATCAACAGCTGGTCCAGGTCTAATAGTATGTTTGTCTGTTGGCTTAAGTTTTGGAAAAGCTTTTGCATCTGCATTAGAAAAGCCTTTTATTGCTGTTAATCATTTAGAAGGTCATGCTTTAAGCCCAAAACTTAACTCAGAACTAAATTACCCATATTTACTTTTATTAATTTCAGGTGGGCATTCACAATACTTAAGTGTTCAAGGTTTAGGAAAATATCAAAGATTGGGAACAACAATTGATGACGCCTTGGGTGAAGCATTTGATAAAACTGCAAAACTTTTAGGAATAGAATTTCCTGGTGGACCTCAAATAGAAATTTTAGCAGAAAAAGGTGATCCAAATAAATATGATTTACCAAAACCAATTTTCAATAAAGGAGGATGTAACTTATCTTTTGCAGGTCTTAAAACAGCAATTTTAAGAATAACAAAAGATATTAAAACTAATCAGGAAAAATTTGATCTTGCTGCTTCTTTTCAAAAAACAGTTGAACAAATTTTATATAAAAAAACTAAAATTGCATTTTCCGAATTTGAAAAACAAAATGATTTAAAAGAAAAAGTATTTGTAGTTGCTGGAGGGGTGGCAGCTAATAAGAGAATTAGGTCTATGTTAATTAATTTATGTAATGAAGGAAATTATCAAAGCATGTTTCCACCAATTGAATTTTGTGGAGACAACGCAGCTATGATTGCTATGGTTGGTTTAGAAAAATTCAAATTAAAACAATTTGATAATTTAGATCATCCTGCAAAACCAAGGTGGCCCTTGGATGAAAAAGCTGCCTTTCTTAAAGGAGCAGGAGTACAATTATGATGCAATATTGGTTAATGAAATCTGAGCCTGATGTTTGGTCAATTGATCAACAAAAAAAAGCAGGTACTAAAGGTGCACCCTGGGATGGTGTTAGAAATTACCAAGCAGCAAAAAATTTAAAAAGTATGAAAAAAGGTGACCTTTGTTTTTTTTATCACTCAAATATTGGTAAAGAAATTGTTGGGGTTGTTGAAGTAATCAAAGAAGCTTACTTAGATAAAACTGATAAATCAGGACGGTTTGTAGCTGTTACAGTTAAATTTCTAGAAAAATTATCCAAACCTATAACCCTTGAAAGTATCAAAAAATCAAAGGAATTAAGCCATTTAGCTCTTATTAAACAAAGTAGACTATCTGTGATGCCGATCGACTCTAAAAGCTGGAAAATATTAAATAAGATGAGTAAAATTTAAATATAAAATTATTTCATGTCTTTAAAAAAAAAGAAAAAAACTAAAGTTAAGAAGAAGGTTGCAAAAAGAGTAACTAAAAAAACTAAAGTTAAGAAAAAAGTTATTAGTAAAGTTGCTAAAGAAAGTTCAAAAGAACTTATTATTAAAACCAAACCTCAATGGATTAAAAGTAGTTTAGCAAATAAAAGCAAATATCAAGATAAGTATTCTCAATCAATTAAAAATAACGACGAGTTTTGGAGAAAAGAAGGAAAAAGAATAACTTGGATAAAACCATATAAAAAGATTAAAGATATTAAATACAGTACTAAAGATGTCAAAATAAAATGGTTTCACGATGGAACTTTGAATGCTTCTGCAAATTGTATTGATAGACATTTAAAAGATAAAAAAGATAAAACTGCAATAATTTGGGTTGGAGATGATCCCAAAGATAACCAAAAAATTTCTTACAAACAACTTCATGAAAAAGTATCTAAAGCAGCTAATGGTTTAAAAAAATTAGGAATTAAAAAAGGAGACAGAGTTACTATTTATTTAACAATGATCCCTGAGCTTGCTATTTTGATGCTTGCTTGTGTACGTATCGGTGCAGTCCACTCTATTATTTTTGGTGGTTTTTCAGCAGACTCTATTTCTGGAAGAGTAAATGATTGCGAGTCAGAATATATAATTACAGCAGATGAAGGTGTAAGAGGAGGAAAAACAATTCCTTTAAAATATACAACCGATGAAGCGTTAGAGAGTTGTCCTAATGTTAAAAAATGTATTGTTGTTAAACGAACTGGAAATTATATCAACTGGGATAAATCAAGAGATGTTTGGTACCATGATTTAATAAAAGATGTTTCTAAACACTGCGAACCTGAAGAGATGAACGCAGAAGATCCTTTATTTATTTTATATACTTCAGGATCAACTGGAAAACCCAAGGGAGTTTTGCATACAACAGGTGGTTACATGGTTTATGCTTCAATGACTCACCAATATATTTTTAATTATAAGCCGAAGGATATCTATTGGTGTACTGCTGATATCGGATGGGTTACAGGTCATAGTTATATAATTTATGGACCTCTAGCTAATGGAGCAACCACAATAATGTTTGAAGGTATACCAAACTATCCAACCACTTCTAGATGGTGGCAAATAATTGATAGGTATAAAGTAAATACTTTTTATACTGCACCTACTGCAATTAGAGCTTTAATGCGTGAAGGAGATAAGCCAGTTAAAAAAACTTCAAGAAAATCATTAAAATTACTTGGTACTGTTGGTGAACCTATTAATCCAGAAGCTTGGATGTGGTATTACAAAACTGTAGGTAATTCCAAATGTCCAATTGTTGATACATGGTGGCAGACAGAAACAGGTGGTATAATGATTGCCCCTCAAACTGGTGCGATAGATTTAAAGCCTGGCTCAGCCACTAAACCATTTTACGGCATAAAGCCTGCTATTGTTGATAAGAAAGGTGTTGAAATTAAAGGCCCCGGAGAGGGAAGACTTTGCATTGCCCAATCTTGGCCAGGACAGATGAGAACAGTTTATGGAGATCATCAAAGATTTATTGATACCTATTTTTCACAGTTTGATGGAAAATATTTTACGGGTGATGGCTGCAGAAGAGATAAAGATGGATACTATTGGATCACTGGTCGAGTTGATGATGTAATTATTGTATCAGGACATAACCTTGGTACTGCTGAAATTGAAAGTGCATTTGTTGCGCATCCAAAAGTTGCTGAAGCAGCAGTAGTGGGTTATCCACATGACATAAAAGGTAATGGGCTTTACTGTTATGTAACTTTAAATGTAGGCGAAAAAGAAAACGGAGACCTTGATAGAGATTTAAAACTTTGGGTCAGAAAACAAATTGGACCCTTGGCTACTCCAGACTTAATTCATTTTACACCAGGCCTTCCAAAGACTAGATCGGGTAAAATAATGAGAAGGATCTTAAGAAAAATTGCAGCTAATGAACACGATCAATTGGGTGACACAACAACTTTAGCCGACCCAAGTGTAGTTGAAAGTTTAGTTGATAATAGAAAAAATATTTAAAATTCTATTAACTTTTTAAATTCATCTCTAATAATATTCCACTTTAAAATCATAGAATTTAATACAATTTTTCTATCAAGACTCTTTAATTCTTCAGCTATTGGTGCCCACTTATATAATGAAAGTGCGCTTGGATTAAAAGGTAGATCTTTATAATAAGTCTCCCAATTTAAATTTTGCAATCTTTCATTAAAAGTTCTTTTTGCTTCCTCGGTTATATCAAGTGGCATCTTGTTTGATATTTCGTCATCTAAAATTTTGTTAAAAATTTCTTTAGCTTGATTAGTGTTTTGATAATTAAAATTTACTTTTAAATATGAAAAAGTAAAAAAAGTTAAATCTTGAAGAGCTGTAGAATAAATATTCCACTTAGCTAGATTAACTGATGACATAAACTCATCATTATCAAAATGAAGAACGTATCTGGTTCCCATTCGAGTTTTCAAATAGCTATATAAAGTAACTTGCGTAACCCATGCAGATTTTGTTTGAATAAAATGTTCAAGTTCATCTAAATCTTTTATTTTTTTCTTTGGAATGAAAGCTTTAAACAAAGCAAACAAATAAATTTTAAAATCTTTAAATGATAAATCTTTCCAAGATAACTTATATTTTTGCATAAAATTGTTGTTTAGGACAATTATACCTTAAAAAAGTAAGTAATTAAGCACCTATTATGATCAATTTTCATCTTTTCAAAACCTTTATAATGGTTATGGTTTTCACAGTTATAACTAAAAAGAGAGAGGTATAAATGTCAAACGCAGAAAAACACTGGGAAAAAACCAGGTCATTGTTATTTGTAACATTGGCAATTTGGTTTGTATTCTCAATTGGCATCTTCCTTTTTGCAGCTGAAATGAATGAGGTTACTGGACCTTTCGGATATCCATGGACATACTGGTTTACATGTCAGGGATCTCTTGGAATTTTCGTAATCTTATGTTTCTGGTTTGCCAATAGGCAAGAGAAAATCGATGAAGAATTCGGCTTCAACGAAAGAGAGGATGGCTAATGATTAAAGGTAAATTTATAGACAATTTGCCAAAAGTTTACGGAATCTATACTGGAGGTTTTATAGGTTTCATAATCTTAATGGCAATTGGTGAACAGATGGGTATGTCTGCTAAAGCAATAGGTGTTGCTTTTGTAGCCTTTACAATATTCATCTACGCATTAATCGGTTATCTATCAAGAACAGCTCAAGCAGATGCATATTACGTAGCTGGAAGGCAAGTTCCAACTGTATTCAACGGTATGGCGACAGCAGCAGACTGGATGTCTGGTGCTTCATTCGTTGCAATGGCAGGTGGTATTTACTTTAAAGGTTATGGATATATGGCACTACTTGTTGGTTGGACTGGTGGTTACATATTAGTTGCAACTTTATTAGCACCATACTTAAGAAAATTTGGCTGTTACACAGTTCCAGATTTCGTGGGTACAAGATACGGTGGTAATTTAGCGAGACTATGTGCGGTAATAGTTTTAACTGTTGCTTCATTTACTTATGTGACTGCACAGATAAACGCTACAGGTACTATTGCATCTGTTGCTCTAGATATCGACTTTAAATACGCTGTATATATTGGACTAATAAGTATTTTACTTTGTTCAATGTTAGGGGGTATGAGAGCGGTAACTTGGACACAGGTTGCACAATATATCGTACTAATTATAGCTTACTTACTTCCAATTTTTTGGATCAGTAACAAAATGGGAGCAGGTTTCTTCCCTCACTTCATGTTAGCTGATGAAGTAGCTAGAATTGGTGAGTTAGAACAACAGTTTGGTTTTGTTAAAAACTCTGCTGCTGATCTAGCAACGGTACCTAAAGGGTTAGCTGGAATAACTAAAGCACACTCTGCAGTAAATGCAACGCCTTGGGCGTTTATTTCATTGGCACTAGCGATGATGATGGGAACAGCTTCATTACCGCACGTGATGATGAGATACTTTACTACTCCAAGTGTAAAAGCAGCTAGAAAATCAGTGGGTTGGTCTTTATTCTTTATCTTCCTTCTGTATTCTTCTGCGCCAATGTTGGCAACGCTATCTAAACTGTCGTTGATTGATCCAAATTTATCTACAGGTATTATTGGTAAATCATTTGCTGAAGTTCAATCAATTGATTGGTTCCAAAACTGGAATCAAGCAAACTTGATGTTCATCAGTGACTTTAACGGAAATGGAACTCTTGAATTAAATGAGTTTTTCATGGGCGGTAAAGCGGTTGTTTTAGCAACACCAGAAATAGCTGGATTACCATATGTAATTTCAGGTCTGGTTGCTGCTGGAGGTATGGCTGCTGCCATGTCAACTGCTGATGGTTTAATTCTAGCAATTGCAAATGCGATTTCTCATGATGTTTATTACAAAATGATTGATCCAAAAGCAGAGACTGCAAAAAGACTTCTTGTTGCAAGGGTATTACTTGTAGTAATTGGTTTTGCTGGAGCAACTATTGCGGCAATGGAAATCCAAGGTATCTTAGGTTCAGTAATCTGGGCTTTTGACTTTGCGATGTCTGGATTGTTCTTCCCACTCGTACTAGGTGTATGGTGGAAGAGAGCTAACAGACAAGGTGCTATTGCTGGTATGGCTTTAGGTCTTGCATCTTCAATTTGGTATCTAGTTTGGGTAAGAACTGGTGGAAGTGGTTTCCTAGGTATTACTCAATTAACATTTGGTATCTTTGGAGCGGCAGTAAGTTTGGTTTCTATGGTTGTTGTAAGTTTAATGACTGAGGCGCCAGATAAAGCTACTCAAAAAATGGTTGATGAAGTTCGTATACCAAGCGGTAGAACCGTTACTGGTAAGTAGAACAATCAAATCTTAATTATAGAGGGGCGATTAATTTCGCCCCTTTTAATTTACACCTTTTTCCAATATAAATTTCTTAATGTCGGCAAACCTTCATCCTCTAGTTTATTTTATAGATTACCTACTGGGCGTTATCATGTGGACTTTAATAGGAAGAGTTGCGATGAATATTTTTCAAAAAGAGGACTCGGAATTCTTTTTTATGAAAATATTTGTAAATTATACTAATCCATTAATAAAAATATTTAAGCCAGTCACTCCTAGTTTTATTATAGCTCCTTTAGTTCCATTATACGTAGCTTGGTTTTTCTTTATGATAAGATTTTACTTAATGCCTTATCTTTTAGGGTATTCAGTTATGGGAATGCTTTCATTTCCACTCGAAAGTGAAATATCAAGACAAATTTATCAATTATTTAATTCAATTAAATTTTAAAAATTGATACTAGTAGGTTTGGTAATCAATGAAAAAAATACAAATCTCACCATCAATTTTATCAGCTGATTTTAGTCAACTGGGTAATGAAATTAAAAGACTTGAGGAAGGTGGTGCAGATATGATTCATGTGGATGTCATGGATGGACACTTTGTGCCTAACCTTACTATCGGGCCTCCAGTAATTAAAGCTTTAAGAAAACAGTGCTCAATTAAATTTGATGTTCATTTGATGATAGCTCCTGTTCATAAATATATCGAAGCTTACGCAGATGCCGGGGCTGATATTATTACGATTCATCCAGAAGCAACTGAGAACTTGGAAGAGTCAATTTTAAAGATTAAGAGCTTAAATAAAAAAGTTGGAGTCTCACTTAATCCAGAGTCTAAACTTGATTTGATTACTAACTATCTTGAGAAGATAGATTTAGTTTTAATAATGAGTGTAAACCCAGGATTTGGTGGTCAAAAATTTATGCCTGAAGTTCTGGGTAAAGTTAAACAACTTAAAGAAATTAAATCTGAAAGGAATATAAGTTTTGATATTGAAATTGATGGAGGGATTAATTTTGATAATTGTCAATTAGCAATTGAAGCTGGGGCCAATATCCTTGTTTCTGGAACAACGGTATTTAAAAGTAATAATGGAGATATAAAAAAAAATATTAATTTATTAAAATTAAAATAAGTTAATGAACATCAAAAATTTTATAGCTGACTTGGGCCAAATTTATTTTAATTTAAAAATAAAATTAAAACAATTTTATCAAAACTCTAATTTTTATGATAAAAAAATCTCTAAAACTAAAGATATTACTTTTGGTTATAAACCAAGTCCTTACTTACTATCATCAATAATAAAATATCAAAAAAAGAAATATAAGATTGAAGACTTTGCCCTAGAAAGTCTTTGGCAAAATGATTTAAAATATGAAGAATTCGAAAAATTAAATAATTTTTTTTGGTTTTTTAGTCTTGATTTGAAATCATCCAAAAAAACAACTCAAAAAGTTATCAATAATTGGATCAACGAAAACCATAACTATAATAAAAAAAGCTGGGATTATGACATCATTTCTAAGAGAATAATTTCTTGGTTATCTAATCATCAATTAACCTATGAAGACTGTGAAGAAGAATTTAAAAAAAAATTTAACCAAAGTATTCAAAAACAAACAAATCACCTTCTGTATGAAATCAAAAATTTATCAGATGTTGAAAATAAAATTGTTGGATGTGCTGCAATAATTTTAACAGGTCTGTCATACAAAGAGGAAAGTAAATATCTTAACAGTGGATTAACTCTTTTGAAAAAAATAATAAAATCATCAATTGATAATCAGGGTTTTCCAAAATCTAGAAATATAAAACAATTAATCTTCTACTTAAAATATTTTATTTTAATTAGAGAATGGTTTAAAGAGTCTCAAAATATAATTCCTGAATATATTGATGAAACAATATACTATCTCGGTCAAAGTTATGCTTTTATTTGGCAAAATATAAATCAAGATCTTCTGTTTAACGGGAATTATATTTCAAACAATGATGACTTTGATCAATATCTAAAAAGATTTGGATATGTATTTAAGAATGAAAATAGAGAACTTGCAGGTTATGCCATTCTTAAAGATAGAAAAATTATATTATCAATGGATATTGGAAATAGCCCAAATGACAAGTTTTCAAAATTTTATCAAGCTGGAGCCCTTTCGTTTGAAATTATTTCAAATGGTAAAAAATTAATCACTAATTCTGGTTACTTTGCAGACACAAGAAACAAATTAAATAAATTTTCAAAAAGTACTGCCCTTCAAAGTACTTTGTCTATTGGAGATCATTCTTCTTGTGATTATAAAAGATTAAATAAATTTAGTCATATTGTTAAAAAAGGTTTACGTATAATTAAAAAAAATACTATTTTTGAAAAAAATTATTGGAAAATATCAGGCTCGCATGATGGTTATCTAAAAAAATTTAAAACTATACATGAAAGAGAAGTTGAATTTTATCCAGAGCAAATGAAATTTGTTGGATTGGATAAATTACAAAGGAAAAATAATTCTAAAAATATAAATTTTGATATTAGATTCCATTTACATCCTGATGCAAAAGTAATGAAAACACAGAATAATAAATCAATCTTAATAGAATTAGAAGATGAAGGTTGGAGATTTAATTGTGAAAATTATGATATAAATATTGATAATGGGTTATATTTAGGTATTAAAAATTCATATATTGAAAATCAAAACATATTTATTTCAGGAATGAGTAAACAAAATAACCAAACTATAAAATGGGAAATTACTAAAATTTAATGAAAAAAATTAAAACAGCTCTAATTTCTGTATCTGACAAAAAAAATCTAAAACCACTCTTAAATTCTTTAAAAAGAAACAATATTAAAATTATCAGTTCTGGTGGTACTTATAAAGAAATTCGAAAATTAAGATTCAAATCCTTAGAAGTTTCAGAATTTACAAATTCACCTGAGATTTTAGAAGGTAGAGTTAAAACTCTTCATCCAAAAATTCATGCTGGAATTTTAAATAAAAGAAAGAATAAAATTCATTTAAAAGATTTAAGGAAAAATAATTTTGAAAATATAGATTTAGTAATCGTAAATTTTTATCCATTTCTAGAAACCTTAAAAAATACGAAAAATCACGACAAGATAATCGAGAATATTGATGTGGGTGGACCAACGATGGTCAGATCAGCAGCTAAAAATTATCATGATGTTACGATTATAACTTCAGCTAATCAATATAAAGAACTTATTGATGAATTAAAAAGAAACAAAGGTTCAACATCATTAGAGTTCAGGGAAAAATTATCTAGAATCGCATTTACTGAAACTGCTTATTACGACTCAGTTATCTCTGATTATTTTAATAAAAGGAATAATGTAATTTTTCCTAAAAAAAGAGTAATTCACGCAAATCTTGTTGAAACTCCACGTTATGGAGAAAATCCACACCAGAAAAGTGCAATTTATTCAAAAAATAGCTCATTAAAAATAAACCAAATTCATGGAAAACAATTAAGTTATAATAATTATAATGATATATTTTCAGCTTTAACTATTTCAAAATCATTACCTAAAAACACAGGAACAGTAATTGTAAAACATGCTAATCCATGTGGTGTTTCGATAAATAAGAACCATCTTAAAAGTTATAAATTGGCGCTAGGATGTGATCCTATAAGTGCATTTGGAGGAATAGTATCTTGTAATTTTAAAATAAGAAAAAATCTAGCAACAGAATTAAACAAGTTATTTCTTGAAGTCATTATTGCAGATGGTTTTGAAAAAGAGGCTCTAAAATTATTTAAAAAAAAAAAGAATTTAAGATTAATTGATGCAACAAATTATTCTTATAAAGAAATATTAAGATTTATATCTTTTAACGAAGAATTATTAGTACAAACAGAAGACTTTAAAAAATTTAGTAATAAAGACTTTAAAGTTGTTTCCAAAAAAAAACCAAGTCCTAAACAAATGAAAAATCTAATTTTTGCATTTAATATTTGTCGATATGTAAAATCTAATGCAATAGTGCTTGTATCAAATGAAACAACAACAGGAATTGGATCTGGTCAACCAAGCCGTTTGGACAGCTGCCAAATCGCGATAGATAAAATGAAAAAATTTATTCACACAAATGATGATATTGTAGCTGCATCTGATGCATTTTTTCCTTTTATTGATGGAATTGAAAAATTAGTTCAAGCCGGTGTCACGGCAGTCATACAACCTTCAGGATCTATCAGAGATAAAGAAATTATTTCTTTTGCAAACGAAACTGACACAATTTTAGTCTTTTCTAAAACTAGACATTTTAGACACTAATTAATTGATCTATTTTTGCAGCTAAAATGAAATCATTTTCAGATAGTCCCTCTATTGCATGAGTCGTAATTTTTATTTCTGCATAACCCCAACCAAATAATATATCTGGGTGATGACCTTCATTTTCTGAAACTTCTCCAACTTTATTAATAAAGTTTTGACTTTCTAAAAAATTTTTAAACTCATATCTTTTATGCAAATGGAATATTTTTTTTTCATTTTTTAAAATATCCCAGCCATCAACCTTTCTTTGATATAAATGAATTTCAGATATATCAAAAGGAATTACTCCACCCTCACAAGGAACACATTTTTTTTTTGTAAGATCTTCAGTCATTT
>JAOHJV010000029.1 GCA_028100865.1 Candidatus Pelagibacter sp. | reverse complement strand
ATTTATCACTAAAGACCCAACTAAAAATCCATTAATGGGTTGGGAAAGTTCAACAGATACGTTATCTGAGTTAAAACTGGAATTTCCATCAAAAGAACTAGCAATAAACTATGCAAAAAAGAAAAAAATAGATTTTGAGATAATTGAACCAAAAAAAAGAAAAACTGTAAAAAAGTCATACGCTGATAATTTTTTAAAATAATAGATGTTTAGATTTTTTAAAATAAAAAAATGGTTTATGTGGTCTTGGTTAGGATCGTTCATTATTTTATTATCACTGTGGGTACAAGTTAAAATAGATGTCAAAATTAATGAGTGGTTTGGTGTTTTTTATGACATGATACAAAAAGCTTTGGCAAAACCCAATGCAATTACAATTGAAGAATATTGGTCAAGTTTAGCTTCATTTATTACATTAGCTGGAATGTATATTGCTCTTTATGTTGCAATTAGTTTTTTTACGGCTCACTATTTGTTTAGATGGAGAACAGCTATGGTTGAATGGTATCATAGTGTTTATGATAAGGCTGGCAAAATAGAAGGTGCATCACAAAGGGTTCAGGAAGATACAATTAAATTTACACGTATTATGGAAGGTTTGGGTACTAGTTTTATTGAATCTGTAATGGTTCTTTTTCAATTTGTTCCAATCTTACTTGGCTTATCTATTGGGATTCCAATTTTCTTTTTTGGTGATTGGCAATATGGGTTGATAACTGGTGCATTACTCTGGACTCTTGGTGGAACAATATTTTTAATAGGATTGGGATGGTTGCTAAGGTTAGTTGGTGTTGAATATGATCTTCAAAAAAAAGAAGCTGCATATAGAAAAATTCTAGTAATAGCTGAAGATGACGAAAATGTAAGACCAAAAACAATTAATGAATTATTTTCAGATGTTCGTTCAATTCATTTTTTAAGCTATATGCGTTATTTATATTTTAATATTGGTAGAATGGCTTATTTACAAGCAAATGTATTATCTGCTTATGTATTTTTAGCTCCAGCCATTGTAGCAGGGGTTGTAACATTAGGTGTTATGCAGCAGATTATTAGAGCATTTGGTAGAGTAGAGGGCTCTATGCAATATCTTTTAAAATCTTGGCCAATTATAATTGAATTAGCTAGTGTGTACAAAAGATTAAGAGAATTTGAGTCTCAAATTAAAGATAAAGAATTATTTGATGAAAAAATTTGATGGCAATAGATAAAAAATTTGTTGATCAATTTATTAATGTAACATCAAAAGCAGCATATGCATCATCATTTTTTATTGGTAAAAAAGACAAGATAGCTGCTGATAAAGCCGCCGTAGATTCAATGAGAACTGAACTGAATAAAATAAATATGACCGGTGAAGTCGTAATTGGTGAAGGCACTTTAGATGAAGCTCCTATGCTTTATACTGGTGAAGTTTTGGGTAATAAAAATGGTCCAACTTTAGATATTGCAGTAGATCCTGTTGAAGGAACTAATTTTGTTGCAAATAATTTACCTGGAGGAATAGCAGTTTTAGCTGTAGGTGAAAAAGGTAATTTGTTTAATGCTCCAGAAACTTATATGAATAAAATAGCTACAGGAAAAATTGACAAAGGTTTAATTGATTTGGACTATCCTTTAGAAAAAAATCTTAAGAATTTATCTGAATTTAATAATAAAGCTTATTCTTCACTTACCGTATGTATACTTGATAGACCTAGACATAAGAAAATTATTGATAAACTTAGTGACTTAAATGTTAAGATTAAATTAATTGCTGATGGGGATGTGTTAGGAGCTTTATATGTATCGGATCCTAAATATAATGTTGATATGTTTTTGGGCATAGGTGGTGGACCAGAGGGTGTTTTAGCAGCATGCGCTCTTGATAGTTACAATTGTCATTTTCAAGGCAGATTCATATTTGACAAAGTAAAAGATATTGATGAAGCTAGATCAATGGGAATTACTGATTTAAACAAAAAATATGAGTTAAAACAAATTGTTAAAGGAGACTCAATTTTTTGTGCAACTGGCATAACTGGAAGCGATATGTTAAAAGGAATAAAAATTGAAAATAACAAGTATCATTCACAGACTCTTGTAACGCACAAAAGCACCAATTATAGAAAAGTAATTAATTCAGTTACATCTATTAATGAATGAAATCTGTTTCTGGTAAAAATTGGGTTGAAAAAAAGATTAATAAAAACCTTTTAGAAAAGATTAAACAGGATTTTAATTTTAATGAAATTTTAGCAAAATTAATAGTTTCAAGAAATTTTGATAAAACAGAAATATTTAATATAGATAATGATCTAGAGATTTCCAATATATTTATAAATAATAAAGATTTTAAAATTGCAGCTGATATTTTAATTGAGTCTATAGATAACAAAGAAAAAATATGTATATTAGGGGATTATGATGTTGATGGTAACGCTTCAACAGCATTATTTGTGCGTTTTTTTGAATTTATTAAGCATCCATATTTTTATTATATACCTGATAGAGAAAAAGATGGCTATGGAGCATCAATAAAAATTTTTGAAAAATTAATTTTAAAAAAACCAAAATTAGTAATCATGGTTGATTGTGGGTCAACTTCTAATGATGCAATAAATTTCCTTAACAAAAAAAGTATTAAATCAATTATTATCGATCACCATGAAATAAACAAACCTTTTCCAAGATCAAACATAATCATTAATCCAAAAAAAAATGATGGTTATGAAAAATATACCAACCTATGTGCCACAGCACTTACATATTTTTTTTTAGATTTAGTAATTAAAAAAAAAAATTATGCTTATAAGTTAAATAATTATTTAATTTATGTTTTACTTGCAACTGTATGTGATGTTATGCCATTAAGAAAAATCAATAGAATTTTAGCAATAAATATTCTCAAAAATTACAATGTTAAAAAAAATATATCAATTAATACAATTTTTAGGTTAAAAAATAAAAAAAATAAAATTACAATAGATGATTTGGGCTTTATGATTGGACCAATAATAAATTCGGCAGGAAGACTAGGAGCATCTCATCTTTCAGTTAAACTGTTATCTTCTGAAAATCAAAATATTGTCAATGAAATTTCAGAAAGATTGATTAGATTAAATGATAAAAGAAAAGAAATTGAGAAAAAAATTTTAGATAAAATAAATTTCAAAAAAATAGAAAAAGAAAATAAAAACGTAATTATTTATTATAATCCAAACATTAAAGAAGGTTTAATTGGAATTATAGCTTCTAGATTAAAAGATTATTTTAATAAACCTGCAATTGTGATTACAAGATCAAATAATGTATTTAAAGGATCTGCAAGATCAACAAAGAATTATAATATAGGTAACTTAATTAAATTATTATGTGATAAAAAAATAATTCAAAGTGGGGGAGGTCATAATATGGCTGCTGGATTAATCATTAAAAAGGAAAAAATTAAATTATTAGATAATTTTATACAAAATGATTATTCAAAAAAGGTTTTAAATTTAATTAATTTTCTTGAATATGACGCTGAATTATCTTCATCATCAATAAATATTAATTTAATTAATAACATATATAAATTATATCCATTTGGTAATGATAATCCATTACCACTATTTCTTTTTAAAAGATTTAAAATTTTAAAAACAACTGTTTTAGATAACAGGCATATTTCAGCTATACTTAAACCAAATTTAGGAACTTCAATAAAAACAATTTGCTATAATTGCATAAACACAGATCTTGGTAATTATTTATTATCATATAAAAATCAAATTGATATTATTGCTCAAGTTAGTCTAAATACTTGGAACAATAAAAAATCAGTGCAATTGAATATAAAAGATGTTTTTATATAAATTAATTAGACTTGATATATACATACTTTTAAAATAAAAGAGCTCACACGGTCCCTTCGTCTATCGGTTAGGACAGCTGGTTTTCATCCTGCAAAGGGGGGTTCGATTCCCCCAGGGACCGCCATTTTATGGCTTTTTACGTCTACATGTTAAAATCAATAACTCCAGGTACAAAAAAAACGTATGTTGGTTTCACTAACAATATTAAAAAAAGACTTTTTAAGCATAATTCAAATAAAGGCGCAAAATCTACTAAAGGATATAAATGGGTTGTAATTTACAAAAGGTATTTCAAAACTAAAAATCAAGCTATGTCTTATGAATATAAATTAAAAAATGATAAAAATAAAAGAAAAAGTTTAGCAAAAAATGAAGATTTCAATATTATTACCATATAAAGAAAATTTTTCACCGTCATATCCAGGTGCTATTTCTATATTTCTTAAAGATATCATTCTCAAAAGTATTTATAAAAAAGATATTACCGTTTATGGGAGTACTAAATTTAAAAAAAGATTAACTAATAATTATGTAAATTTAAA
>JAOHJV010000028.1 GCA_028100865.1 Candidatus Pelagibacter sp. | reverse complement strand
GATAGCTCTTTCAATACAAAAAAATTTAAATCTGTTAAATATCCAAATATTTTTTACATAATCCCAGATGAATTGACTTCACCAAAAATTTTGAAAGAATATATAGAAATTGATTATAAAGACTCAATCAAAAAATTTGAAGAAAAAGGCTTTAATGTTCAAGAACATAATTATTCAAGTTATAATGCATCTTATTTAACTTTCGCCGCATTATTTAAAATGGACTATCCAATGACTGAAAATTCGCCAATATATAAAGATAGGTCTGAATTTTACCCCACCATTAGACGTAAAAACCCTGAATTACTATTATATTTGAAAAGAAATGGTTATAAATTTATATTTGCTCCACCATTATGGGAAGGATGTCCTCCAATGATAATAGCAAGATGTTTAAAGCCTAAACATAACTCTTATATTGAATCTTTTTTAGCGGATTATGCTATAGCGACTTTATTGGATAATTCGTTGTTTAAAAAAATTTTATATAAATACTTAATCTTTCAAGATCCAAAAATGAAAGACTCTATTAAAACAACTCTAAACCAAATGAAAATAAGTCCCAAGATTTGGTCTGAGGGAGGAGTATTTACTATGATACATGCAGCGATGCCTCATCATCCATATAGAGAAGAGGATTGCTCTATAACAGATCGCCACACTCCTCCTTCTAAAGAGGGATATAAATCCTCAGTTTATTGTACATTCAATCGTATCCATGAACTTTCAGACTATATTATCAAAAAATACCCTAATTCTACTATAGTGGTGCAATCTGATCATGGCGTATCCCCTAAATCTTATTCAATGGAGCACAAAAAAAGAATTAAAGATTTAAGATTTGTTGAACTTTCTGACTCAATAATTGATTATAAATTAGGAAATTTTACTGCTGTTAGAGGATGTGATTCTAATCAAGCAGCCAAACTTAATCAAGTTAATATAGTGAAATATATTGTTGAATGCTTGGTTGGTCGTAAACCACTGAAGCAGCTTGAAAATAAATCATATTTTGGTTTTTCTGAAAGTTCACCAGATTATGGAAAAGTATTTCGAGTGCGTCAGAAATAAGTAAAAAATTTTATATAAATTTTAAAAAATTTATTAGATTTTAGTAATTCATTGACATAAACATAATTAGTTAAAAAACTACTTTATAATTGACGATTTTATTAGCTAATAGTTTACAAACTAGAATATTTCGAGATAATACAAAGTTTGCGACGGTATGAATAAAGAAAACGCAAGTAAACTGTGGAAAATGATACAGGAAGCTGGCGATTATTTACGGGATTAGCGGTTCAACCTATCCCACATTAAGCTGCATTATTCTACAGTACTTATGCGGATATTAAAAAGTTAGCTTGAAATAAATCGCTCAAAGACTCATCAATTTAATTAAAAAACTTGATCACAGACTTGTAATAAAAGAGATAAATCAAATAGCCATTTTTAAAGCAAATAGACTCATAGTTCAGGATTTGTTAAATTAGCTATAATGTTGGTCAAATATAATGCTTGAGTATAAAAATTCTATAAATCTTAAAACAATAAATCGTTTAAAATCTATAGTTCAAGAAAAAAAAGGTAAATGTTTATCCAAAGAATATATCAACATTAATAGTAAACTAAAATGGCAGTGTGAATTAAATCATACTTGGATGGCTTCAGCTAATACATTGGTCCATGGAAAATCTTGGTGTCCAACTTGTGCACACATAACTATTGGAAAAAAAAGGACATTAAAAGATGGATTAGAAATAGTAAAAAAAATTGCTCTTCAAAGAAATGGGAAATGTTTATCTGAAAAATACATCGCTGCCAAAGTTAAATTAATTTTTGAATGTGAAAAAAAACATATTTTTAAGATGACGCCTGACCTCCTCAAACAAGGATCTTGGTGTCGTAAATGTACGGGTGTTAATAATATTTACACGATGGATGATATGCACAAAGTAGCTAGTAAAAAAGGAGGTAAATGTTTATCAACAAAATTTTTAGGGGTAAAAGTAAAATTAAAATGGCAATGTGGAAAAGGTCATATATGGCATTCTGCACCAGGTAACCTATTAGGTAAAAGAGATACATGGTGTCCAACCTGTATTGGAAGAAATAAAACAGTTTTTGATTTAAATGAAGCAGCAAAAAAAAGAGGCGGAAGATGTTTGGCTAAAAAATATGAGGGAGGCAATATAAAAGTAGAATGGGAATGTTCAGAAGGTCATAGATGGATGGCTTCTCCTGCAAACATTTTAAACAATAGTTCGTGGTGCTCTAAATGTCATGGTTTTTTTAAGGAAGAGATATGTAGAGTAACTTTTGAACAAATTTTTGAGGAAAAATTTATTAAAATTAGACCCAAATGGCTAAAAAGTAGCTCAAATTTTGTAATGGAGTTAGATGGATACTGTAAAAAATTTAATATTGCATTCGAATATCATGGTGAACAACATTTTAAAAAAAACCATTGGATAAAAACAGATAAGGAGCTCAAAAAAAGATTTAAAGATGATGAGCTGAAAGAAATATTATGTAAAAAAAACGGCATTATTTTAATTGTAGTTACACACAAAACAGATTTAATCAAATTACCATATTTTATTAAAAGAAGATTAATTGAAGAAAAATTTGATGTTAGTCAATTTAATTTTAATAAGTTTATAGATTTTAATAAAGCATACAGACATAAACCAAAAATTGAAGAGATGAGAGAGATTGCCAAAAAAAGAGGGGGTCTATGTCTGTCAGAAAAATATATTGATGTGGATACAAAATTAAAATGGCAATGTAAAAAAGGACATGTTTGGAATGCCACCCCAGACTCAGTTAAAAATGCTAATCATTGGTGCCCAAAGTGTGCTGGCAATGCAAAACATGAGCTTAAAGATATAAAAGCTTTTGCTAGTAAAAAG
Source organism: Candidatus Pelagibacter sp. (assembly GCA_028100865.1). Next base: position 1,482 of record JAOHJV010000028.1, on the reverse strand, counting down.
GGAGGAGAATGTTTGTCTTCTGAGTATAAAGGTGTTTTAGAAAATTTAAAATGGAAATGTGAAAAAGGGCATGTTTGGTTAACAACTGCAAATCAGGTATTAAATAATAAAAGTTGGTGCCCTAAATGTCTAGGACGAGATAAAACAATTCATGATTTAGAATTATTTGCAAAAAAGAGAGGTGGTAAATGTTTGTCTGAAAAATATGAAGGAGCATTTAAACATATCAAATGGCAATGTAATAAAGGACACATATGGTCAGCAATACCATCAAATGTATTGACTAAAAATTCTTGGTGTCCATTTTGCTCAGGCCATAAAGGTCCAACTATTGAAAAGATCAAAGCGGTTGCGAAAGAAAGGCAAGGTGAATGTTTATCTGACAAATATATTAACTCAAAAACTAAACTGAAATGGAAATGTAAAAAAAATCATATTTGGTTTGCAAAAGCAGGAGTTGTAATTAACCAAAAGACTTGGTGTCCTGAATGTGCTGGAAGAAAAAAACAAAACTTAGTAAAGGAAATATAAATAATGCTCGAAATATTAGTAGCCTTGGAACTAGCGTTTTTAGCTTATAAACTTATACAGGATTAATATGAAAAAACTTTTAGTGATTGTGGTTCTGGGTTTGTTGTTGAGTGGGAATGCATATTCCAAAAGTGAAATAGATGCAGCTATCGAAAAATGTGCAGATACTCAAATTGTATTAGGGAATGAAAAAAATATTCCAAAATCTTTTTATGAGGATCACGAAGTATACAAAGTGATGCTTAAAGATAAAGAGCAACTTCAAAAAGATTATGATGAGTATGGTGATTTTTATTCAGCTACTTATAAAAAATATTGGAAAGATAACCCAAGACCAAAATATCCTAAACAATCAACTATGAGCACATATAATTTTGAGGATTATAAAAAAGCTAAGGCTGAATGGGAAAGAGAGGAAGAAAAATACTTAAAACCTTTTACAGCTAAGGTTTTAGCTTATGGGAAAAGTATAAAGAAGCAAGATGCATTAATTGCTGAAATGATAAGATCACTAACAGCAATGAAGTTAAAAACATTAGGTTTAAAAGATAAAGCTAAGAATATTCAAGAATATACTGAAAAATTCATATTATGTGAAAGTACTCACAGCAAAACACCAAAAGGATTTATGTTGCAGTGGGGAGATTAAATATGGAAAAATATAAACCTCACATAGGTGATAAAATTGTTGGATTTATATTCAAAGATAAAATTCATATAGCTATTAGCTATATTATATGGAGCTTCATTTATAAAATAATAGATATGAATACCCTACAATGGTTTGGCAAAGGTATATTTGTTACAGAAGGAGAGCCATGGGAATTTTTAGTTATGTCAGTTTTTGCATTTTTTATTATTGCCGGAGGTGTAATGGGAGTGTTTAGTTTCTTTACAGGTAAGTCATAATATTATTATAGGATTTTATAGGATAACTTGTAATAAACTTGT
>JAOHJV010000027.1 GCA_028100865.1 Candidatus Pelagibacter sp. | reverse complement strand
CACTATGCAATATGTCAAGCCAGATATTTCAACTCTATGTATTGGTCAAGCAGCTTCTATGGGTTCATTTTTGCTTGCAGCTGGAACAAAAGGAAAAAGATTTTCGCTTCCAAATTCAAGAGTGATGGTTCATCAGCCATCGGCAGGCTTTCAAGGTCAAGTAACTGATATTGAAATACATGCAAATGAAGTTTTGTCACTAAAAAAAAGATTAAATGAAATCTATTCTAAACACACAGGTAAATCTGTAGATGAAGTTAAAGCAGCTCTAGAGAGAGATAACTTCATGACTACAGAAGTTGCTAAAGACTTTGGTCTAATAGACGAAGTAGTAGAAAAAAGATCTTAAACCCCAATATATTGAATTTGATATAATCCAAACTTGATTAGTAGGAGTCTTCTATAATAAAGTAATTTAATTGATTCGTTTAAAAAAATATTATGACAACAAGTAATAAAAATATTCTTTACTGTTCTTTTTGTGGAAAGAGCCAACACGAAGTTAGAAAACTAATTGCCGGTCCTACGGTATTCATTTGTGATGAGTGTGTTGAATTATGTATGGATATCATCAAAGAAGAGAGTAAAGATACTTTTGTAAAACACCAAGATGGCCTTCCTTCTCCTAAAGAAATTTGTGCAGTATTAGATGATTATGTAATTGGTCAACCTCATGCAAAGAAAGTTTTATCTGTTGCAGTTCATAATCATTACAAAAGATTAAATTATGAAAGCAAAACAAGTAAAAATGTTGAACTTGCAAAATCTAATATATTATTAGTTGGACCAACTGGTTGTGGTAAGACACTATTAGCTCAAACTTTAGCAAGAATTTTAGATGTGCCGTTTACAATGGCTGATGCTACTACCTTAACAGAAGCTGGTTATGTTGGTGAAGACGTTGAAAATATTATCTTAAAATTATTGCAAGCATCAGACTATAATGTTGAAAAAGCACAAAGAGGAATTGTCTACATTGATGAAGTGGATAAAATTAGCAGAAAATCAGAAAACCCCTCAATTACTCGAGATGTATCTGGAGAAGGAGTTCAACAAGCTTTATTAAAAATTATGGAAGGAACAGTTGCAAGTGTTCCGCCTCAAGGAGGAAGAAAACATCCTCAGCAAGAATTTTTACAAGTAGATACAACCAATATACTATTTATTTGTGGAGGAGCCTTTGCTGGTCTTGATAAAATTATTTCTCAAAGAGACAAAGGAACATCAATAGGTTTTGGTGCTGATGTTAAAAACACACAAGATAAGAAAACTGGCGAATGGATGAAAACACTAGAACCAGAAGATTTATTGAAATTTGGTCTAATTCCTGAATTTATTGGAAGATTACCTATGATTGCAACTCTTGAAGATTTAGACGAGAAATCATTAATTAAAATTTTACAAGAGCCAAAGAATTCACTTACAAAACAATATCAAGAACTATTTAAGCTTGATGGAGCAAAATTAACTTTTAAAGAGAACGCGTTAAAAGAAATTGCACAAAAAGCAATTAAGAAAAAAACAGGTGCAAGAGGTTTAAGATCAATTCTAGAAAATATTTTATTAAAAACTATGTATGATTTGCCAAGTCAAGATAACATCGAAGAAGTTATAGTTGACGCAGGAGCTGCTAAAGGTCAATCTCAACCCATATTAGTTCATGCTAAAGGTGATAGTAAATCTAAGTCTAATAAGCCATCAGCGGCTTAATATCCTTAATAACTAATAAAAACCTATTGCAATATAAAATATAATATCCATATTATTCTCATGGACGTTAAAATCACACTACCATTATTACCTCTGAGAGACATTGTCGTGTTTCCAAGTATGGTAATCCCTTTATTTGTTGGAAGAGACAAGTCTATTTCAGCTTTAAATGAGGTGATGAAAAAAGATAAAAAAATAATTTTAGTTACCCAGAAAAACTCAGAAATTGACGATCCTAAAAAAACAGACATATTTATGTATGGTTGTGAAGGAAGTATTCTTCAGCTTTTAAAACTACCAGATGGAACGGTTAAAGTATTAGTCGAAGGTATTAAAAGAGTTAAAATATTAGATTTTAAAGATAATGATAAATACATAACTTGTGATTATGCTCATTATAATGACGTTGTTACAAAAGATGAAGATTTATATCCACTTGCAGCAACAGCTTTAAGGCGATTAGAAAAATTAACTTCTATTAATAAAAAAGTTTCAAGCGAAACTATTAATACGATTAAGCAACTTAAAGACCCATCTCAAATTGCAGACAACATTGCATCTCATATCAACGCAACTATTTCAGAAAAACAGCAAATTTTTGAAACGGTAGATGTGAAAAAAAGATTAAATGCCATTATCAAAATAATGGAAAATGAAACTAGTATTATTGGGGTTGAAAAGAGAATTAGAGGAAGAGTTAAAACTCAAATGGAGAAAACTCAGAGAGAATACTATTTAAATGAACAGCTAAAAGCTATTCAAAAAGAATTAGGTGAAATTGAGGACGGTAAAGATGAAACTACTAGTCTTAATAAAGCTATTACAAAAGCTAAAATGCCTAAAGAAGTTGAAAAGAAATGTCTTCAAGAGTTAAAAAAATTAAAAAATATGAGCCCGATGTCAGCAGAGGCTACAGTTGTTAGAAATTATTTAGATTGGATGACTGAACTTCCATGGCACAAGAAAAGTGAAGTTGATATTGATTTAACAAAAGCTCTAAATATTTTAGATAAAGATCATTTTGGACTAGAGAAAGTTAAAGAAAGAATAATAGAATTTCTTGCTGTTCAAAAAAGAATGGAAAAAATTAAAGGACCAATTTTATGTTTAGTTGGACCTCCAGGAGTGGGTAAAACTTCATTAGGAAAATCAATTGCAAAAGCAACTAACAGAGAGTTTGTTAGAATGTCTGTTGGTGGAATGAGAGATGAAGCAGAAATTAGAGGTCATAGAAGAACTTACATTGGATCATTACCTGGAAAAATAATCCAAATGATGAAAAAAGCGGGTACAAAAAATCCACTAATTTTGTTGGATGAAATCGATAAAATTGGAAATGATTATCGAGGAGATCCTTCATCTGCTTTATTGGAAGCTTTAGATCCTGAACAAAATACTACATTTAACGATCATTACTTAGAGGTTGATTATGATTTGTCTGATGTAATGTTTGTTACAACAGCAAATACATTAAACATTCTTCCACCTCTTTTAGATAGAATGGAAGTTATTAGACTTGCTGGTTATACAGAAGATGAAAAAATTAGTATTGCTAAAAGATAATGGTGTGAAAGATAAAGAGATGAAATTAGAAGATGACATCATCAAAGAAGTTATTAGAGGCTACACAAAAGAATCTGGAGTTAGAAACTTAGAGAGAGAAATTTCAAAACTGGCAAGAAAAGTAGTTAAGAAAATAGTTGCTGGTGAAGAGAAAGAAGTAAATATAAATAATAAAAATTTATCTGATTTTTTAGGCATTGCTAAATTTAAATTTGGTGAGTTAGAAGCAGAGAATAGGGTTGGAGTTGTGACTGGTTTAGCTTGGACGGAATATGGTGGAGAAATTTTAAAAATTGAAACTGTGACTATGCCTGGTAAAGGTAGAATGCAAATTACTGGTAAACTTGGAGATGTAATGCAAGAGTCTGTAAAAGCTGCAAAGTCTTTTGTAAGATCTAAATGTTTAGAATATGGAATTATTCCTCCATTGTTTGAAAAGAAAGATTTTCATATTCACGTTCCTGAGGGAGCCACTCCTAAAGATGGCCCATCTGCTGGAATTGGAATGGTAACTTCTATAGTTTCTTCAATAACTGGAATTCCTGTAAGAAGAGATGTTGCTATGACTGGTGAGGTTACTTTAACTGGGCAAGTGTTACCAATTGGTGGATTAAAAGAAAAACTTCTAGCAGCTCATAGAGCAGGTATTAAAGAGGTATTAATACCAAAAGAAAATGAAAAAGATTTAGTAGATATGCCGAAGAAAATTATTGATGATATAAAAATCACGCCAGTTGAATTTGCAGACCAGGTTTTAAAAGTTGCTTTGACAAAAGAACTTAAAAGAACTGAGTGGGTTGAGGTCGATATATCAAAAAAAGATGATAAATCTCAAGCTAGTATTCAATAATAATTAATTTACTTTATTAAACTGTTGATGTAATAAGTAGCCTTATTTTGAGGGTGGTTAGCTCAGTTGGTAGAGCATCTCGTTTACACCGAGGGGGTCAAAGGTTCGAGTCCTTTACTACCCACCAAAATAACTAAAGTGGGGGTGTAGCTCAGTTGGTTAGAGCGATCGCCTGTCACGCGATAGGTCGAGGGTTCGAGTCCCTTCACTCCCGCCACTTTTCCCTATTTTATTCTGTTAATATCAATTAAAATGTGACGTATCTGCTCTTCAACAAAGGATAAAAACTGGTATATAGATTTCCATGTTATCTGAATTTTTAAAAGATTACTTACCAATAATACTATTTTTAATTATAGCCTTGGG
>JAOHJV010000026.1 GCA_028100865.1 Candidatus Pelagibacter sp. | reverse complement strand
GGGGGATTAGAAACAACCAAATCATATTTGCCTTGGGCAAATTTGTCAACATCTGATTTATAAAGTTTTACCCTCTCATCTAAAAAGAGCCTTTTTGCATTTAATCTAGATATTTCTAATGAATTTTTACTAATATCTATTCCAGTTCCATAAAAATTTTTTTTTTCTTTTAGAATGCTGAAGAGTATACACCCCGAACCAACTCCAATATCAAGAATTCTTAGACAATTCTTATTCTTAGTAACTTTTAAAATTTGCTCTATAATAATCTCTGTATCAGGACGTGGTATAAGAGTATGTTTATTTACATAAAATTCACTTTTCCAAAAAAACTTTTTATTCAAAAGATAGGCTATTGGCTTTCTAGTTGCTCGTTCATAAACCAATTTTTTAAAATATTCTAAGTTTTCATTATTTAAGACTTTATCATGATTTAAAATTATATACTCACGATCTTTATCTAAAGCTTTGGCCATTAAAATTTCAGTATCAAGTTGAGCCGATAGAATAGATTTATCTCTTAAAACATTTGTTGCTTCTATAACTGCCGAGTGAATATTCATTTAATTTAAACTGCTTAAGCTATCTTCTTGTGCTTGTAATGTTAATGACTCGATCATTTCATCAAAAGCTTCACCTTCTAAAAATTCCTCTAATCTATGAAGCGTTAAATTAATTCTATGATCTGTCACTCTTCCTTGTGGAAAATTATATGTTCTAATTCTCTCCGATCTATCTCCAGTTCCTATTTTTGTTTTTCTATCTTGTGATCTTTCTTGGTCTATTCTTGATCTTTCTAATTCATATAACCTTGACCTTAAAATTTTCATCCCTTTTGCTTTATTTTTATGTTGAGATTTTTCATCTTGCTGTGAAACAGATAATCCTGTTGGAATATGGGTAATTCTAACCGCACTATCAGTTGTATTTACCGACTGTCCTCCTGGCCCACCTGCTCTAAAAACATCTATTCTTAAATCAGACTCATTTATTTTTAAATCAACCTCTTCTGCTTCAGGTAATACTGCAACAGTTGCTGCCGAGGTGTGAACTCTTCCCTGAGTTTCGGTATCTGGCACTCTTTGAACTCTATGTACTCCACTTTCGTATTTTAAAGTTGAATAAATGTTGGTTCCTTTAATTGATGCGATAACCTCTTTTAATCCTCCCGCATCACTTCTAGAGATTGATATTAATTCTAATGTCCATTTTTTTTTATGGCTTACTTTTTCATACATCTTGAAAAGATCTGAAGCAAATAGGCTTGCTTCCAATCCTCCAGTTCCTGCTCTTATTTCTATGATTGCATTTTTTTTATCAGCTTCATCTTTTGGAAGTAAAAATAATTTTAATTTTTTTTCATTTATTTCGAATTCGGTCTTTAATTCTGATAATTCGAGTTCAGCCATATCTTTTAATTCTTTGTCTACCGAACCATCATTTAAAATTTTTTCTAAATCTTTTTTATCCTCTTCGTATGATAAATATTTTTTAGCATTTATTATAATTTCATTAAGATCAGAGTACTCTTTTGATTTTTCTGCAAATAACTTTTTATCAATTTCACCTGAAGATAGATCTTTTTCTAAATTTGAATGTTTTAATATAAGTTCTTCAATTGTTTTTGCAGGTATCATTATTTTTTTTCTAACTCTGAGGCTTTTTTTTCAACTTCAGCCACTACTTTATCAATTATTTCATTTGTTAAGACTTTCTTACTTTGTACACCAGAAAGATAAAGCATATTGTTTCCTTTTCCACCACCTGTAATACCCACATCTGTCATTGCTGCTTCACCGGGCCCATTCACTACACAACCAATTATTGACAGCGTAACTGGAGTTTTAATATGTGATAATTTTTCTTCCAAAACCTTTACAGTATCGATTACTTGAAATGCTTGCCTCGCACATGATGGACAAGAAATAATTTTTACTCCTCTGTTTCTTAGTCCTAATGACTTTAAAATCTCATTGCCAATTTTTATTTCTTTTACTGGGTCATCAGAAAGTGAAATTCTGATAGTATCCCCAATTCCATCTAAAAGCAAAGTTCCAAGCCCAATAGAAGATTTCACACTTCCCGAGACAAAACTTCCAGCCTCTGTAATTCCAAGATGTAATGGATAATCCATTACTTTTGAAAGTTGGCGATAAGCTGCAATTGATAAAAAGACATCTGATGACTTAACACTTACTTTAAAGTTAAAAAAATTTTGATCTTCTAAAACTTTGATATTTCTTAAAGCACTCTCTACTAAAGCTTCTGGACAAGGTTCTTTATATTTTTCTAGAATATCTTTTTCAAGAGAGCCTGCATTTACACCAATTCGGATTGAACAATCATTATTTTTTGCAGCACTTAAAACATCATGAATTTTTTGTTTATCACCAATATTGCCTGGATTAATTCTTAAACATTTTGCTCCGTTTTCAGCAGCCTCAATTGCTCGTTTATAATGAAAATGAATATCGGCAATTATTGGTAATTTTACATTTTGTGTGATTTCTTTTAATGCTTTTGTAGAGTCTTCATCTGGACATGAAACTCTTACAATATCTGCACCTTCTTCATGTATTGCATTTATTTGATCAATTGTAGCTTTAATATCAGTTGTTAAAGTATTGGTCATTGATTGAACTGAAATTGGATTATCTCCACCAATCTTTACATCACCAACATTTATTACTCTGGTTTTTTTTCGATTAATATTTCTGAAAGGCCTGAGGCTCATAAAATTTAGTCTAATTTAAATTCTTTATGCAATACAGCTATAGCTTTTTTTACTTGATTAGTAGCAACTAAAACTGAAATTTTAATTTCAGAAGTAGAGATTACTAAGATATTTATTTTTTTTGAAGCTAAAGCTTGAAACATTCGATAGGTTATTCCGGGGGTTGTTATCATTCCTACCCCAATTATTGAAACTTTAGATACATCTTTATCAAAAGATAACTTTTTGTAAGATATTTTTTTGTTCTGTTTTATGAATTTTTCAGTTTTTTTTAAGTCATCAGCTTTGATTGTAAATGTAAGATCTGTTTCCTTGCCATTAAGGGAAATATTTTGAACAACCATATCAACATTTATTAAATTTTGAGACAAAGGTTTAAATATTGAAGCTGCTACCCCCGGTTTATCTTTAACTCCTTCAATTGTAATTTTTGCGTCATTTTTTGTTGATGAAATTCCAGTAATGATTTGATCACTAAAGGCTTTTGACGAATTGGTGATTAAAGTTCCAGGCTTTGAAACAAATGAAGATTTAACTTGTATGTCTATTTTGTTCAATTTTGCATCTTGTACAGAAGTTGGCTGCATTACTTTTGACCCCAAAGATGCCATTTCTAACATTTCATCATAGAATATTTTTTTAATTTTTTTTGCATTTTTGTACTGTCTTGGATCCGTGGTATAAACACCATCAACATCAGTATAAATAATACATTCATCTGCTTTAATAAATTTAGCTAACATTATTGCAGTAGCATCTGAACCGCTTCTGCCGATAGTTGTTAGCCTATGATCCTTATTTATTCCTTGAAAACCAGTGATTACAGGAATTCCTCCACTTTTAAGATAACTCTGTAATTCTGTTGAAGCTACTCTATTAATTCTTGCTGCTGAATAAGGTCCTTCAGTTACAATAGGTATTTGCCAAGATAACCAAGATCTAGATTTAAACCCGATATGCTTTAATCTTCCAGCAATTAAAGCGCAAGAAACTTGTTCTCCTGTGGACAGTAAAGAGTCATATTCAGCTTTGTCAAAATTATTACTAATTAATTTCGATTTATGAACTAGTTCGTTAGTCACTCCACTCATTGCGGAAGAAATCACCAATACATTATTCTTCTTCTTTTTGTAAGAAGATATAGTTTTACATACTTTTTTAATTCTATCGATACTTCCAACGGAAGTTCCACCAAACTTTAAAACAACTGTTTTCATTGATCAAATTTATTTATTATAATTTAATAAATAATTGATAAAATACATCTTCTTTGTTATGTCAACTAATTATCGATTATGAACAGTGTAAATGAAAAAGAAATTAAAAAATTTTCACAAATGGCGGCTGAGTGGTGGGACCCAAGTGGAAAATTTAAACCACTTCACAAGTTTAATCCCATAAGAATTAAGTATATCAAAGAAAATATTATTAATAGTTTTAAACTAAAAGCCAAAAAAAGACCTCTAGATAAAATCAATATATTGGATATTGGTTGCGGCGGAGGACTTCTATCTGAACCAATGAGAAGATTAGGTGCAAATGTAACAGGTATTGATGCATCAAGTAAGAATATTAGTATTGCTAAGTTGCATGCAAAAAAAAATAAACTTAAAATTAATTATTTATGCTCATCGCCTGAAAAATTAAAAATTAAAAAAAAGTTTGATGTGATTTTAAATATGGAAATAGTTGAACATGTAGAAGATATTAGTTTTTTTATAAATTCTTGCTCAAAACATCTAAAAAAAAATGGCATTATGTTTATTGCCACTCTTAATAAAACATTAAAATCTTATATATTTGCAATAGTTGGGGCAGAATATGTTTTAGGA
>JAOHJV010000025.1:0-2500 GCA_028100865.1 Candidatus Pelagibacter sp. | reverse complement strand
TCACGTGTCCCGCTTTACTCAAGAATTTTGTTAAACATTACTCATACGGGACTATCACCCTCTATGGTTAGCATTTCCAAACTATTCAAATTTTTTTAACAAAACTACTGGCCTAGTCCGCGTTCGCTCGCCACTACTAACGGAATCTCAATTGATTTCTTTTCCTCTGGTTACTTAGATGTTTCAGTTCTCCAGGTTGTCTCTTTAAACCTATGTATTCAGTTTAAAGTACCACATAAAGTGGTGGGTTTCCCCATTCGGAAATTTTCGGATCAAAACTTACATACAGCTCCCCGAAACTTATCGCAGTATATCACGTCCTTCATCGGCTTTCAGTGCCAAGGCATCCACTACACGCCCTTAAACGCTTGATTTATGCACAGAAAAAAATTTCTTTTTAAAAGAAAAATTATCTATGATGTGATCAAATTTTTATTTTGAACATTAGCTAATAACATTACTAATGTTCGGATATAGATATTGATATTAATTATTAAATTTATTTACAGTTTTTATAACTAAATGTTTCCTGGTGGAGGATAGCGGGATCGAACCGCTGACCTCCTGAATGCAAATCAGGCGCTCTCCCAGCTGAGCTAATCCCCCAGTTAAGTATGGTGGGCCGAGAAAGACTCGAACTTTCGACCCCACCCTTATCAAGGGTGTGCTCTAACCAACTGAGCTACCGGCCCTACAAGAAGGAAACATTACTTTAAGAAGAGAAATGAGGACGGTCAACATTACCGATGTATATTATTTAGAATGAAATTTTACTTTCATTCATCCTTAGAAAGGAGGTAATCCAGCCGCAGGTTCCCCTACGGCTACCTTGTTACGACTTCACCCCAGTCGCTGACTATACCGTGGTCAAGGGTTTGAAACCTTGCCTTAAGGTAGAACCAACTCCCATGGTGTGACGGGCGGTGTGTACAAGACCCGGGAACGCATTCACCGTGGCACGCTGATCCACGATTACTAGTAATTCCAGCTTCATGCACTCGAGTTGCAGAGTGCAATCCGAACTGAGGTATCTTTTAGGGATTTGCTTAACTTCGCAGTCTTGCTTCCTGTTGTAGATACCATTGTAGCACGTGTGTAGCCCAACACGTAAGGGCCATGAGGACTTGACGTCATCCCCACCTTCCTCCAGCTTATCACTGGCAGTTCTTTCAGAGTGCCCAACTTAATGATGGCAACTAAAAGTGAGGGTTGCGCTCGTTGCGGGACTTAACCCAACATCTCACGACACGAGCTGACGACAGCCATGCAGCACCTGTGTTTCGTCCGGCCGAACCGAAAACTCTAATCTCTTAGAGTCGCGACGAACATGTCAAGTGTTGGTAAGGTTCTGCGCGTATCTTCGAATTAAACCACATGCTCCACTACTTGTGCGGGTCCCCGTCAATTCATTTGAGTTTTAACCTTGCGGTCGTACTCCCCAGGCGGTGTGTTTATCGGTTTCCCTGCGACACTGAAAATAAATTTCCAACGTCTAACACACATCGTTTACGGCATGGACTACGAGGGTATCTAATCCTCTTCGCTACCCATGCTTTCGTTCCTCAGTGTCAGTAATGATCCAGAAAGCTGCCTTCGCAATTGGTATTCTTTCTAATATCTACGAATTTCACCTCTACACTAGAAATTCTGCTTTCCTCTATCATACTCTAGCTGAAAAGTTTTAATGGCAGTTCCAGAGTTAAGCTCTGGGATTTCACCACTAACTTTTTCAACCACCTACGAACTCTTTAAGCCCAGTAATTCCGAACTACGCTAGGTCCCTTCGTATTACCGCGGCTGCTGGCACGAAGTTAGCCGGACCTTCTTATTCGGGTACAGTCATTTTCTTCCCCGACGAAAGAGCTTTACAACCCAAGGGCCTTCTTCACTCACGCGGCATCGCTGCATCAGAGTTTCCTCCATTGTGCAAGATTCCCCACTGCTGCCTCCCGTAGGAGTTTGGGCCGTGTCTCAGTCCCAATGTGGCTGATCATCCTCTCAAATCAGCTATTGATCACAGTCTTGGTAGGCCATTACCCCACCAACAAACTAATCAAGTGCAGGCTCATCCAATGGTGCATAAAGCTTTCTCCGTAAAGACTTATCCGGTATTAGCACAAGTTTCCTCGTGTTATTCCAGGCCAAAGGGCAGATACCTACATGTTACTCACCCGTCTGCCACTAAGTATTGCTACTTCGTTCGACTTGCATGTGTTAGGCGTGCCGCCAGCGTACGTTCTGAGCCATGATCAAACTCTCAAGTTTAAAAACGGCGCACACTAGCTTCTATATAAATTCTAAGAATAAAATTTATATAATGTTGAAGTGTGTACGACAAATTTTGGTAACCTTAACCGTCCACACTTCTCTTCTTAAATTTTTACTTTTCAAATAGCTAATTGGGTCTAAAAAGCCCAATAATCCTCACTAATCTATTGTGTTAACAATAATTTTCGTGAGAAAGTGTGACGCTTATAGGCTAAAATAAAAGGAAATCAAG
>JAOHJV010000024.1 GCA_028100865.1 Candidatus Pelagibacter sp. | reverse complement strand
AAAGAACAAATGTTTTGCAGGATTTGTGGTAAGTGGAAAAAATGTTGGTGTAGATGAAACAATCACTGTTAGTGGTGAAGCTTTAAGTTTTTTAAGCACTGGTATTGATACACGAGTTTATTTTATTAAAAATTTCTAAGGAGGAAAACAGATTATATCGATTTTATTTTAATCTAATTTCGTATAACCTAATTACAATTTATGTCTGAACCAATAATCAAATGCGAAGGTGTTTATAAAATTTTTGGTGAAAATGCTGAAAGAATGCTTGAAGAAGCAAATGGCAAAGTAGATGCAAAAACTTTTCAAGACAATGGATGCATTGTAGGTGTGAATAATGCTTCTTTTGAAGTTTCTAAAGGTGAGATGTTAGTTGTGATGGGTTTATCCGGTTCAGGTAAATCAACTTTATTAAGATGTATTTCAAGATTAACAGATGCTACAGGTGGAAAAATTTTTATAGAGGGTCAAGACTTACTTCAATTAAATAATAAAGAGTTGATTGATCTTAGAAGAAATAAGATGGGGATGGTTTTTCAAAGCTTTGCTCTGTTACCTCATAAAACAGTTTTAGAAAATATTGCTTTTCCTCTTCAAATTAAGGGAATTAATATTGAGGATAGTATCAGTAAAGCAATGGATATGGTTAAACTTGTCGGTCTTGATGGAAGAGAAAACTATTTTCCAAGAGAACTTTCAGGAGGTCAACAACAAAGAGTGGGTATAGCTAGATCATTAGCTGTAGAACCAGATATATGGTTTTTAGACGAACCTTTTTCTGCATTAGATCCTTTAATTAGAAAAGAAATGCAAGATGAATTTTTAAGACTTCAAGAAAAATTACAAAAAACAATTATGTTTATTACCCATGATTTTGATGAAGCTCTAAAGCTAGCTGATCGAATTGCGATTATGAAAGATGGTATTATTGAGCAACTAGATACACCAGCTAATATTGTTTTAAATCCAGCAACAGAATATGTGAGAAAATTTACCGAAGAAGTTCCTAGAGAAAAAGTTTTACTAATTGCAGATGTTATGGACGCAAGTACTAACAATAATTTAAGTGATTTAAAAGTTTCAAAAGATGAGATTATAGAAAATGTTGCTGAAAAAATACTAACTCAAGAAAAAACAGTAGCTGTAGTAGATAGCAATAATCAGATTATAGGCTCTATTAATCCATCAAAAATAATCAATACGGTCTTTGGAGGGCGTAAAAATAATAGTTAAAATATGGAATTTATTAAAAAAAATCCTAAGTTATTTCAGTGGTTGTTTTTATTAATTGTATTTTTTGCACTATGTTTTGCGATTGATGTTCCTGAAACATACAAATTTATACGAGGGCAAGCAGAATTTATTAAAGATCCAAACCAAAGTTCATACATTTTATTTGGAAAAGAGGTAAGATATTATGCTTTTGATGTTTTTTGGAGATTACCTCCACTTCTAGGCTGGTTACCTATCTGGATAAACGACTCCTTGTTTTTCTTAATGAATGACTGGATGCCAATGGAGTTTTGGAATGAAGATACTCAAGAATTCAAAACTCGGCCCTTGGTATTGCAAATCACTAGAAATGTAACCTCCTTCATGACTTTTCTTATTGATTTAATAAGAGAAATTTTATTAGGGGGACTTAATACTATTGTTGCATTTTCTAGTTGGGACTGGATCGACGCTAATCCTTGGGCAGAACTACCAGGATTGCCCTGGACAATTGTAGCAGCAGGAGCAACGATATTAGCTTATAAGCTTAGTGGTAAGGGACTAGCGTTATTTGCAGCATTAGTGATGATTTACATTTCCATTTTTGGTCAATGGAAACCTTCAATGCAAACACTTTCTTTTATATTGGTTGCAGCACCATTATCATTTATTTTTGGTTTAAGTTTAGGTATTGCAGCATTTAAAAGTAAAAGAGTTGAGAAAGCTTTATATCCAATACTTTTAGTAATGCAGACAATGCCTCAATATGCAGTTTTAGTTCCAGCAATTGTACTTTTTGGAGTTGGTGATCATGCAGCAGTAATTATAACTATGGTTGTCGCGGTACCACCAATGATATTATTAACTTTGTTAGGACTTAGAGGAATACCACCAGAAGTAATTGAAGCAGGCAGAATGAGCGGATGTAATAATTGGCAATTAATGGCAAAAGTATTAATTCCTACTGCAAGAAGAGATATCTTAATTGGAGTTAACCAAGTCATCATGGTGTGTTTTTCTATGGCAGTAATTTCTGCTTTTATTGGAGCAAAAGGTTTGGGATTTAATTTGTTATTAGCATTAAATCAGCTGAACATTGGGTTAGCATTAGAAGCAGGCTTATGTATTAGTTTGATTGCTATATTGTTAGATAAAATGTCTTTAGCTTGGGCTAATAAGCAAATTGATTATTTTGGTAACTTGACTTTTTTCCAACGTCATAAAAATACATTCTTTTTCACAGCAGCAATAATATTAGGAATTCTATTTGCCTACTTAGGATCTTTTTATTTTAAAGAAGGATATAATTATCTTTTTGAAGTTCCACACAATAAAGGAATATCAACAGCTGATTTTTGGAATAAAGGTGTTGATTGGATTTTTGATACATTCTTCGTTTACATAAAAGCATTTAACACTTGGTTGATTGTAGATGTGCTTCAACCGATGAGAGCTTTATATTTAAGAATGCCTGCTGTAGCTACATTAGTCTTAGTTGTTGGAGCGGGTTACATAATAGGTGGCATTCGTTCTGCTTTAGTTGTTTGCGGATTAACATTATTTATAGCTTTAAGCCCATGGTGGGACAGAGCCTTAGTGACAACTTATATGGCAACCTTTGGAGTTGTTATATCTTGTATAATTGGATTTACAGTTGGAACATTGTGTTTTCAAAATAAAAATTCAGCAAGCTTTATGTTGGGAGTTTGTGATATTTTTCAAACATTTCCATCATTTGTATATTTAATACCTGTGATGATGCTTTTTGGAATAACTGATACTTCAGTTTTAATTGCAGTGATAGTATATGCAACTATACCCGCAACAAGATATACTATAGAAGGTCTTAGAAGCGTACCTTTAGCTTTGCATGATGCTGCAACAATGTCAGGGGTTACAAAATTTCAAAGATTATTTAAAATAGAATTTCCTTTAGCTTTTCCTCATATGATGCTTGGTTTAAACCAAACCATAGTATTTGCATTATTTATGGTGATTATAGGGGCTTTTATTGGAACAGAAGATCTAGGACAATATATTTTGAAAGCTTTATCAGATAAAAAAGGCGCAGGTATTGGACTAACACTTGGTATCTGTGTTGCGTTTATCGGCTTGATTTTTGATAATTTAATTAGAACTTGGGTAGACCAAAGAAAAAAACATCTAGGTATAAGTTAAGGATAAAACTAAATATAATTAATTTATTTGTTCAAAAAAGTTTTCAATGAATCGTCCATTGCAGTTTCCCAAGGCGTATGATGTACTGGCCCAACCGAACCTGTTACTGGTGAAGAGAAAGATTTATTTCTATAAGTCATAATATCTTCAACCTTATGATGTTCCCATTCCTTAAAATTTTTTCTAATTAATTCAAAATCGATTTTTGGATAATCAGATAATGAATGAAGCTCTTTTGTGTATTCAGTTTGAAAGTCAATCATTTGATCTGGGTTTTCAAGTTTTTCTTCCATTGATACCCATTTATTTATATCTTTTTCAACATCAGAATTATTTGGAACTTTTATTTTTTTCATAATTACATCTCTTGCAAACCAAGCTTGACAATCAAACATATTAAAAGTGTGAAATTGATCCTGCATACCAAGATATAAAAGTTTATGATTATTTTGCCAAACAACACCTTTATATAATTTAGGTGGATACAATCTATTAGTCGTTTGAAGCTTAAGATCTTCAGTTATAAATGGGAAATGATGAAGGTATCCGGTGCAAAGAATTACAACATCTGTTTCTTGTTCATGACCATCTTTGAAAATTGCTTTGTTACCTTCAAGCCTATCTAAATGATAAACTTCCTTCATACCTTTAGGCCACTTAAATCCCATCGGATTATGTCTATAGCCTATGGTTACACTGTTTGCTCCATATTTATGACATTGAAGAGCAACATCTTCTGCAGAATAGCTACTTCCTAAAACAACAATATTTTTACCTCTAAATTCTTCTGCATCTCTAAAATCATGGGAGTGCATTATTCTTCCTGGAAAAGATTTCATTCCAGGATATTCAGGTATAAATGGAACTGAAAAATGTCCAGTTGATACAACCACATAATCAAATGTATCTTTTAAAATTGAATCATCTTTTTTGTCTCTATATGTGAGTTCAAAACTATCATTGTCATATGCTACATTGATTACAGTTGTGTTAAATTTTACCTTGTCCTTCAAATTCCCTTTTTTTACTCTACCTAAAATATAATCATATAAAACTTCTCTTGGCGGGAAAGAAGGAATTGGTTTTCCAAAATGTTCATCAAATGAATAATCAGCAAATTCTAAACATTCTTTTGGACCATTAGACCAAAGGTATCTGTACATACTGTTAGGAACAGGATCTCCATACTGATCAGATCCAGTTCTCCAACTATAATTCCAAAGGCCACCCCAATCCTCTTGTTTATCAAAACAAACTATTTCAGGTATTTTTTCACCCTTCTTTTCAGCTTGTTCAAAGGATCTAAGCATTGATAATCCACATGGTCCAGCACCGATTATAGCAACTTTAGTCATAATTATGATCTCCCATCTAATAATTTTATAATTCTACTTTACTAACAAATATCTGAAAATTACAATGAAAAAATACTAACCTAAGAAAAAGTTTTTGAAAAAATTATTATTATCAATTGATCAAGGCACAACCTCATCGCGATCTATATTATTTGATCTTAAAGGAAAGAAAATTTTTTCATCACAAAT
>JAOHJV010000023.1 GCA_028100865.1 Candidatus Pelagibacter sp. | reverse complement strand
GAGCTCTTTTTTGGGAGGATAGCATGGATTTTATAAACGCAATTATTTTATTATTAAATTATATTTTTGTTCCAGCTCTAACCTATGGTTCACAATTAGCTCTTGGTGCAATTTTTGTTACTTTAATCTATGGAATTTTAAGGTTTGCAAATTTTGCAACTGGAGACATGATGGCATTTGGAACTATGGTAACTATTTTATTCACATGGTATTTTCAATCACTGGGTATTTCTTTAGGTGTTTTACCAACAGCTCTTCTTGCCATACCATTTGCTATAATTTTTATGATTGGCTACATGCTCTTCATAGATAAATTTGTATTTAGATATTATAGGGTTAACAAAAGTCCACCTGTCCAACTTGCAATGGTTAGTATTGGTGTAATGTTTGTAACTCAAGCAGTAGTAAGGATAATAATTGGTCCATCTGACAGAAGATTTTTTGATGGAGAAAAATTTATTATTAAAGCAGGTGAGTTTAAAGAAATGACAGGACTTAATGAAGGATTAGCAATTAAATCTAGCCAAGTAATAACAATATTTGTAACTCTCATATTGGTCTCCATCTTATTTTGGTTCTTAAACAAAACTAAAACAGGAAAAAGTATGAGAGCGTACTCAGATAATGAGGATCTAGCTTTATTATCAGGAATTGACCCTAAAAGAGTGGTCATGATCACATGGATTATTGCAGGTATTTTGGCAACAATTGGTGGTGCTCTGTATGGTTTAGATAAAAGTTTTAAACCTTTTACATATTTTAACAACATGCTTCCAATTTTTGCTGCTGCAATAGTTGGAGGTATTGGTAACCCTTTCGGAGCATTTTTAGGAGGTTACGTTATAGCTTTTTCAGAGATATTCATAACGTATGCATACAAGAAATTTTTTATGTATATTTTGCCAGAAAGTATGGAACCAGAAACTCTTGTTCAATTACTATCAACTGATTATAAATTTGCTGTGTCGTTCTCCATACTGGTGATTGTTTTGTTGTATAGACCTAATGGCATATTTAAAGGGAAGGTGCTTTGAGAAAAAATCTAGATATAATTGTGGCTTACTCAATAATGATGGGTTTAATTGTATTGGTTGGGATATTTCAATCATGGAATGTCGCTCTTTCAATTTTTAATCTGTGTTTAATTTCCGCAGTTATGACAATGGGAGCGAATGTACAATGGGGTTATGCTGGCTTAATTAATTTTGGTCTTATGGGATATGCAGCCTTAGGTGGACTAGCTGCAGTTTTAATATCAGTTGATCCAGTTCAAGAAGCATGGCGAGCTGGAGGTTTTGATATCTTAATGTGCTTATGGTTAATCATAGTAATGATATTAGCAATTCGCTTTATCCTAAAAAATTTTGATAAATCAAATTTTAGAACTTATGGAATTGCAGCGATTATTATTGCAGGAATTATAATCATTAGAGTAACTGCCGAACCTGGAATTGAGGCAATTGAAGCTGTTAATCCTGCAAAGACAGGATTTCTTGGAGGCTTTGGGTTGCCAATTATGTTTTCATGGATTGTTGGAGCTTTCTTTGCAGGAGGACTTGCATTTGTGGTTGGAAAAGTTGCTCTTGGGTTACGAGCTGACTATTTAGCAATTGCTACATTGCTAATTTCTGAAATTGTCATTGCAATAATCAAACACGAAGATTGGTTATCAAGAGGGGTCAAAAATGTAATTGGATTGGATAGGCCCGTACCTTATGAAGTTAATCTTCAGACTACTGATTGGTTCATAAATTTGGTTGCAAAATTTAATTCAAGTAAATTAGAAATAATTTCTAATGTTGCAGATAAACAGGCTGCACTCAATCAGTTAGTTATTGAAGGATCATCAGTTTTTGTGAAACTTTGTTACTCAGGATTATTTTTAATTGTAGTTATAGCTTTATTAATAGTTACTCAAAAAGCACTTTATTCTCCATGGGGAAGAATGATGCGAGCAATTAGAGATAATGAAGAAGCTGCAAACGCAATGGGAAAAAATGTTGTTAAACAACATTTGTTAATATTTATTTTAGGTTCAGCAATTGTCGGAATAGCTGGAGCAATGTTGGTGACTCAAGATGGTTTGTTTACACCAGGTAGTTACAGACCTATGAGATATACATTTCTTATTTGGGTAATGGTTATAGTTGGAGGAAGTGGTAATAATTTTGGAGCAATTTTAGGTGGATTTGCAGTATGGTTTTTATGGATAGAAGCCGCCCCTATTGCTTTATTTTTAATTAACGTATTTACATCAGGAATGGCAGATACTCACGCATTGAAAATTCATTTAATTGAGAGTGTTCCTTATTTTAGATATTTGATGATGGGCCTTGGATTATTATTGATAATGAGATACCGTCCAAAAGGTATACTTCCAGAAAAAATAGAGATTAAATAATTACAATATGAAATATATTATATTGGGTGCCGCAATAGCTTGGGCTATGTATATAGCAGACAAGTATATGTTTTAATGAATAAAAATCTTTGGCTATTAATATTAAGTCAGATTTTTGCATTCACTGCTGCACCTGTAACAGTTTTTTTAAGTGGAATAATTGGTTCTCAATTTAGCCCAGTAAAATTTTTAGCAACTCTGCCGATGGCCTTATCAATTGTAGGTATAGCTATTTTTGCAATTTTTGCAGCAAAGATCATGAGTATAATTGGACGAAGAGCAGGCTTTATACTTGCTTCTATAGCAAGCTCCTTATCATCTCTTCTAGCTGCTTATGCAATAATTAATGAAAGTTTCATTCTTTTTAATTTTTCATGTTTTTTACTGGGTGCAGGAGTAGCTTTTAGTCATCAATATCGTTTTGCAGCTGTAGAAACAGTAAAAAAAGATATGGCACCTAAGGCAATATCAATTATATTATTAGCAGGAATAGGTTCAGCTTTTATAGGACCAAATATTGCCAATATAACAAAAAATATTATAGCTGAACATTTATATGCTGGATCTTATATTGCACTTGCAGCTTTAACTCTCACCTCAACAATTTTTTTATTATTTTATAAAGATGGACATAAACCAAATAGTATTAATAAAAAAATTGTACGTAGTTATTTAGAATTAATTTCTCAACCAAGATTTCTACAGGCTTTAGTAGCATCTGCATTTGCTTATGCGGTAATGTCATTTTTAATGACAGCAACACCAATAAGTATGCATGTAATGGAAAAAATTAGCTTAACTAAAACAGGACTTGTAATTCAGCTTCATATTGCAGCAATGTTTTTGCCATCACTAGTTACAGGAAATTTAATAAGAAAATTTGGACATAGTAAGATAATGTATGCAGGTGTTGTTTTATTCTTAATAACAATTTTGACTAGTTTATTTGAACAGCATTTTGTTAATTACTTAATTGCTTTAATATTTTTAGGATTTGGTTGGAATTTTTTATTTATATCTGGAACAAGTTTATTGGTTTTGTCTTACAGAGAAGATGAAAAATTTAAAGCACAAGGTTTCAATGATTTAATTGTTTATTCTATACAAGCAGTAGCAAGTTTATCTGCAGGAGTTTTTCTAACTTTAACAAGTTGGAAAACAATGAATCTAATTTGTATAATCTTCCTAATCACCATTGTTTTATCAACACTTAGAGCAGACTTTAAAGAACAAAAATAAGATGGATTTTTTATACTATTTTCAACTTAGTTTAGTAGAAATTTATTTTGTAATATTCACAGTATTTATTGCATCAATTATAAAGAGGATTTAATGGCTTTGGTTTTTCAGCAACTTGTATCTCAGGTTTTTCATTTATACTTCCTACAATTGAAATAGTTCCAATCATATTAATACTTGAAGTTTTAATAAGTATTTTTATGGCTCCATATATATGGAATAAGATAGACTGGAATTTAGTTTTTAAAGTTTTAATTGGTATTGTAATTGGATCACCAATTGGATTATATCTGCTTAAGTATCTGGCCCCTGAAACTACTCATTTTTACGTTTGTATAATCATTATCATTTTCTCAATTTTATTAATGAGAAGATACTCTAATAAAAATATTAAGAATAATGAGTCAAAAATTATAACAGGAATTATTTCTGGTACCTTAAACGGATTAACAACACTTGGAGGAATGCCAGTAGCATTATTTTTATTAGTAACTAGTATTCATCCAACTGTTATTAGAGGATCATTAGCTGCACTATTTTTTTTAACAGATGTTTATGCTTTTATCTTGAGTTTCTTTGTGGGTATTGTTGATATGACTACTGTCTATCGAACTCTACCTTTGATTATAATTTTACCAATCGGAGTTTTTATAGGAGATAAATTTTTTGTTAAAAGCAAAGAAGAATTTTATAGAACAGTTGTTTTCTATTTTTTAATTATTATTTCAGGCTTTGGTGTTTTAAGGATTTTAGGGAGTACTTAAGTATAAAAAAACCCCAGTAATATTCATTACTGGGGTTTTAAATTAGATAATAATTATCTTTGTTTTTTAGTTTTAAATTTTCCGCCTTTGATTTCTTGCTCTAAGAAAGAACCTTCAGCTTCACCAACATTAGTAAAAGTTACTCCAGTTGCACCTTCGTAATTTATCTTTTTACCTTTAGCCAGTAAATCCAATCCTTTTTTAAGCTCACCTGGATAAATTTTAGTTCCAGGTTCATTAGCAACACTCATTACATTTTTTGCAATTGATGCTCTATCAGCAGAATTACCTGCTTGCATTGCTAAAACTATTAGCGCTGCTGCATCATAAGATTCACCAGTGTATGGACCAGAAGAGTCTATACCTGCAGCTTTTGCAACATCAGCAAATACTCCTGCACCTTTTCCAGTTGAACCTGGCATAGTACCAAAAGATTTTTTTAAACCTTTAGGGAATGCATCAACAAGTGATTGACCGATCATACCATCTGATAAAACAAACTTATCAAATGCACCTGAATCTAGAGCAGCTTGAATCATACCTTTACCACCTTGGTCAAGATAACCAATTACAGCCATAGCATCACCACCAGCAGAAGCTAGTGTTGCAACTTCAGATGAGTAGTCAGCTTTACCATCTTCATGAGCAGTTACAGCTGTAACTATAATGCCATGAGCTTCAGCAGCCGCTTTATAAACATCAGCTAAACCTTTTCCGTAATCATTATTAGTATAAGTTATAGCTACACTTTTAACTTTTCTATCTTTAGTTACGTCAGCTAAGATTTGTCCACCTCTAGCATCAGAAGGAGCTGTTCTAAAAAAGAATCCTTTGTCGTCTAAAGTTGTTAATCCTGGTGAAGTAGCCGAAGGTGAAATCATTACTACACCATTTGGTACAGCAACATTTGATGCAATTGCACCAGTTACACCTGAACAGTCAGCACCCATGATAGCTGCTACACCTTGTGAAATAACACCTTCAGCTGCTGCAGTTGCTGCTGCTGAGTCAACACAAGTTGAGTCTGCTCTTACTACTTCAATTTTTTTTCCACCTAACAGTGAACCTGAGTCTGATGCTTCTTTAAAAGCAAGTTCTGCAGATGCTGCCATTGCTGGTGTTAGAGATTCAATAGGACCAGTAAATCCTAAGATGATCCCCATCTTAATCGCATGTCCGTCTGCCATTACATTAGTTCCAAAACTTGAAACAAACATAAACGCAGCAATAAATAGTTTTTTCATTATCTTCCTCTTTTATTGTTAACAATTTATAAAAGTAAAATTAAATAGGATCTAAAAATAATATCAATATATAAATTAATTAGTTTTACCCAAAAAAAAGGTAAGCTTAGTATTAATTATAATAATATTTTTGAATAATTTAGATTTAAATTACAATTCTAGCGACTTTAAAGGCTTCCGCAAATTTGCAGCCATTTTGACTACCTCTAAATTTAGCAAGTGCTTCTGCCGCATCTGCTGAGCGAGAAGGACTTTTTTCATTTATTTGAGATTTATATAGCTTTAGTGCTACTAACTTGTTTTTAAGCTGTCTATCAATATTAATAAAAAAATCAGGAACAAAACTTGGCTCAGCTGTTGGAACATTCCAATGCGTTTCAGATAATGTTTCATATAATAAAACATTTCTAGGAAAGTTTTGTTTGATTGGTCTAGAAGCAACAATTGAAGAATCAAAAATTACTCTATGATCAATATGTCTGTCTGGAAATGGAATAAAGATAGTATCTGGGTTTCTTTTATTAACAAATTTGTTTATTTTACCATTAA
>JAOHJV010000022.1 GCA_028100865.1 Candidatus Pelagibacter sp. | reverse complement strand
CTACTTAGCTATTTCAGGAAGCTTTGATTTAAATCTACAATGGGGCAGTTGCTCAATTAATACAAAAGCAAACATTGGTTCTAATGATGGAAAAAAATTAGAAAACGATCAGGAAATTAAAATTTCCAAAGTTAATGAAAATATAAATAAAAAGAAAATTAATTATCTAAATTCAAAAATAGAAAATATTAGAATAATGAAAGGAACTAATTTTGACTATTTCTCAGATGAGGGAAAAAAAAATTTCCTAGAAAAAGAATATACAGTTTCAAAATTGTCTGACAGAATGGGAATGAGATTAGAAGGTCCAAAAATTGAAAATATTGTAAATACAAATATTAAATCCGAAGGTTTACTGAAAGGTGTTATTCAGGTTCCAGCGGATGGTAACCCTATTATAATGCTATCAGATCATGGAACAATTGGTGGATATCCAAAAATTGCAGTTATCGCTAGTGTTGATTATGACAGATTAGTTCAAATATCACCTGGCTCAAAAATAAAGTTTAAAGAAATTGAATTACCTGATGCAGAAACTTTATTTAAGTTGTATGAGATGGAAACTCAGAATTTACTTTCACAAATTTAATGAACATAATCAATAAACTTCCAGGACCTTTGTTAGTATTTCTAGGAGCCTGTAGTTTGAGTTTTGGAGGTCTGATCGTAAAGTCTTTTGAGGGTGCAACTTTATGGCAAATATTGTTTTGGAGATCTTTATTCTTTTCATTAACAGTCTTAACTTTTTTAATCATTAGTTATAGACAAAAAACATTTAAAGCTTTTAAAGATTCAGGACTTCCAGGATTTATAGGTGGAATTATTTTATCTTTTGGGTTCTGTGGTTATGTATTTGCTATGTACCAAACCACTGTTGCTAATACGAATTTTATTATATCTCTTCAAATTTTGTTTCTAGCTATATTTGGATACTTTTTTTTAAAAGAAAAAATTTCAGCAGTTACTTTGACATCAATTATTCTTGCTATGACTGGAGTATTGCTCATGGTTGGTAATTCATTAACACCAGGAGAACTATCTGGGAATTTAGCTGCTTTTACTATGCCAATTACTTTTGCAATCTTAATAATGATTGTTAGAAAATTTCCATCCGTTGATATGGTTCCTGCACAGTTTTATGCTGGGATATGTTCTTGCTTAATAGGTTATTTCTTATCAACAAAAATTATGATTTCACCACACGATATCTTTTTAGGTTTTTTAGCAGGTTGTTTTCAAGTAGGTTTAGGTTTTATATTTATTACAACAGGTGCAAGGACAACACCTTCAGCAATGGTTGGAATAATTATGCTTTCAGAATCAGTACTTGGTCCTATTTGGGCTTTTATATTTGTAAGTGAAAGACCATCAATGTATGGACTGATTGGTGGAGCAATAATTCTTTTTGCCGTTTTAATACAGTTTTATTCATTATTATCTAAGAATAAAAAAAGTATTTCTAATTGACCATTCGTAAATAATTGATAAGTTATATCTCAACGGGAGAGACTACAAATTTTGTAGCACCGAAGGAGCAACTACCCAGGAAACTCTCAGGTAAAAAGGACCGTAACATATTAACTCTGGAAAGAGATTAAGTTCTCGCCGAAGGAGCAAAACTCTCAGGCAAATATACAGATGGGTACAAAGAGTTAATATGGAAATAAAAAAAACATCTTTAAATAAACTTCATCAAGTTAATCAAGCTAAATTTGTAGAGTTTGCTGGTTACGAAATGCCAATTCAATACAGTTCAGGTATTATTGAAGAGCATAAATTTACTAGATCAAATTCTGGAATTTTTGATGTTTCACACATGGGGCAGTTATTTATCTATGGTGACGATAATTTGACTGAAGATTTAGAAAAGATTTTTCCTCTAGATTTAAAAAATTTGAAATTGAATTCATCAAAATATAGTTTTTTAATGAATGATAAAGCTGGTGTGCATGATGACTTAATTATCACTAAATTAGAAGAAGGTTTTTTAATAATTTTAAATGCAGCCTGTAAAGATAATGATTTTAAAATTTTAGCTGGTTTACTAAAAGACAAGTATAAAATGGTTCTTGATGATCAAAGATCTTTAATTGCTGTACAAGGACCTAAATCAGTTGATATTTTAAATCAAATTTTAGAAAACGTAGAAGATTTGAATTTTATGTCAGGCAATTGGTTCACTTATAAAGATCAAAAATTATATGTGACAAGATCTGGTTATACTGGAGAAGATGGATTTGAAATTTCAATTACAAATGAATTAGCAGAAGTATTTACTCAAGAATTGTTAGAAAAAGGTGCCAAATTAATTGGTCTTGGAGCTAGAGACACACTGAGACTTGAAGCAGGTCTGTGTTTGTATGGACATGAACTTGGTATTGAAACAACACCTATTGAGGCCAGTTTAAAATGGGCAATTTCTAAGGAGAGACTAAATAACGGAGATTTTATTGGATCTGATAAAATCATTAATCAAATTAGAGATGGAGCTAAAAAAATTAGAGTTGGTATCAAGCCAGAAGGAAGACTGATTGCCAGAGAAAAAACTAAAATTTACAATGAAAGTGAAGAGATGATTGGAGAAGTTACGAGTGGCACTTTTGGACCAAGTGTTAATGGGCCTATAGCGATGGGTTTTGTGGATCAAATTTTTTCAAAAAAAGATACAAGAATTTTGTTGGAAGTAAGAGGAAAAAAATATCCAGCAAATATTTGTGGATTACCATTTTATAAAAAAAGTTATGTGAAAGGAGCAAACTAATGAGTGAAGTTAAATATTCAAAAGAACATGAATGGATTAAAGTAGAGGGTGATGTTGGTACGATTGGTATCACGCAACACGCTACTGAAATGCTTGGAGATATAGTTTTTGTAGAGTTACCAGATGTAGGTTCGTCTGTAGAAAAAGATGGTAATGCAGGAGTAGTAGAATCTACAAAAGCAGCAAGCGATGTTTATACTCCAATTTCAGGTGAGGTAATGGAAAACAATCAGGCAATTGTGGATGATCCAGGAAAAATTAATTCAGACCCAGAAAATGAAGCTTGGTTTTTTAAATTAAAGATTAAAGATAGTAGTGAACTAGATTCTTTAATGAACAAAGAAGAATACGATAAATTTGCAAAGGAAAGTGGAAATTAAAATGCTTAAAAGTTCTCAAAAAGATTTTATTAAAAGACATATTGGTCCATCAGAAGCTGATCAACAAAAAATGTTGAATGAGCTTGGTTTTGAAAATTTAGATGACTTAATTTCAAAAACTGTTCCTGAAAAAATATTACTTAAGGAAGACTTAGGAATTGGTGAACCAAATTCTGAATATGAAGCTTTGAGAAAATTAAAAGTTATTTCAAAACAAAACAGAATTTATTCAAATTTTATTGGCATGGGTTATTACGGTACCTATACACCTTACGTAATTTTAAGAAATATTTTAGAAAATCCGGGATGGTATACTTCTTACACTCCTTATCAGCCAGAAGTGGCACAAGGAAGATTGGAAATGCTTTTAAATTTCCAACAAATGATAATTGATTTTACAGGTTTGGATATTGCAAATGCATCTTTATTAGACGAAGGAACTGCAGCAGCTGAAGCTGTAGGTTTGAGCTATAGATTGTGCAAAAATGACTCTAATATAGTTTTTGTTTCAAAAGATTGTCATCCACAAACTATTGATGTTATTAAAACAAGAGCAGAACCTCTAGGTTTAACTGTTGTTGTAGGTGATGAAGGAACAGATATTAATGAAGATATTGTCTGTGGTATTTTACAGTATCCTGGAACCTTAGGAGATATTAAAGATCCAAGTGAAGCCATAAGCAAAATACATAAAAACAATGGTAAAGCTGTGTTGGTCTGTGATCTGTTAGCTTTAGCTAAATTAAAAACTCCAGCTGAACTAGGTGCTGATATTGCTGTTGGAAGTTCACAAAGATTTGGAATTCCAATGGGTTATGGTGGTCCCCATGCTGGTTTTTTTGCAACTAAAGATGAATATAAAAGATCAATGCCTGGTAGAATTATAGGGGTTTCTGTTGATCGTCATGGAAACAAAGCTTATAGACTTTCGCTTCAAACAAGAGAGCAGCATATAAGAAGAGATAAAGCGACAAGTAATATTTGTACTGCACAAGCTTTATTAGCAATAGTGTCAGCGGCTTACGCTATTTATCACGGTCCAGAAGGTTTAAGAAAAATTGCTGAAAATACATCTCAATTAGCAAAAAATTTTGCAGATAAAATTAAGCAATCTGGTTATGAACTTTATTCAGATCACTTTTTTGATACCGTTACAATTAAAACACTTGATAAAACGGACTCAATTTTTAGAAATGCATTAAGACAGAATGTAAACATAAGAAAAGTTAATTCTGAAATGCTCTCAGTTGCATTTGATGAAAGAAAAAATGTTTACAGAGCAAACCAATTATTAAAAATATTTAATTGTTCTGAAGCTATAAAAGAAAATTTAAATGAAAACTTATCAAATTTACCAAAAAATTTATTAAGAACATCGGAATATTTAACTCATCCAGTATTTAATAGTTATCATTCAGAAACTGAAATGCTTAGATATCTAAAAAAATTAGAGGATGCTGATATAGCGCTTAATAGATCAATGATTGCATTAGGGTCATGCACAATGAAACTAAATGCTGTAGCAGAGATGATTCCAGTTACTTGGAGAGAATTTTCTGAACCACATCCTTTTGCTCCAGTGGAACAAATGGAAGGATATCGAACATTATTTACTGATTTAAAAAATTGGTTAAGATCAATTACAGGTTTTTCAGGTGTTTCTTTACAACCTAATGCTGGTGCACAAGGTGAGTTTGCTGGTTTAATGGTTATTAAAAAATATCATGAAAATAACGGTGATAAAAATAGAAACGTTTGTCTGATCCCAAGTTCTGCACATGGAACCAATCCAGCAAGTGCACAAATGGTTGGAATGAAAGTGGTGGTGATTAAATGTGATGAACATGGAAATGTTGATATTGAAGACTTAAAAGAAAAAGCAACAACTCATTCAGAAAACTTAGCAGCATTAATGGTTACTTATCCATCTACACACGGTGTGTTTGAAGAAAAGATTACGGAGATTTGTGAACTTATACATAATAATGGTGGTCAGGTTTATATGGATGGTGCAAACTTAAATGCACTTGTTGGAATTGCAAAACCAGGAAAGTTTGGTCCTGATGTATGTCATATAAATTTACATAAAACATTCTGCATCCCTCATGGAGGTGGTGGACCAGGGATGGGTCCGATAGCATGTAAAAGACACTTAGAGGTATACTTACCAAACCACGCAGTTATTAAAGATTGTGGACCAGTCACTGGAATGGGCGCAGTATCAGCAGCTCCTTGGGGAAGCTCGAGTATTCTATCTATTTCATGGATGTATATTAAAATGATGGGATCAGAAGGACTTAAGAAAGCATCACAAGTTGCCATTTTAAACGCTAATTACTTGGCTCATAACCTTAAAGACACATTCCCAATATTATATAAAGGTAAAAACGGAAATGTAGCTCATGAGTGCATTATAGATATTAGAAAAATTAAGTCTGAAGTAGGTATTACAGAGGAAGATATTGCTAAAAGGTTAATTGATTTTGGCTTTCATGCACCAACTATGTCATGGCCTGTAGCAGGTACAATGATGATAGAGCCAACTGAAAGCGAAGGACTTCAAGAAATTGATAGATTTTGTAATACATTGAAAAAAATTAAAGAAGAAATTGATAAAGTTCAATCAGGGGAATATGACAAAATTGATAATCCGATTAAAAACTCGCCACATACTCATGTAGAACTAATTGCAAATAAGTGGGAGCATAAGTATGAAAGAGAAGAGGCAGCATATCCATCTGAATTTTTAAAACAGATTAAATACTGGCCACCAGTTGCAAGAGTTGATAATGTTTATGGAGATAAAAACTTAGTATGTTCGTGCCCGTCAATTGATGAGTACAAAGATACTGCTGCATAAAATAATTTATTAATGAAAATTGCTGTTATAGGGTCAGGTATATCTGGATTAAGTTCAGCTTATTATCTTTCAAAAAAACACAAAGTTGATTTATTTGAAAAGCAAGATCGCTTTGGCGGACACTCTTATACGTTAGACGTTAAACTTAATGAAAAAGAAAAAATTGCTGTTGATGCTGGATTTATGGTTTTTAATAAAATTACATATCCTAATTTAATTAATTTTTTTAAAGAAAACGATATAGAGATTGAAAAAAGTGACATGTCATTTTCAGTAAGTGTAAAAGGTACTAATATTGAATATTGTGGCAAA